>VGRJ01000049.1 GCA_016875405.1 Deltaproteobacteria bacterium | reverse complement strand
GCGGTGAGTCGTCGCGCCGAGAAAATTCCTACGGCCGCGAGCGCCGCGATTCCTAGGAGCGCCGTTCCCAGCCGCCGAGGGCTGGAGGTCGTCGGGATCGCGTCAGGACCGTGCGTGAAGGTTCCCTGGGTCGCCGCGTCGCTGGACTTTGGTGCGGTCGCCTCGCGGTGGAGACTGGGTTGTGGCTCGCCGTGTGCGATCGTTCGTGCGGATGCGACCGACTCGGCGTCACTCCCCGTGACGGGGATTGCGCCGGCCGGCGTGATCCGAACGGACTTTGGGGGCGCACCGTCGCCGTCGGGGCCCAGCCCGCGAAGCGTCGAACCGGTGGGCGAAGCGGTCGAGCGAGCCGGCGAGACGCCAAGCACCTGGCGTAGGCTGTCGACCAGCTCCTTCGCGGATTGAAAGCGAGAATCGGGCTCGCGAGCGAGCGCCCGCGCGAACCAGTCGTCGAAGCCCTCGGGGACCGAAGCAATCGCCGAAGGCACGGGCAATGGCTTCGCGCAAATCTGGAGGATCAGGTCTCCCATCGCATCACCTTCGAAGACCATTCTCCCGAGGAGGCACTCGAAGGCGATGGCACCCATCGCCCAGAGATCGGTGCGCCCGTCCACGCTCTTGTTGCCCTGAGCCTGCTCGGGGCTCATGTACGCAGGGGTGCCGATCAGGTGCCCGGTGCGGGTTGCCGATCCAGCCGGCGCTTGCGTCTTCGCGACCCCGAAGTCGAGCACCTTCGCGACGACCTCGTCGTCGTTTCGGACGAGGAAAATGTTGGCTGGCTTGAGGTCGCGATGCGTGATCCCGGCCTCGTGCGCTTTGCTGATGGCGCGGCCGACGTGCGTCATGATCATGGCCGTCTCGACCGTGTCGAGGCGCCCGAAGCGGGCGAGGCGATCCTCGAGGCTCTCGCCGTCGAGGAGCTCCATGGCGATGAACGGCGTGCCGTCGTCGACGCCATAATCGAGGACTTGCACCACGTGCGGGCTGCGCAGGTTCGCAGCGGCCTGAGCCTCGCGCTCGAACCGGGCGAGCACCTCGGTGTTGCCCATGATGCGCTCGTCGATCAGCTTAATCGCGACCGGGGAGCCGAGCGTGAGGTGCTGGGCCCGCCACACCGAGCCCATGCCACCCTCGCCCAGCTGAGTCGAGATTTTGTAGCGCCCTGCGATCGTGCGTCCAATCATGCGAACCTTGCGCGCGAGTCTCCAGCATTTTCGCGCGTTAAGCCGAGATTTCAAGCACGCAGGTGGGCTCGCGACAAGTGAAGTGCGGTTTCCGAGCCCCCGCGCCGAGCGCTGCGTCGGTCGACTTGCGAACCCGCAGTGGCGCGGCGGCGACGGTTGAGCGAGCTCAATCTGCTGGCTCCGACACCTCGGCGCTCGCGCCGCCGATGCGGAGCGCGGTGCCGGTCGTGGTGTGCTTGAACCGCAGCAGCGCGAGCACCCAGGCGTCTGCCCCGTCGGGAGAGACCGTCGCCACCGTGCCCGCGACGCTGCCGTCCTCGGCGAGGACCTCCTCCCCGGTCGAGATGTCCGCGCGCCCTCGTACCCGGACGCGCGCGAGGCGCTTCGGGGCGTGCCCACGCTTCTCGAGCATGTAGACCGCCTCTTGGCCCACGTAGCAGCCCTTCTGGAACGACACCGCGAAGCGCTCGAGCCGCGCCTCCTGCGGGTAGCCGCCGAGCTCGAAGTCGAGCCCAGCCTCGGGGAGCAAGCGCTCGACGCGCACGCGCTGCCACCCCTCCGGCGTCGCGAGCAGGGCGCCCGTTGGCGCGGTGAGGTCCTCGGCGAGGTTCCGCGCAGCGCCAGGCGGGATCGCCATCGCCGCGACCTCGAGCCCGACGAGCGAGCCGCGGCCGACCGTGGCGCCGAGCCGCTCGCCGACCGCGGCGACGGCGGCAGCCTCTGGCCCATAGGCGAACCACCACACCGGTCCGTTCTCGAGTGTGAGCTCCGCGTCTTCCATGACGAGGTGCGCCTCGAGGTGCGAGCGCACGCCTTCGACGTGCTCGCGGGGGACGCCGACGAGGACGCGCTCCGCGGCGACGAGCACCCACACGTCCGCGAGGAGCCGCCCGGTCGTCCCCACGATCAGCGTGCGGCACGCGCTTCCCGGTAGCAGGCCCTTCACGTCGCCCGTCACCATTCCTCCGAGCCACGTCAGCCGGTCGGCACCCGAGACGGCGATGGTCGCGAGCGTCGGGGCGGGGCAAATGAGGGCGCGCTCGGACAGGGCTCGAAGCTCAGGCTCGATCGACATGCGCCCCATCATGGCTGCGCCTTGGTGGGGCGCGCAAGCCGAGCCGCGACCGCCGTGCGTTGGTAGCGCCCCCGAGCCGCACGTGGTTATAGTTGGGCGATGTCGACGCGTGAGCCCGAGCAGGCGAGGACGCTCCTCCTCGCGTCGACCGAGCTCGGGCGAGCGGCGGCTCGAGCCGTCGGCGCCCCCTCCGCGCGGGCGCCGCTCGGGACCGACGTGCTGCCCGAAGACGCGGTCGAGCTCGTCTCGTTTCGGAGCCTCGAGCTGCTCCACCAGACCGCGCCGTTCCCCGCCGAGGAGCAGCCGGGCGACGATCTCTCGCGCACCCGGTTCTAGGAGCGCTACGTCGACCGAGGCCTGCTCGGCGAAGGTGGCATGGGCGAGGTGCGCCTCGCGCGGGACGCGGTCGTCGGCCGCGAGGTGGCGGTCAAGACAATGCGCCGCGCGCTCGAGCAGGTCGGCAGGGATCGGTTCCTGCGAGAGGTGCGCGTTCAGGGGCAGCTCGAGCACCCCGCGGTCGTCCCGATCTACGACCTCGGGCTCACCGCCGAGCGCCAGCTCTTCTTCACGATGAAGCGCGTCCGCGGCGCGAGCCTGGAGACGATCCTCGCGCGCCTCGCCCAGAGCCACGCGCCGACTCAAGTGCGATATCCCGTCCGCAAGCTCCTCGCGGCGTTCGTGCAGCTCGCGCTCGCCGTGGAGTACGCGCACCGGCGCGGCGTCGTTCACCGCGACCTCAAGCCGGCGAATGTGATGCTCGGCGATTTCGGCGAGCTCCATGTCCTCGACTGGGGGCTCGCGCGGCTCTCGGGGGCGGTCGACACCCGCGCCGACGCCGGCGCGCCCACCGAGGACGTGGCCCGCGGCGCGACGCTCGATGGCTCGATCCTCGGCACGCCCGGCTACATGGCGCCCGAGCAGGTCGCTGGACATGTCGACGTGCTCGACGGTCGCGCGGACGTCTACGCGCTCGGTGCGATTCTCTACGAGATCCTCGTGCTCGAGCCGCTCCACGGGCAGGCGACGATCGACGAGGTGCTCGCCGCGACCCTCACAGGCCCTACGCCGCCGCTCGGCCTACGCCCATCGAGCGCGTCGATCGCGCCCGAGCTCCTGGGGCTCGTGACGAAAGCTACCGCCGTCTCGGCACACGAGCGCATCGCGACGGCGCGTGAGCTCGCCGAGGCGGTCGAGCGCTACCTCGACGGCGAGCGCGAGGAGCAGCGCCGTCGTGAGCGCGTGCAGGTGCACGTGACGAAGGCCGCCGAGCTCGCGCGCGCGAGCGCCACCCGACTCGACGCGCTCCGCGAGGTCGGGCGGGCCCTCGTCCTCGAGCCCGCGAACCCAGGCGCCATCGCGCTCCTCAACGAACTGTTCTCGAAGCTCCCCGACGATGTCCCCGCGGGGGCTCACGCCGAGCTCGAGGCGATCGAGCAGCAGCGGCGCCTCGGCATGCTCCGCGTCGTGTGGGTGCGCGCCGTGGCGTGGGCGGTCGCGGTGCCAATTTTGGGATTGCTTGGCGTCAATGGCTGGGGCCGGTTTGCGACCGTGGCGGCGCTCGTCCTCGGCAACCTCGGCGTCGCGACCTGGCTCAAGGGTCGGCCTCGCGCGACCGTCCGCGCGCTCCACCTGTCGCTTTGGGCCTCGACGCTGTGCGTGACCTCGTTCTCGTTGTTCTACGGCCCGCTCGTCCTGACTCCCGTGTACGCCGTCACCAATGCCCTCATGTATGCCCTCGGCGGCGGGCGAGCGCTGCGGCTCACCGCGATCACCTGTTCGATGGTCGCGCTCGCGCTTCCGCTCCTCGCTTCGGCGCTCGGACTCGACGTCGCTTACTACGAGCAGCAAGGTGCTAATGCGCTGCTCGTTCGGTCGCCGACCCTCGATGTGCCGCTCGAACCGACCTTCGCCGCGCTCCTCGCCGCGTTCCTCGCGACCACCATCACGCCCACGCTGCTCATCGGACGCCTCACCGACCGGCTCGACGCCGCGGAGCGACGCATCGCGTTGCAGGCCTACCACCTGCGACAGCTCCTCTCGAAGTCGTGAGGCCGTGAGCCGCAGCGCAGCTGCTTCGCCCCGGTGGACGCGCCCCACGGAATTGCGGTCGGCCGGTTCGCACCGCGCAACGCGGTCCTCGCGGCGCGCCTTTCCGACAAAGAGCTCGCTCGAGTACACGCTCAGAAGCGTGAGCGCCCCCGTGTGCCCGTCAGAAAGAGGCGGCAACGATCCTGACGCAGGGGGCGGGCGGCTGAGCCTCGTGACCGTCGCGGCCCCGTTCTGACTGCGTAGCGCGCTTCGCAGCGGGGCGCGCTGGTCGTTGTGGCCGGGTCGTGTTACGCCCGACCCCCGATTTTCGGCCATGGAAACGCTCGCCCCGTCGCACCACGATCGCCCCTCGAAGAGCTCGCTGCCCGTGACGACGACGCCCCTCGCTCCCCTCGAGCCGACGCGTCTCTTCGCCGGCAAGAAGATCGTCGTCGTAGGTGGCACCGGCTTCCTCGGCAAGGTGTGGCTCTCGATGCTGCTGCACCGCTTCCCCGATCTCGGGCACGTGTTCCTCGTCGTGCGCCCGAAGCGGGAGCAAACGACCGAGGAGCGCTTCTGGGCCGACATCGCCTCGTCGCCCACCTTCGATCCGCTCCGTGAGGCGTACCCGGGGGCGGCGTTCGAGGCCTTCCTCCGCGACAAGATCACACCCGTCGCGGGAGACATGGCGCGGCCGCGCGTCGGGTTCTCCGACGCCTTCCTGGCCGAGCACGCAGGCCAGATCGCCGCGGTCGTCAACGTCGCGGGCGTCGTCGACTTCAACCCACCGCTCGACGAGGCGCTCGAGGCCAACGCCTTTGGCGTGAACCACCTCATCGATCTCGCGCGCGCTCTCTCGGCGCCCATCATGCACACCTCGACCTGCTACGTGGCGGGCTACCGCACCGGCTTCATCGACGAGGTCGATCCTCGCGACGTGCCTTTCCCGCGCGCGGAGAACGCGCCGGGCGAGCGCCTCATCGCGAGGCCGGATGGCGGCGTGCCGGTCGATCGCAAGCTCGATCGAGCCCACTGGGATTCGCAGAACGAGATCCGCGAGTGCCTCGATGTCATCGAGCACGTCCGGCACCGCTGCGAGGACTCGTACCGCCAGAGCGCCTTCCTCGACGAAGCGAAGGGCAACCTCGAGCGACGAGGCGAGCCCGCGCGCGGCACCGTGCTGGCCGACGAACTCGCCAAGGTGAAGCGCAAGTACGTCCGCGATCGGCTGATCGAGGCAGGTCAGGAGCGCGCGCTCTACTGGGGCTGGTCGAACATCTACACCTACACGAAGAGCATCGGCGAGCAGGTGCTGATGGCGTCGGGCGTCCCGGTGACGATCGTGCGGCCGGCCGTCATCGAGTCGTCCTGCGAGTACCCGTTCCCCGGATGGAACGAGGGCATCAACACCTCGGCACCGTTCATCTACATGGCGCTGAAGGGGCAGAGCCAGTTCCCCGCCGAGCAGAACGTCCACCTCGACATCATCCCGGTCGACTTCGTCTGCAGCGGGATGATCGTGTCGCTCGCCGAGCTCATCGAGGGCACGCACCGCCCGGTCTACCAGTACGGCTGCGCCGACGTGAATCCCTGCAAGATGGCGCGCTACATGGAGCTCATCGGGCTCTACAAGCGCAAGAAGTGGCAGGACGGTGGCGACAGCGGGAATCGCGTGATGAACGCGATCCTCGCGCGGATCGAGCCGGTGTACCTGACGAAGAAGGAGTACCAGACCCACGGCGCACACGCCATCGCGCGGGCCGAGCGCGGCATCGCCTCGGTCTTCGATGCCCTCGCTGTAGGCCCCGCCGCGGCGCTCTTCAAGCCGGCGGCGCGCGCCCTCCGCAAGGCCGCGGCGACCGAGGACAAACTCGGCGACATCATGGACCTCTTCCTTCCGTTCACCGTCGAGTGCGAGTGGATCTTCAGCTGCGCGAACACCCGCACGGCCCTCGACCGCATGTCCGCGGACGAGCGCGCGAAGTTCGTCTGGTATCCCGAGGCGCTCGACTGGCGCGAGTGGATGTACGAGGTCCACATCCCGGCGATCGAGCGCTGGGCCGAGCCGCAGTTCGAGGAGAAGCTCAAGCGCGAGCTGAAGCCACTCCGCCGCTACGAGACGCTCGTGGCGCTCCTCGAGGAGATGGCCGATCGCCACGATCACGGCGTCGCCCTCCGCATGCTCGAGGACGACGGCCTCTCGCGGATCACCTTCATTGAGTGGCGCGCGGCCTCCGAGGCGGTCGCGGCGCGGCTCGCAGCGGCGGGCGTTACCCCGGGCTCGCGCGTCGTCCTCTCGGGAGAGAACCGGCCTGCGTGGCCCATCGCCTACTTCGGCATCCTCCGCGCGGGCGCCGTGGCGGTGCCGGTGGATCCAAAGCTCTCGTCACGCCAGATCGCCAACGTCGTCCAGGCGTCGGGCGCTCGGGTGGCCCTCTGGGGCGAGGACGTCGAGTCCTCGGGTGGCCTCGGCGCGCGGCAGGCGATGCCAGAGCTCACGGTCCTCGATCTCGACGCGGTCATGCGTCCCGAGGCGCGGCTCTCGCCTCCGTCGATCGAGGTGCGGCCGTCGGATCTCGCGAGCATCATCTACACGAGCGGCACCACCGGCGAGCCGAAGGGTGTGATGCTCACGCACGAGAACTTCACCTCGCTGCTCGCGTCGATCGCACCACTCTTCACGCTGACGCCCTCAGACGGCGTCCTCAGCGTCCTGCCGCTGCACCACACCTTCGAGTTCTCGTGCGGCCTCCTGCTGCCGCTGTCGTCCGGCGCGTGCATCACCTACATCGGCGAGATCACCTCCGAGCGGCTCGGCGAGGGCCTCTCGAAGGCGAGGGTCAGCGCGATGGTGGGCGTACCCGCGCTCTGGCAGTTGCTCGAGCGTAAGATCGTCAGCCAGGCGAAGGAGCGCGGCAAGGTCGCCGGCCTGGCGTTCGACTGGGCCCTCGAGCTGAACCGCATGCTCGGTCGCTCCGTCGGCGTCGACGCGGGCAAGCTGTTCTTCGGCGCGGTGCACGACAAATTCGGCGGTCGCGTGAAGTACCTCATCAGCGGCGGCAGCGCGCTCCCCAAGTCGACCGCAGACACCTTCGCGGGCCTTGGCCTTCCCCTCTCCGAAGGTTACGGACTCACCGAGGCCGCGCCCGTCCTCACCGTCGCGAAGGCGTCGCCGAAGTCGCGCGCCGGCCACGTCGGCAAGGCGATCCCGGGCATCGAGATCCGCATCGCGAACCCCGACAAGGAGGGTGTCGGAGAGGTGTGGGCCAAGGGGCCCAACGTGATGCAGGGCTACTTCGCCAACGAGGACGCGACCCGCGGCGTGCTCGACGGCGACGGCTGGCTCCACACCGGCGACCTCGGGCGCACGGACAAGCGCGGCCAGCTCGTGCTCGTCGGTCGCTCGAAGGATGTCATCGTCAGCGCTTCGGGTGAGAACGTGTACCCCGATGACGTCGAGGAGCTGCTCGGCAAGGTCGACGACGTCGAGGAGCTCTCGATCGTCGGCCTCTCGCGAGCCGACACCGAGGTCGTTGCGTGCCTCGCGGTCCCCTCGCGCGGCAAGGATGAGGCGCGTCACGCCGCGCACGCGCGCGCCCGCCAGTCGCTGAAGAAGGCGATCGCCGAGCTGCCGCGTCACTGCCAGCCCGCGGTCGTGCACCTGTACGACGCCGACCTGCCGAAGACCGCGACTCGCAAGGTGAAGCGCAGCGAGGTCCGCGCGATCCTCGAGCGCCTCACCGCGGCGACCAGCGAGCCAGCCCCGTCGATCCAGGCGGCAGGCGGAGCGCTCGCGACCGTGCAGCAGACGCTTGCCGCGATCACCAATCGCGCCGCCTCCGAGATCCGACCCGAGCTCTCGCTCGCCGCTGACCTCGGCCTCGACTCGCTGCAAGCCATGGAGCTCGCGGTCGCGCTCGAGGCGCGCCTCGGCCGACCGGTGCCGCAGGAGCAGCTCGGGCGCGTCGAGACCGTTGGAGATCTGGCCGAGCTGTGCGCGAGCGCGCGGACGACCCGCACGGCCATCGTCCTCGACGAAGAGCCCGAGGAGGAGCGGAGCCTCGACATCCCGGCACCTCTCGCGGCGATGGCGAAGTCGCTGCTCGGTCGTACGCAGATGGGCTTCTACGACCGGATGATGAACGTCGAGGTGCAGGGGCGCGCGTTCATCCCCCACAACCGCAACACCATCGTCGTGTCGAATCACGCGAGCCACCTCGACATGGGCCTCGCGAAGTACGCGCTCGGCAGCTACGGCGACGAGCTCGTCTCGCTCGCCGCGCAGGACTACTTCTTCGACGGGCAGCTGCGCCGCACCTACTTCGAGAAGCTCACGAACCTGCAGGCGTTCGACCGCAAGGCCAACATCCGGCAGGCGCTCCGCGAGGCCGGCGACACGATCCGCGGGGGCAAGACCGTGCTCCTCTTCCCCGAGGGCACGCGCAGCACCGACGGCGCGATCCACGAGTTCAAGTCGACCCTCGGCCACCTCGCGCTCTCGAATCGCACCGACATTCTGCCGATCCACCTCGGCGGCACCTACGAGGCGCTCCCCAAGGGCGGAAAGCTCCCGTCGCGTCGCGAGCTGCGCGCGCGGATTGGCCCACCGCTCGCGATCAACGACCTCGAGCGCCTCACGAAGGGCATGAAGTTCACCACCGCGTGCAAGGTGGTGGCGCGCCTCGCTCGTGCGGCCGTCGTCGCGCTGCGTGATGGCGGTGTGCTCGAGCTGCATCGCTTCGAGACCGTCGAAGAGGCCCTCGGCGGGAAGCGCGAGCACTCGCTCGTGATCCTCTTCCGCCGCCTCGAGCGTCGCTACGTGCCAGGCAAGGTCACGCGTCCTGTGTCGTTCTACTTCACGCTTGGCAGTGAGGACTCGTGCAAGTGGACCGCCCGGCTCGAGCCCGAGCGCTGCGTCATCGAGAACGGTAAGCCGCCTGGCGGCACCGCGGACTGCGTCCTCAAGACCACGCAGGAGATCTTCACGCGCATCGTCGAGGATGGCTATATGCCGTCGCCCGTCGAGGTGATGAGCGGCCTCGTCAAATCGAACGACGTGTCGCTGCTCGGCACGTTCAAGGAGGCGTTCGACCTGCCATGAAGTGGTTTTTGACCGGCGCGACCGGCTTCCTCGGTCGACACCTCGTCAGGGAGCTCGTGCGTCGTGGTGACGAGGTCGTTGCGCTCTGTCGCAAGCCCGACGCCGAGCTCGAGCGTCTCGGGGTCGAGGTCCGCGAGGGCGACGTCCTCGCGCCCGAGTCGGTGCTCGCTGCGGCAAAGGGGTGCGACGGCGCGTTTCATGCTGCGGGGAAAGTCTCGCGCGAGCCTGCGGACGCCGAGGCGATGCATCGTGTGCACGTCGATGGGACGCGCCTCACGCTCGAGGCGCTCGCCGAGGCCGGCGTGCGTCGGGTGGTGTACGCCTCGACGAGCGGGACCGTTGCCATCTCGACGCGGGCCGATGACGTCCGTGACGAAGGCGCGGCAACGCCGACCGAGCTCATCGCGCGCTGGCCCTACTACCGGACGAAGCTCTACGCCGAGATGGTCGCGCTCGCGAAGAGCCGAGCCGATTGCGAGGTGATTTCGATCAACCCGTCGTTGCTCCTCGGGCCTGGCGACGTGCACGGGTCCTCGACCGAAGACGTCAGGCTCTTTCTCGATCGCAAGGTCCCTGCGACCCCAGGCGGCGGCATCGCCTTCGTGGACGCGCGAGACGCCGCGCTCGCGATGATCCTCGCCATGGAGCGCGGCCGCGCGGGCGAGCGCTACCTCATCAACGCGGCCAACATGTCGCTCGCCGCGTTCTTCGGGCGCCTCTCACGAGTGAGCGGCGTGAAGGCTCCGACGCTCGTGTTGCCCCGCACGAGCGCGACGCTCGCCGGCCTCGGTGCCGACCTGCTCGGTCGCGCGGCGGAGAGGCTCGGCGGCAAGGCCCCGCTCGATCGGCTCAGCGCCGAGATGGCGCAGCATTTCTGGTACTGCGACTCGAGCAAGGCCGAGCGCGAGCTGGGCTTCGTCGCGCGTGATCCGAGCGTGACGCTCGCCGATACCGTCGAAGACCTGCGCGCTCGCGGCGTCGTGTGGCCGGGCTAGCTCCGATGCGACCGCTCGTCATTCTCAACCCCAACGCGCAAGGCGGCGGGACCGGACGACGCTCCGCCGACCTCGCGAGGGTCATCGCGCATCACCTCGGGGAGGTCGACATCGTCCACACCGAGCGAGTGCGTCACGCCGTCGAGCTCGCCGAGCACGCGGCCGACGAGGGGCGCGCCACCGTCGTCGCCGTTGGCGGAGACGGGACCATCCATGAGGTCGTCAACGGGCTGATGCGCGCGAAGGAGCGCGGGGGCGCGACGCCACGGCTCGGGATCGTGGGGCAGGGGACGGGTGGCGATTTTCGACGCACGCTCGGGCTCGAGCATCGCCTCGACCGCTACTGCCGGGCGATCGCGTCTGGCAAGACGCGCGAGGTCGACGTGGGGCGCGCGTCGTTTCGGGGTCATGGCGGAGATGACGAGACCGCGTACTTCATTAACATCCTGAGCGTCGGCCTAGGCGGCCTGGTCGACAGGTACATCCGTGAATCGACCCGCGCCCTCGGCGGCAGCGTCACCTACTTCACGGCGACCCTGCGTGCGCTCGCCCGGAGCGAGGTCGGCGTGGTCGCGTGCCGCGTGTACCACCACAGCGAGGCGCGCGACGTGCGGCTCTCGTCGCGGACGATCGCGATCTGCAACGGTCGGTATTTTGGCGGCGGCATGGAGGTCGCGCCGATGGGCGAGGTCGACGACGGCCTCTTTCACATCGTCTCGCTCGGCGACGCGCCGAAGCTCGAGTTCTTCGTTCGCTCGCTCTCGATCTATCGTGGCAAGCACATCGACCATCCACGGGTTGAGGTCTTCCCTTGCGACGCGATCGAGCTGCGCCTCGAGAACGAGCGCATCGCCGAGGAGTTTCCGCTCGACGTCGACGGTGAGCCGCTCGGTCGCCTGCCGCTTCGAGTCGAGATGGTGCCGCGTGCCCTCGACGTGTTCGTCGGGTAGCGCCGCGCGACGAGCTCGAAGAACCCTCGCGGTGACGCGGGAATGGGCCGCCTCGTAGCGGCGTCGAGACTTCACTGCCCGCGGGACTCGGCACCCGAGCCGCGCTCGTGATAACTACCTCCACCTGTCATGAGCTTCGAAGCCTCGCTCGTTCGGTTCGCGCTCCTCGCCTCGGTCTCCGGCTGCTCGTCGCTCGCGTCGGGCGGGCCTGCCGCGACCGGCCGACACGACGAGCCCGCACCACCCGGAGCCCCGCGAGCCGAGCTCGTGCTGGTCGTCGATCTCGAGCCCGCCGCCGACTGCGAGGAGCGCTTCGATCTCGCGCTTTACCGCGACCGGGTCGTCGAGCGCGTAGAGTGGGACGTGCGACGCGGCGCGTGCTCGTCACGCCGGGTCGCCGTTCGTTACCTTTCCGAGAGCCGCCGCGCCGAAGAGCTCGTGGCCTTGATCCGCGGCCTCGTCCGCCGTGTAGAGCCGTCGAAGGAGAACGCCCGATGAAGACCGTCCTCACGCGCTGGTTCGGACCGCTCGTGCTCTCTGCGGCGCTGCTGCCCGCGGCCGTCGCTGCGATCGACGCCATCGCCCTCTCCGAGGGGCACGCCGAAGAGAACTCCTACGACGAGACCGAGCGGGCTCGAAAGAAGCTCCTCCAGACGATTCCCGGCGACGCCGCGGTCCTCATCAACGTTCCGTTCCGCGATCTCCCCGGGAGCCCCGAGCTCGTGAACCTCGGGAAGCGCTCGACCAAGGCCCTCGAGCGTTGCCTCGCGGACAACGTCGAGGCCTCGGCGCGTGCGCGCTGCGCGATCGTACTCGAGGCGCTCGGTGACAGGCGGGCCCTGCCGACGCTCCAGACGGCCCTCGAGGACTGGGATGTCGGCGTGCGCTTTCGCGTGGTGCGCGCGCTCGCCGCAATGCCCGACCGCTCGAGCGTCGACCCGCTCCTCAAGCTCTACCAGCGCAAGGACGAGGAGCCCTTCGTCCGTACGCAGCTCCTTCGCGCGCTGGGTGCGCAGAGCGACAAGCGCGTCGTGTCGCTCCTTCGCAAGGAGATCGCTCGCAGGCCCACCGAGGGCGAGGAGGACATGCGCGCGCAGGCCTTCGATGCGCTGTGGATGCATCGCCACCTGCTCGACCGGAACACGCTGGTCGGAGACGTCGTGTCCGGGCTGAAGAGCGACAACGTCGCGCTCGTCCTGTCGGCGACCTACGCAGCCGCCGAGCTCCGTGCTCCTCGGCTCACGGCCGCGCTGGTCCCGCTGATGGAGAGTCCGAACCCGGAGGTCGCGAACAAGGCCATCTACGCGCTCGGGAGGATCGGCGATCGCACGGCGACGCGCGCGCTCCTCGCGCGCCTGCCCGAGGTACGCGAGTCGCGCATGCTGAACAACCTCGCGTTCGCGCTCGAGCGACTCGATCGCAAGGCGTTTTACTCGGAGATCGCGAAGACCATCGAGCACAAGCAGGCCGTGATCCGACTCAACTCGGCGTTCGTGCTCGGCGACGTCGGCCACGCCGAGGGCCTCGACCTCTTGGTGCGTGCGCTCGGCGATGCCAGCGACTTCGTCCGATCGAGCGCCATCGCCGCGATCGGCAAGCTCGCGATCGACGGCAAGGCCCGCGACAGCGCGCTCGCCGCCCTCGCGCCGCTCGCGAACGACGCAAACCTCACCTTGCGCGAGGAGGCGATCTACGCGCTCCACGCCCTCACCCCGGGCGGTCGGGCGGACCTCGTCCACGATCGGCTCTTCCGCGGGCTCGACCCGCGCAAGCAAAACGCCGCGATCCGCCGCGCCGCGCTCGCCCTTGGCAAGGCCGGCGATGCGCGCGCCCGCGACTACCTGCTCGACTGCGCGCTCACGCGCGGCTGCGACGTCGCTTCGCTCGCGCCGATGTTCACGAGCCCCGCGCGCGAGGAGGACACCGGACGGATCCTGCTCGCCTGGACGCGCGGCAACGACGACGTCACCGATCTCGTCTCGAGCCTGCGCCCCGCGGGGGCGTCGCTGCTGGCGATGAGCACGCTCCGTGACTCCTGGTCTTACCCGGGCCAAGCCCGCTCGATCGACGCGACGCGCCTGCTCGGCGGACTCGGCGATCCGCGCGCGACCGACCTCTTGCTCCGGCGCGCGACGACGGAGCTTGCGTGGCCACGCGTCAACGCGCTCGTCGCGGCTGGACGCCTCGGAGACCCGGGCGCCGCACCTCGCCTCGTCCTCGAGCTCGACAATCTCGCGGCCGAGTCGCTGCCGGAGTTTGCTCGCGCAGCGTCGATCGTTGCCGAGCCAGCGTTTCAAGCGTCGCTCGGTCCGCTGCTCGACGAGCGCGCGCGGTCCGCACCTCCCGAGGTCGCGCTGTCGGCTGCTGCCGTGCGCCTCGCCTGGAATCCCGACCAGGGGATCTTCAAGTTCCTCGAGGCGCTCGGGTCACCGCGCGTCGCCGAGCGAGAGCTTGCGACCCGCTACCTCGTGAAGAGCCGTGACCAGCGGGTCACCTGGGTGCTGCGGCGCGCCCTCGCGCGCGAGGAGCGGCCCGATGTGCGCGACCGCCTCCGCTCGCTCCTTGACGAGCGAGGATGAACCGAGCGCTCGGGCTGGGGATCGCGCTCGCCGTCGCAGCGGTGGCCTTCGATCCGCTCGTGCCAAGCGCCCTCGTGAAGGCGCCTCTCCTCGTCGTGGTGCTCCTCGCCGCGCTCTGTTTCGTCGGACGCGACCTCGTCCACTCGAGCGCGCTCGCGCTCGCGCTCGGGCTCCTCGCCTGGCTCGGCCTCGGCCTCACGTGGTGCCGCACGCCCGAGCCCACCATGCTCGCCCCTTGGCTCGTGTTGGTGCTCGCCCTCGCCGTAGGTGGGGGGCTCGCCGACGAGGAGCGGCGCGTGGCGTCGTGCGCGTTCGCCGTCTCGTTTCCGCTCGCCCTCGCGGCGCTCGTCGCCATCGAGGCGCTGCGGCGCGGGCCGATCCACGGCGGGTTCGGTCACGGGAATGCGCTGGGCCTCGCGGTATTGCCATGCGCTCCCATCGCCGTCGAGCGTCTCGGGGCCGCGCTTCTTCCGGGTGTGAGCCGACGAGCCCGCGCTATCGGCCCGCCGGCCGCCGCGCTCGTCAGTGCGTTGCTCGTGCTCGCGTGCTCGGAGTCGCGCACCGCGTGGGTCGCACTCGTCTTCGCCGGCGTGGTCGCGCTCGCCGCGCGCCGACCTCGAGCACTCTGGCTCGCGGTCCCTCTCATTCTCGTCGGAGGGCTTGTGCTCGCGCGAAGCGGCGGCGCACACGCGCTCGAGGGGCGACGATGGATCGCTCGCGCCTCGCTCCGCGCCTTGATCGAGGTCGCCCCCTTCGGGGCCGGGACGGGAGGGTTCTCGCGCGCGTTCCTCGAGGGGCAGGCGAAAGAGCTCGCCGCGCTCGCCCCGCGGGATGCCGCGACGGCCTTCGTCAACGCGAGGACGCCGCACGGTGACGCGCTCGGGCTCGCGGTCGTGGGCGGTGTCGTCGGCGTAGCGCTTGCCGCGGCGTTCGTGCTGGTTGCGGCAAGGGGGCGCACGCCCGGCGAGCTTGCAAGCCTCGGGGTCGTCCTCGTCGCAGGTCTTGGCGATGATGTCCTCGTCACGCCGGTAGTCGCCCTGACGATCGGCCTCACGACGGCCGCGCGTCCTCTCCCGTTCGCTCGGAGGCTCCACACGCTCGCTCTCGTCGCGATCCTGCTCGCCTCGGCGCTCCTCTTGCCGACCTTCGTGCGACGCTACGGCTCGCAGCGAATGCTCCACGAAGCGGAGCGCGCGAGCGCTCGCCTCGACGACCCGCGACCGCTCCTCCTCCGAGCGCGACGCATCGATCCCACCGATGGCGAAGTCGCGCTTGGACTCGGCCTCGCTCACCTCGTCGAGCGTGAGCCCGAGCGTGCGCTCGCCCCGCTCGAGGTCGCGCGCGCGCGCTTCGCCGACGTCGGCGCCTCGGTGGCGCTCGGAAACGCCGAGATGGCCCTCGACCGGCCGCGCTCCGCCGTCGCAGCTTACCGCGAAGCGCTGCGCCTCGATCCGGGCTCGTTTCGCGCGCGGGCGAACCTCGTCGAGGCGCTCCGTTCGGTGGGCGCGCTCGAGGAGGCACGGGCGGAGCTCGCGATCGCGCGCACGCTGCAGCCCCACCATTCGAAGCTCGAGGCGATCGCCGAGCGGCTCAGGCGGAGCGCTATCGACGACGGCGCGCGTTGACCTGTCGTCTCAGCTGGTTTCGCCCGTGAACACGACGGGGAACGCGTCGTACGTCGCGTCTACCGCCTCGTAGATGAACGCGAGCTCGTCCGCCTCCACGCCGAGGGCCTCCGCGAGCTCGGCGATGCGAGCGCGCTCGAGCTCGCTCACCTCTCCGTCGACGCCCGCGAGCATGATCGTCTGCGCGAGGGCGAAGCGCCGCTCGACGTCGTCGTCGAACTCGGCGGCGATCTCGGCCACGCTCGCCGGGGCGTGGCGCAGCGAGGCGCAGAGCTCGGCGCGGCGCGCCTCGGGGATCGCGAGCGCGTCCATCACCGTGCGGAGCATGTCGCGCTCTTCTGGGCTCACGTGGTCATCGGCCCAGGCCACGAAGCCGAGCGCCTTGACGACTCCGATGCGGTTTTCGCTCACGCGCGCCACGCTACCACGGTCGGCCAGGCGAACGCCTCGCGCCTCTCAGTAGATCGGCGGGACCTCGTAGATCGGCTCGACGTCGGCGCCACCGCTGTACGCGTACGAGCCGACGTTGCCGTATCCGTAGACCGTCAGGCCGAAGGGGGCCTTGGCCTGGATCCGATGAACGCCCTCGGCGACGGGGCACACGAGCGATTCGTACTCGGTGCCTTTGAGCGCGCCGATCGAGGCGATTGTGCAGCCGGTGAGGGGCTGTCCATCGAGGACGTACTCGCCGCCCTTGGGTCCCCCGAGCACGACGTAGTTCTTCGTCCACGAGGCTGGGATGAGGAACAGGTACGTGTCGCGGTACTGCTCGATCGGCGGAAAGATCGTGAGCGACGGGTCGCCGATGTAGGTCGTCGTGAAGCCGGCGCTCAGCTGGATCTGCGCGATCGTGATGGGCGCGGACGACTCGACGGTGATGTCGCCGTAGGTGAACGTGTCGACCACCTGCCCCGGCTGGAGCGTGAACGAGTCGAGCGGTGGAGGCAGCGACGTCTTCACCTGTGCGGGCTCAGCGACGCCGAGGAAGCGCAGCTCGTCGGGCTCCTTGTAGCTCCCCGTCGAGCGGACGGGGCTCCGCGTCACCACGAAATTCTTGCCGAGCGAGCTCGCCGGGAAGAGCTGCTCCTCCAGGTGATCGGTGCAGCAGGTCGAGGAGTTCATATCCCAGTCGGGCGGCTTCGGCGGGTCGGTGACGGCCGGGGCGATGCCGCGCTCGAGGCTCGTGAAGACGGCGACGGGCTTCGTCGAGCCGATCACGGTGCCGGTCATGTCCCCCGGGATCCCCGTGGACGCGAGGTTCAGCACCTCGAAGGCGCCGAGCGTCACCTTCATCGACTCGCCCTTCTGAAGCGGCGGAAGCTTCATGCCGTCACCGGCGGTGGTGGTCCCCGCGACGACCGTGACCTCGGTGTCGGGCGAGACCCCGACGACGGTGACGTGCGAGCGATCGGGCACGCCCGTGATCGGGATGGGCGCGATCGGGTTGGCTGTCGGGTAGCCGATGACGCGGTAGGTCGTACCGAGGCCGTTCGTGGGTAAGAGCAGCGATGCGTCGTTCGAGAAGCTGTTGGTAAAGACGTTGAACTGATAGGCGACGATCGGTGAGGTCGCGCGGATCCGGAACACATTGGTCGAGTGCCAGGTGCCGGGAGGCCCCGGCGGATCGAGCGTCGACGGGGTGAGCCCATTGACCTCGGCAGACGGCATGTTCAGCGCGAAGAGCTGCCCCGGTCCGAGCTCCACCTTCTGGACCGTCGAGAGCTGAGGCGGCGCCCCGACGGCAGCGTCGTTTCGCTCGAACGTGATCGTCGCCTTCGCGTCGCTGGCGTTCGACAGCACGATGCCCCAGGGCAGGTTTGCCGCGCTGTTGAAGCCGCGCTCGTTCGGCAGATCGACCGCCCAGAACTCGCACCCGAGGTTCGAGGGAGCGTCCTTGGCGACGGCGCAGGCGTCCTTGCACGCGCCCTCGCTGCAGACCTGCCCGCTCGCCGTGTCGCACGACTCGATCACCGCGCCGGGCTGTCCATTGACGCACTGGTGAACGACGTCACCGACGCACAGCGTCGTGCCGTCGCAGCCGCTACCGCCTCCTGCGCCGACGGTGAGGTTGCCGCCGCTGCCACCGCTGCCGCTCGTCGCGGGACCGCTCGCCGTCGAGCCGCTCGTCCTGTCGGTCGCCGAGCAGGCGGGGGCGAGCGCTCCGGCGAGCGCAAGGGAGGAGACCGCGAGGGCGAGACGTCGAGGAAGCATGCGCCGCTGCGTAGCGCCGAGGCCGTGGAGTGTCACGGGCCGCCTCCGAGCGGCGTCTCAGCTCGCCGTCTCGAGGACGGGCGTCGCCCGGACCTCGCCCGGGAGCGGGCGCTCCCGAAACGGAAGCAGGCCGCGCCGCGGCACGGTGTAGACGGGTTCGGGTCGCAGCCCCTCGCGCGCGAGCAGGCGGTTCGCGGCGAGGAGGCCGCTCGTCGCGGCGGCCTCCATGAGCATCGCCGGGCAGGGGAGCCGTACCCAGTCGCCCGCGAGGACGAGGCCTGGCACCGCGGTCTCGGTCGTGGGCCTCCCTGAGTGAAGACCTCGATGAAATGCTGTGAAATCGTCCTTCAGCTGGAAGGCTTCGTGAACGAGCCGCGCCCCCTTGAGCTCGGGGAAATAGCGGTCAAGCTCAGCGCGCAGCGCGGCCTTGACGGCGGCCTCGTCGGTGAGTCGCTCGGGCACCGCGTAGCTGTGGAGCTCGACGACCGAGCCGCCGTTCGCGTCCGCCCAGGAGCGAGCCGACGGCGTGATGCGGTGGTACATCGACACCGAGTCGAGCAGGACCTCGCGCTCGGTGTTGACGAAGACCGGAACATCGTCGCGTACGGTGCGATCGAGCCACACGCGCCAAACCGCGTAGCGCTGCGAGGACTGGACCCCGGCGAGGGCGCGCGCGAGGTCGGGGTATCGCTCGGCGAGCTCCGGTGACGAGGCGATGAGGCGCCGCGTCCCGGCGACGTCGGTCGCGAGGACCATCGCGTCGTATCGCACGCCGTCGACCTCGAACCCGTCCTTCGTAGGGCCGATGGCGCCAGCCGCGCGCCCGAGCTCGATCGCGACGCCGTGAGCCTCGAGGTAGGCGCGCCACGGTGCGAGGATGGCAACTTGATAGTCGTCAATTGGGTAGTCGTAGAGCAGGCCTGCGTCGTTCGACAGGTAGTAGAAGTGGAAGCTCTTCACGAGCTCCGCGACGCTCAGGCTGTCGCCCTCGCTGAAGAAGGCACGCGAGAACGTGTTGAACACGACGCGCAGCTTGGGTGGAAGCCCGGCGTTTTCAGCGAAGTCGTCGAAGCTCGTTTGGTCGTACGTCGCGAAGGTCTTCTCGGGATCGTACTCGAGAAAGACGCCCATCTGGTCACGCGCCCGCGTGAGCACGATGTCGCTCAGCCGAAAGAAGCCCTTCGACCAGAGATCGAGCAAGTTGAGGAGCGGCGTTCGCACGCGGTCGTCGAAGGAGAGCCGCTCGTCACCGCGCGTGACGATCAGGTAGTCGTCGATCGCCTTGAACGTCGGCCGCACTCCGACGCGCCCGAGCACCTCGTCGAGGTTGTAGTAGTGCCGAAAGAAGGCGTGAAACCCATGCTCGACCTCGAGCTCGGTGCCGTCGGACGAGCGCTCCCGCCACGCGCCGATCTTGCCGCCGAGGTAGGGGTTTCGCTCGCGAAGGGTCACCGCGAAGCCGCGCTCCGCGAGCGTCGTTGCGGCCGTGAGCCCAGCTATCCCGCTGCCGACGACGAGCACCGTGCGCTCTGCCTCGAGGCGCTTGGGCAAGCCCTCTCCGCCCTCGTCGAGGCGCTGGCGGTAACCACCGAGTCGGCGCTCGACGGCTCGACCGACGAGCGCGCCGACAAGCGTACGTCGCTCGGGACGAGGGTGTCGCCCGACGAGCACCATCCGCGCCAGGGCCCCTACGACGAGGACGAGCGAGAGCGCGAGCAGTGGGTTCATCGACGCTCCCGAGTCGCGGCGAGGGCATCGCTGCAGCTCGCGCCCTTCGAGAGCTTCACCAGCCGAAAGTAGCTCCGCGAGGGCTCGGGCGCTTGAGGCGGTGCCGTCTTCAACATCGACGAGGTCGCGTCGAGGATCACCTGCTCGGTCCCGAACGCAAGGCTCCCCTCGATCCGCTCGGAGCTCGCGCCGCGACCCGAGAGCTCGGTCCAGCTGCGTTGCACGACGCGCAGCTCGCCGCTCACGATCCCGCTCACTCGGATCGTCACGGCGGGCGCGCCGTCACCGTCCTGATCGATGATGCGCGGGTCGCCGAGGAGCCGCGGGAGCGCGTCGGTGGTCGGCGCGTCGAGCTTCGCGCCGAGCACGATCGTCTGCCTGGCTTGCGAGAAGCGCCACGCTCCGCCGTCCTCCTGGACCTGAGCGTCGATGCGCGGCGCCGGCAGCGACGCGAGGAGCGCCTCGGGCATCGCGGTCTTGACGAGAGGGCTGCCGCTGTCGAGATCGATGCGGCAGATGCGGCCCTTCCCGCGCAGGCGGTTGCCCTTGTGCTTCAGCTTGTGAATCGAGACCGCGCTGGTGGTCGCGTACACCTTTCCGATGACGGGGATCTCGGCGGCGCTCGTCGTCACCTGAAGGAACGCCCAGCGCCCCGCGAGCGGTCCGGTCTCGGCCCTCGCGACCGAGGCGGGTGCGAGGGGAAGCGTCGCGAGCGCGAGCGAGAGGGCTCGCGCGAGGGGGCTCATCGATCGGCTCGGTATGTTCATGCGCGTCGATCCTCGAGTGCTGCGCGCGCGGCGGCGCGGCCGGAGAGCGCGGCGAGCGGCAGGCCGCCGCCGGGATGGGCACTCCCGCTCGCGAGGTACAGGCCCTCGCGAACGCGGTTCGACGGTCGCTTGAAGGCGGCCATCGAGCTGTTCGACGCGGCGCCGTAGAGGCTCCCGCGGCTCCTTGGGAAGCGTCGCGCGAGGTCGGCCGGGGTGCGCTGCCACAGCACCTTCGCGTCGGTTTGCAGGAGGCCGCTACGCTGCGCGCGGCCCAGCACCTCACGGGCGAGCGCCGCCCACTCCTCGGGGCGCTCCTCGTCGTCGCGGCCGAGCGCCGGTGCGTTCGCCATCACGAACACGGGCACGTCGCCGGACCAGCCGGAGACCTCGTGGCAGCGCGCTTGGTCGCACAGGTACACGGTGGGCGACCTCGGCGCGACCTTGCGATCGAACATGTCGCGGAACTCGTCTAGGTAGTCGTCGGGGAAGAGCACGGTGTGCGCGGCGCGGGCCTCGCTCGCGCGAGACCGAACGATGGCGTTCCACCCCGAGGTGCTCGGCGGCTCGTCGGACGGACCCCCGCGGAGCGTCGGGGCGAGGTCGCGGTAGAGGTGTGCGGCCTCGGCGTTGGCGACGACGAGGTCGGCCTCGAGCGTGCCGCTGTCCGTGCGCACCCCCGCGATGCGCTTGCCGGCGAACACCACCTCGCGCACCGGCTCGCCTAAGCGGAAGGTCACCCCACGCCTCTCGGCCGCGCGAACGAGCGCGCGGACGAGCTCGTGCATGCCGCCCTTGATTCCGAAGCCCCCGAGGCCAAGCTCGACGTGCGCGATGCAGTTGAGGGTCGCGGGGGCGACGCGCGGATCGGAGCCGTTGTAGGTCGCGTAGCGCGCGAATAGCCAGCGCAAGTGCGACGAGCGGACGCGTCGCTCGATGGCGCCGAGCATCCGCGAGAGGCCGTCGATCTTGGTCATCGCGGCGAGCGCGCGGGGCCCCTTCATGACGAGCTGTCCGAGCGTCGGGCTCGGCCCGTAGACGAACTCGGGCGACGCCGTCGTCCAGATGACCTCGGAGTAGGCGAGGAACGCCGAGAAGTCGCGCGCCGCCTCGGCCCCGAGCGTCGCGCGCACGCTCTCGACCGTGGCCTCGAGCTCGTGGAACACGTCGAGCTTCACGCCGTCGGGGTACACGTAGCGGAAGGCTGGCTCGGGCCGCGTCAAGGTGACCTCGGCCGCGAGGCTCGTCCCTGCTGCGCGGAAGAGCTCATCGAACACGTCGGGCATGGTGAGCACGCTCGGCCCGGTGTCGACGGCGACTCCCTCGAGCTCGACCGTGTCGGCCTTGCCGCCCGCTCGCTCGGACGCCTCGACGACGGTCACGGACACCCCCGAACACGCGAGCGAGATCGCCGCGCTGAGCCCACCTATCCCTGCACCGACCACCACCGCGCTCGTCATGCGCTGCCTCCAGAGGCGCGCGTCGCGCCGTCGTCCGTCCGTCGAAGCGCCGCCGTCGCGAGGAGCCTCGCCGCTCCTGGCGTGTCCCCCGAGCGACGTGACGCGATCAAGGTGTCGAAGTCTTTTCGCCCCTCGGTCGCGAACACGTCGATCGCGGCGAGCTCTTCGGCGAGCGAGCGCTCAAGCGCGTCGAGGAGGCCGCGGCGGCCGAGCTCCTCTGCATCGAGCGGTGCCCCGAACGACGCGATCGCGCTCGGCTCGGAGGTCTGACGGAAGAGGTAATTCAGGGCGAGCGGCACCACCGGAGCGCGGGCTTCGACGGCGAGCCGCACGACGCCGCTCTTGACGCCGAGCGGCCTCAGGTGAGCGGGCCGCTGCGTCCCTTGCGGGAAGATCCACAGCGCCGTCGCCGGGCCCGAGAGGAGGCGTGCCGACGCACGCAGCTGCGCGAGCGCGCGCCGGGCGTCGTCCCGAACGATCGGGATCGCGCCGACCCACCCGAAGAACGGCAAGCGACCCAGGTTCGGCGCGTCCATCAGCGCGTAGCCGGTCGTACCGAGCGCTTCGTCGAGCAGGACCGCGAAGAGCGGATCCCACCAGGCGACGTGGTTTGCGGCGAGGATGAGCGGGCCGCGCTCGGCGAGGGCTCGGATTCGTGAAAGGCCGCGCGCGAAGACGCCGTCGAAGGCGCTCCGCATGCGCGACCGAACGTAGCGGCGCGCGAGCCACAGGAACCGAGGGCGTCGCGTCACGCGGACGACGTCGTGAGCTGGCGTCATGAGGCGAGGCGCTCCTTGCGCGCTTGATACACGCGCCCGCGCCAGCGGAGGCGGTTTGCGCTCGACCAGCGCAGGGAGTTCACGGCGATGCCGAGCAGCCCGACGATCGACGCGGGGTGCGTCACGATGGCGCTCGGCGGCTGTGCGAATCGCAGCACGAGGAGCGTCCGAAGCGCCACGTTCATGGCGACGCCGAGTCCACCCCACGAGGTGAGCTCCGCGTCTCCGCGGAGAAGGCCCACCGCGCACGCGACGTACGGGACGAGAAAGCACGCCGCGTGCAGCAACACGACCGCCGCGAGCGCGAGCGGCGTCCCACCGATGCCTTCGTACAGGTTCTTGGAGAAGCCTTCCCACACCTGACGCGCGCCCTCGTACATGCGGCACCGCGCGATGTGGAATCCATCGGCGAACACGAGGCGATGACCGCGCTCCTTCAGTCGGCGACAGAACGCCATGTCGTCGACGAGCTCGTTGCGCACGCTCTCGAAGCCCCCGACCGCGTCGTAGGCATCACGCTCGACGGCGAGGAGCTGGCCGTTCGCTGCGAGAAAGCGCGGGTCACGGCTCGCCGCGACGAGGCGCAGCGGGAACCAGCTCGTGTAGGTGAGGATGAGCAGCGGGACGATCATCCGCTCGAACAGCGAGCCGACATCCTGCCGCGGCACGGCCGTCACCGCCGCGGCGCGCGGTCCCGCCTTCGGGCGCAACAGCGAGAGGGCTCGAGCGACGCCGTCGGGCGCGAGCACGGTGTCGGAGTCGACGAAGAAGAGCACGTCACCCCGCGCTTCGGCCGCGAGGCGGTGGCACGCGTGGGGCTTGCCGACCCAGCCGGCTGGGAGCGGCGCACCCTTCACGAGGCGGACGCGCCGATCCTCGGCGGCGAGCGCGCGCACGATGTCGCCGGTCGCGTCGGTCGACTGATCGTTGTACACGACGACCTCCTCCACGTTGGTGCGATCGGCGAGCGCCGCTCGTACGCAGGCCTCGATCGTACGCTCCTCGTTTCGCGCCGGGATGAGTACGCTGACGCGCGCGCCGTCGCCCCCGCTGACCGTGCCGCGCTGCCAGGTAAAAAGGTTGACAAGTGTCAAGAGCAGCGGAAGCCCGGCGGGCCCCGCGACGAGCAAGGGCAGGGCATTCATGTCGCGGCCTCACTCCTGCCGAGCCAGTGGCGTACGAGCCGCCCCACCCGTCCGCGCCGCGGACCCGAGAAGAGCGGCAGCCACATCGAGTTGTCGCCCGAGGCGAGCCTCCGCCGCATGCGCACGAAGGGGCGCTGCCACGGCACGTCGAGCCGCGAGACCTCGACGTGCTCGCCGAAGCCCTGCGCGCGCTCGCCCGTCTCCAGGCAGGTCGCCTCGAGCGTGAAGCGCAGGTAAAACGGGCCATCTTCGACGAGGTGTCGCACGCGGACCTCGATCCGCCGTCCGAGCGGATCGACGAGGGTCGCGCCGTCTGGGCACGAGAGTCCGTAGACGCTCCGACGTGCCCGGCCCCACTCGAGCGCTCGACCCGCGCGCCGCTCCTCGCCGCCGCGTGGGATGTCGAGCACGAGCGGCTCCACCGAGCCATCCTCGGCGCGCGTCACCTCGTAGAAGACGACCTCTCGGTCCGGGAAGGCGAGGCGACCCCAGCGCCACGCGGCGAGATCGAGGTCGGAGAGCGGGACGAGGCTCGTGTTCGCGTCGAGGTAGGCGCGGCCTTCCTGACTCCAGCGCTCCCCGTCGCTCGTGAGCACCTCGACGCGCCCCTCGGCGCTCGGCGCGATCGGGCACCACACGTGGCGCGAGTCGCCTTGGGTCGGGCGCACGCGACTCGCGAGGCCACGGACGGACAGCGTCGCGAGCGTCGGGGCTGCCGCGCCCGGAACCGTCAACGACAGCTCGCCGTCGAGCAGCACCTCGTCTCCCTCGAAGCGCATCGTCAGGGTCGAGTCTCCGAAGCGCCAGCGCCAGGCCGAGCCCTCGAGGGCGTACGAGGCCTGAGGTTGCTCCTCGAGGAGATAGAAGCTCGGCTCTCCGCCTCGGTAGACCGCGAGGTTGAGTCCCGGGTGAGCCGCAGGTCGCTCGCGGCGCCCCTCGTAGCCGGGGAGGAAGGGCAGGCCGAAGAACCAGATCAGGACGACGCCGTCGCCGTTTGCGTCGATGAGGTCGCAGTACCACCACGCAAAGCCTCCGCCCGCGTCGAGATCGACCTTGCTAGGGAACTCATTGCGCGTACAGCTGTTCAGGATTCCCACGGTTTTTTCGATCCTCTCCCGAAACGTCACGCAAACCTGTTGCAAACACTACGTGCTTGCGCTACACAATGCAACAGGTTTGAACATGGTTGGGAGTCCGGTCGAATGTTGGTGAGGAGCGAAGTCGCCGTGCTTGGCAGCGGTCCCGCTGGCCTCGCGCTCGCCGCGGCCTGCGCCGAGCGGGGCCTCGACGTCGTGTGCGTCGCCCCCTCACCGTGGCGCGCGTGGTCGCAGAACTTCGGCCTGTGGTCGCACCAGGCGTCGCTCGTGCCCGAGGACGCAGTCGCCGGACGCTACGCCTCTCCCAAGGTCTGGCTGCATGACGAAGCGGGCTTCGCGCTACCGCGCGCGTACTTGCGGCTCAGCACCTTCCGCCTTCATCGAGCGCTCGTCGCTCGCGCCGAGCAGGCCGGAGTTCGCTTCGTCGATGCGCGCGTCGACGCGATCGAGCATGGTGAGGTCGAGAGCCGCCTCCGCACCGACGCGGCGATCACCGTCGCCGCTGCGCTCGCCGTCGACGCGTCCGGAGCCTCGACTCGGCACCTCGCTCGCTCGGGCGAGACGGTGGATGCTCACCAGACCGCCTACGGCATCGTGGCCGAGGTCGCGGAGCATCCCTACGCCCCGGGGGAGATGTCGTTCATGGATTTTCGCCATGACCCGAACGGCGAGCCCCACGCTGCGCCGTCTTTCCTTTACTCGCTCCCGCTCGACGATCGGCACGTCTTCCTCGAGGAGACGGCGCTCGTGCAGAAGCCCGCGATGCCGATCGACGCGCTGCGGGCGCGCCTCCATGAGCGGCTCCGCGCGATGCGGATCGACGTCGTTCGGGTGCACGAGGAGGAGCGCTGCGTCATCCCCATGGGCCTCGGGCTCCCGTCGAAGGAGCAGCCTCTCCTCGGGTTCGGCGCCGCAGCGGCGATGGTCCACCCGGCGACGGGCTATCAGCTCGCGAGCGCGTTGAAGCTCGCGCCCTCGGTCGCGCGTGCCATCCACGATGGCCTCGAGAGCGGTGGCCCGAGCGAGGCGAGGCGGCTCGGCTGGGAGGCGGTGTGGCCCGCGGAGCGCGCGCGGCTCTGGTCGCTCTACCGCTTCGGGATGGCGGCCCTCTGCTCGTTCGATCTCGAGCGCACCCGCCTCTTCTTCGAGTCCTTCTTCGCGCTCGAGGAGCGCGACTGGCAGCGCTACCTCGACGCGACCGCGAGCCCGACCGAGCTCGCCGCGATCATGGGCCGCCTGTTCTGTGGTGCGCCGCTCGCGACGCAGTGGCGTCTTCTGTGGCACGGCGTCGGCTCCGGACGAGCCGAGCTCTGGCGCGCTACTCGTCTTGGAGGTTTCGCATGAGCATGTCCTCTCCTTCGCTTCGAGCGACCCCCGAGTCGACGCCTCGGGCTCCAGACTCTTCCGAGCGCGTCATCGCCTCGTCGGCCGATGAGCTCATCGCGCGCGTCGAAGAGGTGATGGAGCGCCTCACGGGCGACGCGAGCGGGGACCTCACGCGCGAGATGGTGCTCGAGCACCTCGCCACCGGCGGCAAGCGCTTCCGCGCCCGGCTCGCGCTCGAGGCGGGGCGCGCGCTCGGAGCCGAGCCTTCGTTCGCCGTGGGCTGGGCCGCCGCGGTCGAGCTGCTCCACAACGCGACCCTCGTGCACGATGACATTCAGGATGGCGACACCATCCGCCGTGGCAAGGCGACCGTGTGGGCGCGCTACGGCATCGAGCAGGCGATCAACGCTGGAGACTTCTTGTTGATGCTGCCTTACCTCGCGGTCGCGGAGCTCGATTGCGAGCCCGCGGTGAAGGCGCGCCTCATGACCGTGCTCGCGCGCTCGGCCGTCGACTGCGTGCGCGGTCAGGTCTACGAACTTCAGCTTAAATCGCTCGAGGAGGTGCCGTGGCAGCGTTACCTCCGCGCGGTCCGCGGAAAGACGGGCGCGCTCCTCGCGATGGCGGTCGAGGGCAGCGCGCTGCTCGCGGGCCGGAGCGTCGACGAAGCGGCCGCGTTCGCCGCGTGCTTCTTCCCGCTCGGCGAGCTCTTCCAGATGCAAGACGACGTGCTCGACCTCTACGGTGACAAGGGGCGCTCGGAGCAGGCGAGCGACCTGTACGAAGGAAAGGTGAGCGCGCTCGTCGTCGCTCACCTCGAGCGCCATCCCGAGGAGACGACCTGGCTCCGTGCGCTGCTCTCGGCGCCTCGCTACGCGACGTCGCCCGACGACGTCCGCGACGCCGTCGAGCGCATGCGCAGCGGCGGCGCGCTCGCCGACGTGCTCGGTCACATCGCCGCGGTCGAGCACGAGACCCGCAGCTCGCCCGTGCTCGCGGCCGAGCCCGACCTGCAGGCCACCGCCCTTCAGCTCTGCCGCATGGCACAGCTGCCGATTGCACACCTCACCGTCGGCGCGGCCGGCGTCGAGGATCCGAACCAAATCCCGAGGAGCGTACGCCCATGTCGAATGAATCTAGTCACCCCGTCGTCGTGATCGGCGCCGGTCTTGGCGGCCTCGCCGCAGCGGTCCGTCTGCGCGCGATGGGCCATCGCGTCGTGGTGGTCGACGCAGGGGATCAGCCCGGCGGTCGCGCGCGCTCGTTCCAGCGCGACGGCTACTCGTTCGACGCGGGGCCGACCGTGGTTACCGCGCCTTACCTGCTGCACGAGCTCTTCGAGCTCGTCGGTCGCGATTCGCGCGACTACTTCGAGCTCACGCCGGTCGACCCCTTCTACCGCGTGCTCTTCGCCGAGGGCGGGCACTTCGACTACGTCGGTGACGAGGAGCGGCTGCTCGAGCAGATCGGCCGGCTCAGTCCGGCCGACGTCGATGGCTACCGGAAGATGGTCGCGCACTCGCAGCGTATCTTCGACGTCGGCTACACCCAGCTCGCCGACAAGCCCTTCACGAACCTGTCGGACATGCTCCGGATCATGCCCGACATGGCGCGACTCTCGGCGTATCGCAGCGTCTATTCGCTGGTGTCCCGATACTTGAAGGACGAGCGCCTCCGCCAAGTCTTCACCTTCCAGCCGCTGCTCGTCGGAGGGAACCCGTTCCACACGCCCGCGATCTACCTCCTCATCCACTGGCTCGAGCGTAAGTGGGGTGTTCACTTCGCGATGGGCGGGACGCGCTCGATCGTGAACGGGCTCGTGCGCTTGCTCGAGGAGCTCGGCGTCGAGGTCCAGCTCGGTACCAAGGTCTCGCGCCTCGCCGTCACGAACGGACGCGTCACCGCGGTCGAGACCGAGGACGGCAAGCGCATCGCCGCGAGCATGGTGGTCGCAAACGCCGACCCGTCGACGGTCTACACGAAGCTCGTCGACCCGAAGGACCGCAGCCGGCACACCGACCGCTCGGTCGCGCGCAAGCGCCAGTCGATGAGCCTCTTCGTCGCGTATTTCGGCACGAAGAAGACCTTCCCCGACCTCGCGCATCACACCATCGTGCTCGGTCCACGCTACAAGGGGCTCTTGCACGACATCTTCGAGCGCAAGGTCCTCACGGATGACTTCTCGCTCTACCTTCATGCGCCGACCCGTACCGACGCCTCGCTCGCGCCGCCGGGCCACGAGAGCTTCTACGTCCTGTCGCCGGTGCCCAATCAGAAGAGCGGGCTCGACTGGAAGGAGGAGGCTCCGCGCTACCTCGATCGGATCCTGAACCACCTCGACGAGCGCTGCCTCCCTGGTTTGAAGGACAACCTCACGACCTGCTTCAGCGTCGATCCGCGCTACTTCGAGGAGCAGCTGCAGTCCTACTCGGGCGCGGCCTTCGGGCCCGAGCCGCGGCTCGTGCAGTCGGCCTACTTCCGCTACCACAACGTCTCGGAAGACGTGGGTGGCCTCTACTTCGTGGGCGCGGGTACGCACCCCGGCGCAGGGATGCCCGGAGTCCTCTCGTCGGCGCGCGTCCTCGAGCGCGTGGTCCCGCGAGGCTCCGAGGCCGAAGCTCGCGCGGTCTGCTCGCCGCGACCTGCCTACACCCCCACCGAACACGCTGCCGAATGACCACCTCGAGCGAGCTCGTCCTCCACGGTCGCGAGACCTTGCGACGTCACGCGCGGTCCTTCCGCGTGGCGTCCCTGTTCTTGCCGTCCGACTCTCGGGACGACGCGGCGCTCGTCTACGCTTACTGCCGCGAGCTCGACGACGCGGTCGACGAGGCGCCGTCGAACGATGACGCGGCCGAGCGCCTCGCTGCGGTCGAAGCCGGCCCCGTCGCGCGAGCCTTCCGCGAGGTCGCCGCGCGTCGCGGCTTTGACCCTACGGTGGCCCACCACCTCGTCGACGGGATGCGCGCCGACCTCGGTGAGGTTCGCCTCGCCGACGACGCCGCGCTCCTCCGCTACTCGTACCAGGTCGCGGGCAGCGTCGGCCTGATGATGTGCGGCGTCCTCGGCGTGAGCGACCCGCGCGCCCTGCCTCACGCCGTCGACCTCGGCGTCGCGATGCAGCTCACGAACATCTGCCGCGACGTCCGCGAGGACGCTCTTCGCGGGCGCGTGTACCTGCCCGCGGCGCGCCTCGCCGAGGTTGGTCTCACGGCCGAAGACGTCCTCGATGGCCGCGCCGAGGGGGCGCGTGTCGCGCGCGTCGTCGAGGAGCTCCTCGTCCTCGCAGACGCCTATTACCGAAGCGCGGACGATGGGATGCCGTTCATTCCATCGAGGACGCGGCTCGCAATCGTCGTCGCCAGCCGCTTGTACAGGGGGATCGGGGTGCGCCTGCGTCGATCGTTCGGCTCGAACCCCATGCACGGTCGCACGCGCGCGACCTTCGTCGACCGGTGCAAAGGAGTCCTGGCATCTTTCGGGCGCTGGGCAATGATGTCACTGTTCGCGAGGGCGGGGGCTCGCCCTCACGACGTCGCGCTTCACGGTCACCTTCGTGGTTTGCCGGGCGCGTCGCCTGGCTGATGAGTGGGGTGGGTTGTCATGGGCTATCGCATCAAGACGGTCTCGGAGTTGACGGGGATCCCGAAGAACACGTTGATCGCGTGGGAGCGCCGCTACGGCCTCGTCGAGCCCGATCGCCACGGCAACCGCTATCGCAGTTATTCGGACTCCGACGTAGCGCTCTTGAAACGCATCAAGCGACTTCTCGAGGAGGGCTACAAGATCAGCGAGGCGGTGGACCTCGTCCGTGATCCGAGTCGTCAGCCCGAGGCGGCCCGCGTCGCCAACGCGAACAGCGCGGCGCAGGACTCGATCGAACGCGCACGCGGCGAGCTTTTCCCCGCCCTCCTCGAGTTCGACGCGCAGCGTGCGGATCACGTCCTGCAGCGCTACGGAACGCTGCCCTACGCGCGCCTCATTGAAGAGCTCTATTACCCGATGCTGCGTGACGTCGGCGAGGGCTGGACGCGTGGCACCGTCTCGATCGCGCAGGAGCACTTCGTGACCGCGTTCTGCCGCGAGCGCTTCCTCGCGATGCTGATGCAGGTCGGTGGCGCGCGCGGCACCGGACCTCACGCGGTGTGCACGACGTTCCCCGGCGATCTCCACGAGCTCGGCGTGCTCGGCGTGTCGGTGCTCCTCGCGCTCTCCGGCTGGCGCATCACCTACCTGGGGCCAAACCTCCCCGCGTCCGAGCTGCAGAAGACCGGCCGCACGCTGAAGCCGGACTGGGTGTGCACCTCGCTCGTCATCCCGACGCCTCCGCGCGAAATCGAGGCGTACCTTGAGATGGTCCGCGAAGCGCTGCCGAAGCGGACCTGGCTCGTGCTCGGCGGCGCCGGCGCGCGCGGCTACGATTGTCCCGTTCCCCAGCGCGTGCTCGTGACCGAGAGCTGGCGGGAGCTCCTTCAAGATCCGACCTGACAATCCTGGCCCGCGCGCTTTCGCGAGGATGCGGTAAGATGCGCGCCGCATGAAGCGCACGTCGGTCATGAAGCGCACGTCGGTCGTGGTGTTTGTTGCGGCGCTGGCCGCGATGTCATGTTCGGGTGAGGCGCCGGAAAGCCAGAGCGGAGCGCCGTCGGCTTCGGTCGCCACGGCGGGCGTCGGTGGCGCTGCAGGCGTCGGTGGCGCTGCGGGCGCGGGCGGCGCGGACGAGCCGACGAGCGGCGCGGGCGGCAGCGCCGAGACCATGGGGAGCGGCGGCTCGAACGGGCTCGTCACGTCGTCCAAGTGGTCGTCGGGCGCACTGCCGACCCCGCTTCCCTCGAAGAGCAAGCTCCTGCCGCTCCCCGGCGGCGGCACCGGCGACCCGGTGTTCACGAGCAACAACCCCGAGGTGTTCCACGGCAACGGCTTGCTCTACGGGACGGGGCATCCGTCGCCGACGCGCGGCGGAGACTCCTTCCCGATGTCGGGGGACTTCGGGGTGTACCTTCATCACCTCAACCAGTCGGGCAAGACCAAGGTCGTCACCCTGATGGTGACGAACCCGGGCAACCAACCGGTCACCGTGAGCGCCGAGGGCTCCGGCTACAACCAGACCGAGACCGGAGGGCTCGCGCTCAACTCGAGCCCCGATTTCTTCGTCTCGAAGGAGTGGCTCCTCGGCGACTACGCGACGAACGTCTCGGCGACGACGCTGCCTCCGCTGAAGCCGCTCGCGATCTGGCAGAAGCAGGTCAAGCACAACGCCGAGATCGACGGACGCTTCGTCGTTCACGCCTCGGGGCCGGTGTTCACGTACCTCGTGGTCACCGACACCACGGACCTCAACGACGCGATCAAGGTCTACAAGCTCGACGCGCCAGGCATCATCGCCAAGTCCGGCAATCCGCCGCCGCCCTTCGGACGTGAGGCGGGCGTGTACGCGCACGACACCTGGCGCGGCACCATTCGCGCCGAGGTGCCGGGGCCGTCTCAGCACGTCGGCTTCGCCGTCAACACCGCGACGGGACTCGGCTACCCGCAGGTACAAGCCTTCGAGGCACTCACGCATTTTTCGGACAGCGCGGCCGAGGCCGTCGGGATGTACGGCAACGTCTACGACCTCGACGTCGAGCTGAGCCACGACGGCGAGGGCTCGTCTCCGCGCAAGGTGCGGGTCGTGTTCGCGAGCCTCGTCACGGCCGACATCTCCCGCTACTGGGATGGCGTCGGGCTGGTCGATGGCAAGGAGGTGATCCTCACCCACACGCCCAAGTCACCGACGACGACGCTCGCCGAGGTCACGCTAAAGCCCGGCGAGAAGCGCAAGCTGCGCTTCCGGGCGATGGTCCCGGGCCTCGCGTCGATCCCCCAGGCGATTTACCTCGTCTCGTACTGAGCGTCGCGCCGGTACGGTGTGCGCGCCCGGCCAGAGGTGCTGCCGTCTTCAGTTCTTGTTGGCGGCGTCGAGGAAGAGCGTCTTCAGCGCCTGGTAGTTCGCAGGGTCCGACAGGTTGTTCGCCGATAGGTTGTAGATCGCGACGACGCGGCCGTCTCCATCGAGCAGAACGACATCTCGGAAGGTGGGTTTCCACTGCTCCCAGACATCCATCATCGCCGTCGCCTGAAGCCACGGCAGC
>VGRJ01000048.1 GCA_016875405.1 Deltaproteobacteria bacterium | reverse complement strand
GATTCGAAGCGACGTCGAGCGGCTGCGTCATCGGCGGAGGTTCGTTCTGGCTCACGACGGCCGGGAATGTCATCCCGGGCGACATCGTCGAGCTGCGGATCGTGATCTGGGACGTGGGTGATTCAATTTTCGATTCGCTCGCGATCCTCGATGGCTTCAAGTGGCTGACGAACGCGACGGTGCCCGGCACCGGCTGAGGCACGCTCGTGTCATAATCCACGCCCGCCCGGCATGACGCTCGGCGGGCGTCGTTGTCCTGCGGAGCGAGCCCTGACAGGGTTGTCGTCGCTCGACGGGAAGAGGTCCGGTCGCTTCCTCCCCGAGGTTCGATGAGCGACGACGCCGAGACCCATCAATTCTTCCAGATCGACACCCCCGAGCCTCGCCGAGGCGAACCTCGCTCGGGCAAACCCCTCGAGCGGAAACCTCTTCGGCGCCAAGCTCTTCGACGCGCGGCTCGATGACGTCCGCCTCGAGGGAACCCATGTCGGGCGGACGAAGCTTCAACGAGGAGGGCCGCGATGACTCGAGACGACGACCTCCTCGCCGCGCCGCATACCGGCGGATGGACGGGCGCGCGGGTGGTGTCGGAGGTGGACTGGAGCGGCCGCGATCTCTCGCGCCTCGACCCCACGGGGTTCAGGTTCCTTCGAGTGCGCCTGCGCGGCGCGGACCTTCGTTTCGTGAGGCTCCTCGGCGCGCGGGCGCAGCAGTGCGACCTCAGCGCGTCGAACCTCGAGCGCGTCGACGCGACCGGGAGCGAACTCACGGAGGCGTTCTTTGACCGCACGGTCCTCGACGGCGCGACGCTCGCGGGCGTGACGGCGAGCGACGCCTCGTTCGTCGCGGCGTCGCTGCGAGGCGTGGATCTTCGCGGCGCGAAGCTCTTGCGGGTGAGCTTCGCTCATGCGGCGCTCGACGGCGCGCAGTTCTCCGATGCCGAGCTGTCTTCGGCGAACCTGCACCGCGCGTCGGGATGGACCGGCGCCTCCGCCAATCTTTCATGTGCGAACCTTCGTCTCACCGACGTCGAGCTCGCCGCCGCCGAAGCCTGGATGCCATCGGACGACCGAAGGAGGAGCTCTCGCGCATGTTTCCCGTGACCACTCGCGAAGGCGGAGGTGCCACCTCCGTCCCCGACACCTGCAAGGTCCCGGCGCCTGCAGGGCCTCCGCTGCCGACGCCGTTCGTCAACCAGGCGAGCTTTGCGCGGACCTGTCCTCGCACGTGCGCGGAAAAGGTGCGGATCGCGGGGCGGCCGATCGTCCTCGTCTCCTCCGTCGTCCCCGCGACGTCCGGCGACGAGGCCGGCACGCTTGGGGGCGTCGTTTCGGGGAAGAACATGGAGCGCGCGCGCCTCGCGGAAGGCTCGAGCAAGCTCTTCGTCGAGGGGGCTCAAGCCGGCTATCAAACGTGCCCCGTGGACGCGAACGGCTCGAACGCCAACGCGAAGGGGATCCACGACGCCGCCTCTCAGACGAAGGTCCGAGTCTCGGGGTAAGGACGCGCGACCGAGCGGCTCGACGCTGGCACGTCCGCGGGGGGCTTCGACTCGAGCTTGACGCGCGCGGCGCCCGAAGACGACGCTCGGCGTCGCATGAAGCGGTCTTTCCTCGGCTTTTCCCTCGTGGTCGGCCTCGTCGCCGCATGCCGACCGAGCTCGGATCTGGTGGTCGCGCCCCCCGTCGTCGTCGAGCGCGTCGCGCCCGCGCTGTCGATCCCGCCGCCGCGGGCGGATGGTCGCCTGCCCGACGACGTCCGACCGATGGGCTACCGGTGGACGCTCGAGGTCGACCCATCCGGCAAGCGCTTTCGCGGAGAGGTGCGGATCGCGCTCGAGATCGTCCGCGAGACCCGCGCGGTCATCCTGCACGGGGCGGGGCTCACCATCGACAGCGCCGAGGTCGGGACCGGGGAGCGACTGCTCTCGGGGAAGGCCTCGTTTCGGCGGGCTGCGGGGGCAGAGCACGGTGGGGGCTCCGCCGAGGAGCTCGTCGTCGAGGTGGCCGAAGCGCTTCCGCCCGGGACCGCGGAGCTTCGCATCGCGTACCAGGCGCCGCTCGACGACAAACTTCGCGGCCTCTATCGCACCGAGCGCGATGGGAAGAGTTACCTCGTCACGCAGCTCGAGCCGGCCGACGCGCGGCGGGTCCTGCCGTGCTTCGACGATCCTTCCTACAAGGTCCCCGTCGATCTCTCGGTGATCGCGCCTCGCGGACAGCGAGTCTTCGCAAACAGCGCCTTGTTGCGCGAGCGCGATGCGGGCGAAGACACCGAGACCGGAGTCGCGCGCGTGCGTCACGACTTCGAGACGACCCGGCCTCTGCCGACGTACTTGCTCGCGCTCGCCGTCGGTCCCTTCGACGTGTATGAGGGCCCTCGAGACCCTGTCCCCGTGCGCGTCATCGCGCCGAGCGGCATGGCAGACCGCGGCGGTGTTGCCGCGGCCATGGCGAGCGATTTGCTCGCGATCTTTGCGCGCCGCTTCGGGACGCCTTACCCCTACTCAAAGCTCGATCTCGTCGCGGTGCCCGCGTTTGCCGCGGGGGCGATGGAGAACGCCGGGCTCGTCACGTTCCGCGAGGAGCTCTTGCTCGTCGATGCGAAATCGAGCGCGCGAGCCCGCCGAAACGCCCTCCAGCTGATGGCCCACGAGCTCGCGCACCAATGGTTCGGTGACCTCGTGACCCTGCGGTGGTGGGACGACCTCTGGCTGAACGAGGGCTCTGCTTCGTATTTCGAGGGGCTCGCGGCCGACGAGTGGCGCCCCGAGACGCGCGCAGAGCTCGAGGATCTCGTGCACCTCGGCTCGGTGATGAGGCTCGATGGCCTGGACTCGGCGCGACGTGTTCGGGAGCCGGTGCGAACCGTGTACGAGGCGGAGGAGGCGTTCGACGCGATCACCTACTCGAAGGGGAGCGCGATCCTCGGGATGCTCCACTCGTACCTCGGCGACGAGCCGTTTCGTCGGGGCGTGGGCCTCTACCTCACGCGGCACGCGCACGCGAACGCGACGGCGCGCGACCTGTTCGATGCGCTCGGTGAGGCAAGGCGCATCGACGTCGCAGGGATCGCGAGTTCGTTCGTCGATCAGCCGGGGGTTCCGGTGGTTCGTGTCACGCGGTCCTGCGAGGGAGGTCGCGGGCGCCTCGCCCTCGAGCAGCGACGACATCGACCGACCGCGCGCGCGAGCGACGAGGGGCGCTGGCGCATCCCGATGTGTCTACGCTACGAGCTCGAGGGGTCGTCTCCTTCGGCGAGCAGCGCTGCGCGGCGCGTCTGCACCCTGCTCGCGGAGCCTCGTCAGGAGCTCGCGCTCGACGGATGCCCGTCGTGGATCGCCCCGAACGAGGACCATCGAGGCTACTACCGCTACGCGATGACCGCCGACGAGCTCCGTCGGCTCTGGCGTAGCACCCCCGCGACCGATGTGCGCGCGCGTGTCGGCTTCCTCGGCAACGCTTGGGGACTCGTCGAGAGCGGTGAGCTCGAGCTGGTCGAGCTCCTCGGCTTCCTCGAGGAGGCTGCCGCTTCTCGCGATCTCGAGACCATGACCGTCGTCGTCGAGCTCGTCGATCGCCTCGCGCTCACGGTCGTCGACGAGCCCTCGAGGGCCTCGTTCGGTCGCTGGGTGAGCGGCTTGTTCTCGGCTGCAGCGAAAGACCTCGGCTGGCAGCCGCGGCGCGGTGAGCGTGACGACGTTCCGCTGGTTCGCGAGCTCGTTTTCGAGGTGCTCGGGGTGCATGCGAGCACGCGTGCGCTCGAGGAGGAGGCGGCGCGGCGGGCGAGCGCCTACCTGCGTTCGCCGGAAAGCGTGAGCCCGGACGTCGCGGGCGTCGCCCTCCGGATCGCGGCGCGCCGCCGCGCGGTCGACCGGGAGGCGCTCCTACGCGCACTCGCGGCCGACTCGGCTCCCGAGCATCGAATTCGCCTGCTCCGAGCCCTCGGAAGCCTCGGCGAGCCGGCAGAGCTTCAGCGCGCGCTCGACCTCATCCTCTCGGGTGGGGTTCGTCCATCGGACGCGCGCTACCTCGCGCGTGCAGCCGCCGCGACCGAGACGGGGCGCGCCGTCCTCGCGGCCTGGCTCGAAGCGAACTTCAACGCCCTCGTGAGCCGCACCGATCCGATGAGTGCGTCCTCTTACCTCACGTCCTACGCGCGCGCGTGCAGCGAGGAGGAGCGCGCTCGCGTCGCGGGTGTCTTCGGTCCGCTCGTCACGCAGCTCGGCGGCTCGTCGCGCCGCCTCTCCGAGGCGCTCGAGTCGATCGGGGTCTGCGTCGACCTTCGCGCCCGTCAGGCTAGCGCGGCGCGGGCTTGGTTCGCGGCCTGGACGCCCGGTCGGAAGAGCCGCTGAGCCTGCCGACGCCGCGCTCCTTGTTTGCGGTCTTGCTCGTGCCCTTCGTCGTTCGCGGCAGCGTGCGCCGCGGCTCGGGGAGGGCCTTCGGGGGAGCCCAGCGTCGATTGAGGTGCGACCTCACGACGTCCTTGATGAGCCCGAGGTGGGCGCAGTGATCGGGCTTGTCGTCGCCGAGGTAGCCGCGCACGTGATAATTGCCGCGGTCGAAGCGCTCGTCCATCGCGAGGCCCAGCACATCCGCGCGCTTCGTCCTGCGGACGCGCCCGCCGAGTCGTTCCACGAGGAAGTGCGCGACCTCGCGCGTCGACGCGTAGCCCGGCGGGACGATCGACGAGTAGGACTGAAACAGGAATTTCTGGCCCCGCGCCGCCTTTTGCGCGAACGCGACGAACGGTTCGAGGCTGAGCGGAGCGACCGCGCTCGATCCGTCCTGGTACCCGGCGTGGAGCGAGTCGAGCAGCACGACCGAGTCCACCTTCGCGCCGGCAGGCTGTCGGAGGATCTGCTGGATGGCGCCGTAGCCTGCGCTCCATGACGACAGCCCGAGCCGGCGGATCGTCGTGTCCGCGCGCCCCGTGCGCCGCGCCATCTCCTGACGGATGCTCTCGAGCAGGCGCTCGAAGGCTTGCGGCGTCGCAAACGCCGAGGAGTAGGCACCCGAGCCGATTCCGAGGTCGATGCCGACGAGCACGATGCCGCTCGCGCTCTTCACGAACTCCTTGCGGATCGGCTCGTGCCCGTGGAAGTGGATCAGCAGATCGAACGCGCCCGACTTCGTCACGCCGCCGCGCTTTGGGGCGAGGAGCTGCCCCATGCTGATCGCGCGTGACCACCCGTCGTAGAGTCCGAACCCGGGGTCCGGCGTCATGCAGGGGTTGATCCCGCCCGGGCGCTCCTTCGCGGGGCGCCGCTTCTTCGCCGGCGTCGAGGTCGCGTCGCCTGCGGCGCCATCCGGTGTCGCGCCGGCATTGGGCTCAGCCACCGTCGGAGACTCGGGGGCCGTCACCGTTGGCGCCGTCGGGGGGACGGGCTCGCTCGGTGCTTCGGCGTACGAAGGGCGGGCGCCGCCGAGCAGCGCCGCGATGGCGACGGCAACGAGCGGGCGGAGCCTCCTAGCGATCACCTTCGACCCTTCACACACTTCGACGGAGGACGCGAACAACCGGCTCCGATCCGGAGCGACGAGAGCTTGCTCTTCGTCGTGCGGGGCGCCGTCGTCGTCGTGGCGACGCCCCGCGCGCGACGCGGTCACTCAGAGCTCGATCGCGAGGGCCTTCTTGACGTTCGACGACGCGCGGACGGCGTCGAGAACCTTGGACGACGGCTTGTCATCGAGGTTCCACACGCTGAGGGCCTGCCCCGCAGACGACTTGCCGAGGTGCACGGACGCGACGTTGATCGCATGCTCGCCGAGCAGCGTCCCGAGGAACCCGATCACGCCGGGTTTGTCGACGCTCGACACAACGAGGGCCGAGCCGCCGAGGCCCGCCTCGATGTCGAAGTCACCCCACCTCACGAGTCGCGGGCTCCCGTCGCTGCCGAGCGCGCCGGCCGCGACGTGCTCGCTCCCGTCCTCGCCGATGACGCGGACGACGACCTGCGACGCGAAGCGCCCGACGCTGCGGGTGCTCTTCAGCTGACGCACCGCGATCCCGCGGTCCGCCGCCACGTGAGGTGCCGCGATGGCATTCACCGGCACGGAGAGGAAGTGGCCGAGGTAGCCCGACACGGCTGCCGCGGTGAGCGCTTCGCTCCCCTGTTCGCCGGCTTCGCCGATGCAGTCGATCTCGATGCCCTTCGGCGTGGCGCTCTCGACCTGCGCGAGGAACTTCCCGAGCCGCTCGGCGAGCGTCCGGTACGGGGCGACCTTGCGCGCCACGTCCCCGCTCATCGAGGGCACGTTGACGGCGTTCTTGATCTCGCCGTTCTCCAGGTAGTCGACGACCTGCTCCGCGATCTGCACCGCGACGCGCACCTGTGCCTCGGCGGTCGACGCGCCGAGGTGCGGTGAGCAGATCACGCGCTCGTGCGCCACGAGCTTCGAGTCCTTCGGCGGGGGCTCCTCGACGAACACGTCGAACGCGGCGCCGCCGATGTGCCCGCTGTCGAGGCCACGGACGATCGCCTCCTCGTCGTAGATGCCGCCGCGCGCGCAGTTGACGAGCAAGACGCCCTTCTTCAATTTCGGGACGACCTCATCGTTGATGAGGTTCTTCGTCTGCGGTGTCAGCGGGGTGTGGACGGTGATCACATCGGCGCGGGCCCAGATCTGCTCGAGCGATACGAGCTCGATCCCGAGGGATGCGGCGCGCTCCTGGGACATCACAGGGTCGAAGCCGATCACCTTCATCGCAAGACCACGGGCGCGGTCGGCGACGATTCGGCCGATGGTCCCGAGGCCCACGACGCCGATCGTCTTGCCGGCGAGCTCGACGCCTTCGAACTTCTTCTTCTCCCACTTTCCGGCCTTCATCGTGCTCGTGGCCTGGGGGATGTGTCGCGCGAGCGACATCATGAGGCTCAGCGTGTGCTCGGCGGTGGTGACCGAGTTGCCGGTCGGCGTGTTCATGACCACCACGCCGCGCTTCGACGCGGCTGGTACGTCGACGTTGTCCACGCCGATGCCGGCGCGACCGATCACCTTCAGTCGCTCACCCGATTCGATGACGCGCGCCGTCACCTTCGAGCCCGAGCGCACGAGCAGGGCATCCGCCTGTTTCACAGCCTCGGCGAGGTCGGCCTCGCTCAGGCCCGGCCGGTAGTCGATGACGAGGCCGGCTCGTCCCTTAAGTACCTCGAGGCCTTCTTCGCTCAACGAATCGCTCACCAATACTTTGAACATGTTCTCTTTCCTTCCCGGGCAGGGCGCCCTGGATCAGCTCTCTCGCTCGACGCTCCCGACGATCGCGGTTGCGGCGATATCCCGGCGCGCGTGCACGCCGTCGAAGTGAACGAGGTCGGCGACCGCGTAGGCCCGCTGGCGCGCGGTCGCGAGGTCCGCGGCCACGCCGACCGCGGTGAGGACGCGCCCCCCGTTCGAGACGACGCGCGCCCCCTCGGTGGACGTTCCGGCGTGAACGACGTGCCCGCCCTCGACGCGCGCGGCTGCTTCGAGGCCCGTGATCACGTCGCCCGAGCGAGGGGCGGCGGGGTATCCCTGTGCGGCGAGCACCACGCCGACCGCGTGACGACCTTCTGCCGGCCGCACCGCATCGCAGGCAAGCTGACCGGCCGCGACGGAGGCGAAGAGTTCGGCGAGGTCGCCCTCGAGCAGCGGAAGCAAGACCTGCGTTTCCGGATCTCCAAATCGTACGTTGTGCTCGAGCAGGTGGGGCGTGCCGTCGCCCGTGACCATCAGCCCGGCGAAGAGCACGCCTCGAAACGGCGCGCCGGCGTCACGCATCGCGGTGAGCGTCGGAAGCAAGACCTCGCGCTCGATGCGCTCGCGAAGGGTCCGGTCGAGCGCCACGGGCGCGAAGGCTCCCATGCCGCCGGTGTTCGGTCCGGTGTCGCCGTCGCCGATCCGCTTGTGATCGCGCGCCACCGGGAGCACGAGCACGCGGTCGCCATCGGTGACGGCGTGGACGCTCAGCTCCTCACCGAGGAGCCGGTCTTCGATCACGACGCGCGCGCCCGCGTCGCCGAAGGCTCGCTCGACCAGCATCGCGTGGGCCGCGCGCTTTGCCTCTTCGGGGGTGCTCGTGACGACCGCGCCCTTTCCGCCGGCGAGTCCGTCCGTCTTCACCACCACGGGACGTCCGCGACGGTCGATGTAGCGCGCGGCGTCTTCGAACCGATCGACGATGACGAACGGCGCGGTCGGGATCCCGGCGCGCGCGGCGAGCTCCTTCAAGTAGGCCTTCGAGGCCTCGAGCGTCGCGGCCGCGCGGGTTGGTCCGAAGGCCGGGATCCCCGCCGCCTCGAGCGCGTCGACGGCGCCGGCGCAGAGGGGGGCCTCTGGGCCTACGACGACCAGGGAGGCTGCGTGGGCTCGCGCCACCTCGACGATCGCGTCGGGCTCGAGGGACGCGAGCGGGACGCGGCGGATCGTCCATGCGCCGTCGCCGCGCTCGGTCCCCGCGTTGCCGGGCGCTACGAGGACTTCGGTGACGCTGGGCGACCGCGCGAGCGCGAGGGCGAGCGCATGCTCACGTCCTCCTGACCCGATCACCATCACGCGCCGCCACGCCATCGGGCCTTCGGGTAACACACCTCGGCGCGTCGAGCCAACGAGTACGTGACGGACGTACAGGTATCAGCGCGGGCGGCCCTGGGCGATCCACGTCGCGACGAGCTGGATCTTCTCCGGCGCGAGCGGAGGGAGCCCGAGCGGCATGCCCCGCACGCTGGGGTCGGGGCTGCCCGCGACCTCGCGGTGTCGCGCCCATAGCGCGGCGACGATGCGTGGCGTGCCGTCTGCGAGCGGCTCGAACAGGCTGTGTCGCTCGCCCGCGTCGTCCACGTAGCCGCCCTGCGCGTGCTCGTACGAGGTGAAGTTGATAGCTCGCCGCTTGAAGCCGAATCCCCCAGAATTTCCTGGGCCTCCGTCACCGACCGCGACGTCTGGGCTGCCGTGACAGTGCCGACAGGTCACGTCGAGCACCTCGCGCGCGACCTCTTCGTAGGCGACGCGACGCGTGAGGTTGGGGAGCGCCTCGGGGATGCGCCTCGGCTCGGCCGGCGCGAGCGGGGCCGTGAGCAGGTACGCCGCGACGTCGCGCGTGGCCTCTGGCGTGAGGCCGGGGCGTGGCATCAAGGTGTCGCCCTTGATCCCCGGCGGGTCGCGCAGCCACTCGACGAGCTGCGTCGACGTCATGCGCTCGCGCACATGCCGGAGGTCGGGCGCGAGCATCACCGCGGGGCGGAGCTCCTCGGCGTGGCGCTCGTAGAAGCGGGGTGCCTCGGGGCCGAGCGGCGTCCCCGCGCGGAGTGGCTCGACGCCGGACATGCGGTGGCAGGCCCCGCACTCCATCTCGTCCATGAGCTTGCGGCCGCGCGCAGCGTCAGCGCCGACCAGGGCTCGCGCGTCCGTCGGGCTCGGCCCTGCGAGTGAGGCGAGGTACGTCGCCACGTCTCGTGCCTGTTCGCGCGAGAGCGCGAGCCGGGGCATCGACTGGGTGAGGGCGGGCCGCAGGTCGTGAGGCTCGACGAGGAATCGAACGAGCCACTCGTAGCGGAGGCGTCGTCCAGCCCCGACGAGCGACGGCACCGGGCCGAGGTGGGCGACGTGGCTCTTCCAGGTCGCCGAGGCGGGCTTGCTCGAGAACCCGTCAGCGAGCACGTGGAGGTGGCAGCCTCGACAATTGCGGGCGAGCGGCTCGGGCTCGAGCCCCGTTCCCTCGTGACAGCGGCGGCACTCGAAGCTGCCGACCAGCGCCTTGCCGCGCGCCGCGTCGCCGGCGGGTTCGGGGCGCTCACCCGAGGACACGCTGGTGGCGTCATCGGCCGAGGCTGTTGCTCTCGGTGGCGCGTCAGGCCGCGCTTCGTCGGCGTTCTTGGCGCACGCTGCGCCGAGAAACCCGAGAACGACGGCGAACATCTTACCGCGCATGGCTGGGCTCTCCGTGTGCGGCTTCGGGGCGTGTCAGCTCTCGCCCGCGGGCCCAGGCGCCGGGGCGCACACCGATGCGTCACTCGCCATCGCGCGGCACCTCGCGAGCGCCGCAGCCTCGCCGCTCGCGTCTCCAGCGTCGGCGCGCAGCCGCCCCAGCGCGCGGTAGGCCTCCGGGGTCGTGATGAGGTCCTTCTGTGCGAGTTTCTCAAGCATTTTGCGGGCCTTTGCGCGTTTCTCGGGTAGCGCGGCGAGCGCCTCCGCGAGCTCGGTCTTCAGCGTCACGTCGTCCTTCCTCTGCTTGCGCAGCGCTCGGAGCGCCCGGAGCGACCACTCGACGTTCGCTCGCTTGGCCTCGGGAGACGCGCCCGTGAACTCGACGCGGAGCTCGTCCGGTAGCTCGTCGGCGAGCGTCGACAGGTCGCCCTCGTGACGGGCGGCCGCGAGGGCGAGGACGCGCATCGACCGGTTGACGATCGTGTCATTCGAGGCGCCCACGTAGCTCTTGATGTGCGGGATCATTCGGATGACCTTGCCGGCCGCGGCGAGCGTTCGTCCGTTCGCGAGGTCCCTCTCTGCGCTGGCGATCCCCTCGACGCGGTAATCCATCTGGACTTCAGGGTACCAACCGACGCCGCACGCGAGCGCGCTCGGCGCTGCGGTCGCGATGCCGAGCGAGGTGAAGAGGGCGAGGGAGAGGGAGAGGGTGCGCATCGTGGTCCTGGTCGTCATGGTGAGTGGCCTCCGTTGCTCGGGACATCGTCGTCCCCGTGCCGGGTGTGACGACTCCTCATGACGATTTGTTCCGAAGCGCACGATTTCGACGCCCGCTCCTTGCGAGTGCGGGGAGTGGTCAGGGGGGCGCTGCGCCGCCGCTGCCGGTGAGGTCGACGAGCTCGATGCCGAGCTTTGCGGCATACGTGAAGATCCGCTCATCGCGGTAGAACTCTCCGAACACGATGCGACGGATCCCCGCGTTTGCGATCATCCGAAAGCAGCTCCAGCACGGCGACGCCGTGATGTAGATGCCAGAGTTTTCGATCGAGGTCCCATGCCGCGCTGCCTGGATGATGGCGTTGGCCTCGGCGTGGATCGTTCGGACGCAGTGCCCATCCTCCATCATGTGGCCCGCCTCGTCGCAGTGCTCGAGGCCACGGACGGACCCGTTGTAACCGGTAGCGAGGATGCAGCGATCGCGGACGATCACCGCCCCGACGTGCTTGCGGTCGCAGGTCGCGCGGGTCGCAACAACACGCGCGATGTTCATGAAGTATTCGTCCCAGGAGGCGCGTGTCGAGCCGCTCACGCGGTGACGCTGGCAAGGCGCTGCCGCGGCGGCAAGGGCACCCGCACTTGGCGTCAACCGCGCGCGTTGATGCAGGCCGCGAGCACCTCGGGGGGAGGGTCAGGCTTGCGGGTCTGAGGCTTGTAGGTCTTGATCCAGCGAGCCCAGTGCTCGCAGGCGTCGCGCTTCGTCCAAGTGAGGCTCGGCGGACGATGACGAAAGATCGTCATGAGAACCCGCTGCGCGTTGAACGAGTTGTGGTCGTCTCCGGCTGTCGCGCGCACGAGCTCCCACGAGTAGCGTGGGTGGAGCTCGGGGATATCGTAGCCGGACGCTCGAAAGCCCGCGACGAGCCACGCCTCCCGCTCGACGCCGGGGCTCTGCTCGAGGGCGCGCTTCCATCGCTCGATGGCGCTCCGGCGCTGCGCGTCGTCGTGCACCGGGCTCGTGAGCTGCCGCGCGAGGTTCGTGCCGAAGGCAAGCGCGCGGTCGGCGGCGAGGCGTACGTCCGGGTGGCGCGAGTCGAGCATCGCGAGGGCTGCGCGCGCAGGCTCGAGGCGCTCGCTCCGAGCTGCGGCGTCGAGGGCGGCGAGCTTCATCGCCCCGGCCAGGCGTGCTCGCATCGCGAGCGGATCGAGCCAATCCCGGTCTTCGGGGAGCGACGGCGTGAACAGCGCGTCGAGCGCCGCCACCCTGTCGCTTGACGGCGGCGGCAGCGTGAAGAGCTTCGGCGCCATGGTGAGCGCCGTCGGCACCGTCGCGTCATGCCAGGCCTCGAGCGCTCGGTCGAGCTCGGTCGGCCCATCTTCGGGCTCTCCGACCGCGCGCGCGAGGAGCTCGCCCGCCTCGCTCCCACTTAGGAGCGCGGCCGCGTCGAGGAGTGCGAGGCGGACCTGGAGGTCGTGTTCCCCCGCCCACATCGCGGCGAGCCGCGGCATGCGATCGCGCGCGTCGAGCGCGGCGAGCGCGAGCACGGCCGAGCGGCGCACGGTCGGATCGGGATCGGCGGCGGAGGACGCGATCGCGTCGAGCTGCTCCTCGGCGTGGAGCACGACGAGCCGGTCGAGCGCGCGGCGGCGTTGCTCGGGCCTTGGGTCAGCGAGGAAGCCGCGGACTTCTTCGATGCGTCGCGCGCGGGCGGCTTCATGCGAGCGGTACCACGCGTGCTCGACGCCGGTGTTGATGCAGCCCGCGAGGACGTCGCGCTCGCTGCAGTAGAGCCTGAGGTGCAGGTGGTCGTCGTGGGCACTGGAGCCGGCCGGTTGCCGGAGCGCCTCCTCGGCGCGCTTGACGAGGTCGGTGGGCGCGCCCTGCTGCCGCGCGTGAGCGAGGAGCAGTCCGCGCAGCGGCGTGCTGATGAACAGGTACTGCACGTCCGCGTGTGGCGATTCGAGCAGCGCCCGCACGATGCGCCATGTCCGAGGCGCATCGAAGCGAAGGCCTAAGCGCGGCGCGAGGCCACGCGCGTCGAGCGGCACGAGATCGGGCGGATCGGCCGGATTCCCGGCGCCGTCGACGTACGCGAACGCCAGGTCCGCGTCGCGGCCAGAGTTGTGGCTCACCGACCACGAGATATCGCCCCCTGCGGGGCGCGACACGTTCCCGATCCACAACGGCGTCGCGGTCGCCTCGAAGAAGACCTGCGCGGTGTGCTCGAGCGTCGCGACGAGCTCGTCGGTTCCATAGCGAAGGCCGCGCTCCTTCTGGCGCGGGAGGATCTTGAGTTTGTTGGTCTCCTCGATGCGACGCGCACCGACGAGGTACCCGTCGGCCGTGTCACCGACCGAGCGTGACCCCTCCGACGACTCGTCCGCGAGGAACGGAAATTCCCGGATCGGAGGGGCAGCCTCTTCTTCGGCGGCGCCCGGGTGGACCACGAGCATGCTCGCCACGAGCGCAGCTCGCGCGACCCTCCCGCTCACCCGACTTCGGCCCATGACCGACGGGGTACACCGACGCTCGTCAAGGCCGCAAATCTTCAGCGAAGGCCGCCAAGTGCTCTCATGGAGCTCGCCAGGACCGCCGCGCGGCGGAGGGCCTCAGCGCTCCAACGGCCACCCCAAAGAACAACAAGGAAACAAAGAAAGAAAAAGGAATGGAAAAGGAAAGGGCCCGCCACACTCGCTTTCCACTACCGTTGCTTCCGTCAGGATCTGGCGGGGTTCACGGCGCGCTGTCGGCGGACCCACAAGGGCACGAGACCGAAGCCTCGCGCCGGATGAAAGGGACGTAGCCCAGGCGTCGCGACCTGTCACGCCTTTCGTTGCCGAGCGAGCCGCGGATGGTACGTTGCTTTCAGTCCACATGGTGATCCGGGTTCCAGCGCGCCTCGCGGCCGCCGTCACGTACGTAGGCTCGGCCGCCCTCGCGGCGTGGGCGCTCCACGCGGCGTGGGTCGAGCCCTTGTTCGGCGGCGTCTTGCTCGTCGCGGCGGGCATGCTGGCCGCCCATCGTTGGCGCGTACGCCGAAGGATCGACCGGATGCTTCGCTCGGGTGACGTCCGAGGCGTGCTCGCGCGCTGGTCGACGGCCCTCGGGACGATGCCGCACCCAGGGACCATGGCGCCGCTCATGACGGCCACCGCGTTCGCCGCTTACGGCTGGACCGAGCGCGCACGCGCGGCGATCGACGAGGCGGCGCGCGGACCGGCGTGGGACGCGGCCCTCGAGCACCGACTCTTCCTCGAAGCGATGCTCTCGGCTTTCGAGGGCGACCTCGAGCTCGCCTCGCAGCAGGCGGAGCGTCTGCAGCGCTTGCCCGTCCCGGCGGCGGGCGCACGTCTTCATGAGCGCATCCGCGTGCTGCGCGGTGCGGTGCTCGCGCTCGTGCGCGCGTTCGCTCACAACGCTGCGCCGAACGACCGCCGGTTGCTCCTTCAGGCCAGCCAGGCGAGTCCGCTGGTGTTCTGGGCGATGCGCTACGCGGCGGCCATCGCAGCCGTCGATCAGGGCGAGATCGTCGAGGCGCGGGAGCTCATCCTCAACGCGCCGAGCTGGTCCGAAGAGTCCTGCTTCGCCCGCTTTCACCGCGAGATCAGCGACGAGATCGCGCGCCGCGTCGCTTGACGAGGCGGGGGCCTCGCTCGCTCTTCGTCACCGCATCCAGCTCAGCCCGAGCTGCCGCAGACGCTGGACTCCGTCGCGGGCGTCGACGAAGAAGGCATGGCTCCCGCCGGGCGCAAGCGAGAGCGAGGGGCTCCTCTTCGCGCTCGCGGGCAACGTCGCGACCGTCCGCCGCATCGGCGCGATCGAGGCGCCGAAGGCCAGCGCGAGCGCGTCGAGTCTTAGCTCGCTCGCCTCGCCGATCGCAAAGAGGACGCGGCACGCGCCGTCGTCGCAGGTGAGCGCGGTGTCGAGCGCGACCTCGCCGTCCAGGCCGACGCGCGTGACTTGGGCGAGCGGTCGACCACGCCCGTCGAGCGAAACCAGTCGGAGCCCCGGAACATCGTCGTCGTTCGGCGCCTCTTTGTCGCGCGCCACGCCGACGGGGGCGTCTTCGAGCCAGGCCAACGCGACTCCGCCCGGAGCGCTCGCGAACCGAGGCGTCCGTGAATGCCCGCGCGACGGAGCGAGCGCGCGGGGCGCCTCGATGAGCTTGGACGTCGCGGCATCGAACGACGCGACCAGGATGTCGCCCTGGCTGCCGTCGGCGGCGGTCTCGGACCAGGCGACGAGCGTCGCTTCGGCCGTCTGCGCGATCGTCGGCTCGGCCGACGCCGTCGGCGTGGTGGTCACCCGGAAATCCGCGCCTTTACGCTCGAGGCGTGCGTCGACGCGCGCGAGGTAGATCTCTCCTTCGCCCTCGCGCAGGTCGCTCCAGGCGACGAGGAAGCCGCCGCGAGGATCGACCGCCAGCTCCAAGTCCCGCACGAAGCCAGCTCGGGGTCCTCCGCTCGATCGCACGCGCGGCAGGCGTGTCACGGTGCGCTGCTGGAGTTTTTCGCCCTTGCCGCCAAGGCGCGTCAGGAACACCTGCGGCCCTGGGTTCGGCCCGACCCACGCGAGCGCCGCGCCCCCGTCGGGCAGCGCCTCGAGGTCGAGCCCGCCGTCCGGAAACGCCTTGTCCGAAATCAAGACGGGTGGGGCGGCCGAGCCATCCGCCTCGAGCGCTCGGACGAAGAGCTTGGCCCCGGAGTCCGCGCGGTTTCGCTCCGACGTTGGCGGCGCGTCCTCGAGCCACGCGAGCAATGTCTTGCCGCTCCCGAGGCGAACCGAATCGAGCGCAACGACCGGGTGCTCCGCCACCGCGAGGGTCGAGAGCTCGCTTGCGAGCGGAGGCTCGGGCGGCGCGACGCGCCTGGCGGCCGGAGCCCAGCTCGTAGCCCGCGCGGGCGCGGAGGCGATCGCGACGAGAGGCGAGCCGTCGGCGCTCCTCGCGACGACCGTACAACGCTCGCGCTCGCAGGCTGGCGCGCGCACGTCGAGCGGCAGCCCGCCGAGCTCGCCCTCGCCCCCGAAATCTTCGATGCGCACCGGCTCGGAGCTCCTCACCTTGAGGTCGCGGTCCATCCGCACGAAGGTCGGGACTCCGTCGAGGCTCGGGGCCGCGGCGCCGACTTGCTTCAACGGCGCGAGGGTCAGCGTCGCGAACCCGCTCCCGTCACCGACGAGGGCGGGGACCGCGCCGGCCCCAAAGAACAAGAGCTCGCCATACGCGCCCTCGTTCGTTCCGTCCTCGCGCAACGTCTCGAGCTGCAGGACTCGGCGCTCGCCCCCAGCGCTTCCGACCCGCTCGGTCGCGATGACCGCGCGGGCGCCGTCCTCGCTCGCGGCGAGGCCCACCAGCGCGCGGGGCACGACGCGGTCCAGGGCTCGCGGCGGGCTCGCCTTCCCGTCGCGCGACACGGTCGACAGGTACACGCGCAGGTCGTCGTCGCGTCGATCGCTCCAGGCGACGACCGCGCCCGCGCCGACGCTCGCGACCTGGACGTCATCGAGGGCGGTCGCGGTCCCGCTGACCGGGTGGACCGCCTTCGTCAGCGCGGCGCCGGAGGCGCTCACCAGCGTGACGTTGACTTGGCCTGCGTCCGCGTTGTCGCCTCCTCGGGTGCTCGCGAACCACAGCGCGTCGCGGGCTCCGACCGCGTGCCAGCCGCGTCCGCCGTCGAGGGCGACCGGGGCTGTCGCGACGGTGCCTCGCAGGGCCGCGACGGCGACCTCGTGTGCGGCGCCTCGAGTCGCGTCCCACAGCACGAAGGTGGTCGCGCCAGCGTCGTGCAGATCGACCCACGAGACGGTCGAGGACACGCGTCCCACGACGCTCGCCGCTCCGCGCGCGGTACCGTCCGCGTCGAGCTCGAGGGCCAGAATGCGCGACTCGCCGCCCGCCAGCTCATGCTCTACCCAGGCGAGGATGAAGCCATCGCCGTGCCGCTCCAGGGCTGCAGGCGAGCCCTCCGCTGCGGGATGCACCGCGCGAAGACCGCTCGGGGCGAGGGCGGCCGCTCCGTCTCGGTCGAGCCGGACCGGGCCGACGAGCCATCGGCCGCTGCTCCGTGTCGCGAACAGCGCGCGCTCGCCGTTCCTCGCGAAGCGGAGCTCGCGCTCGGGCGTCTTCAGCTCGGCCACCACGGTCGCAGGCATCGCCACAGGGACGAGCGGCGGCACCGCCTCGCTGCGCATCGGCGGCAGGGGGACCTTGGGCGCGGCGAGCGGCGGCTCCTTCGGCGCGCAGGCGGCGGCGATGAGCGCCGCGCAGGGCGCAAGCCAGCGGCGACGGCGAGCGTGGTCGCGGTTCATCGTCGGCCGGTATCGCACCCGAGCGTCTCTGGCGCAATCATGGCGCGTCGGGCTCCTTTGTGACGGCGGGAGCTCGCGCGAGGAGCGGCGGGCCATCCTTTGGCAACAGGACCTCGAACGCTGCGCCTGTCCCGTCGTCCGGCAGCAGTCGGACCTCCCCGCCGTGCTCGTGCACGATGGTCTGAACGATGGTGAGGCCGATGCCGGCGCCATCGTGCTTCGTCGTGAGCGAAGGCTCGAAGAGACGATCGCGAATCGAGGGCTCGACGCCGCGGCCGTGGTCGCGGACGACCACTCGAACCTCTCCGTCCCCGAGAGGTCGGAGCGCGACGTCGACGCGAGCGGGACCGGGGGCCGCCGCCTCGAGCCCATTTTTTACGAGGTTCGTGAACACCTGCGTGAGCTGATCCGTATCCCCGACGATCGGGCTGCAGGGCGTCGCATCCACCGTGACGCGTGGCCCGCCCGTTACGTGAGGTGCGTCGTGCAGCGACGCGACGCTCCGCAACACCGCCTCGAGGTCAACGGGCGCGAAGCGCGGGGCAGGCAGCCGCGCGTATTCCGAGAACTCTCGAACGATGCTCGAGATGCGCCGGACCTCCGCGAGCACGGTGCGAGTCGCCTCGTCGAAGTAGTTGTCGAACTCTGGTGAGCCTCGATCACGCAGGCGCCGCAGGGTCTCGATGGAGGCTTGAATGGGCGCGAGCGGGTTCTTGATCTCGTGAGCGACTTGTTTTGCGACCTCGCGCCGTGCCGCGATCCGCTCCGTCCTCGCGAGCCGCTGCCGCGCGGCGTCGAGCTCCGCGACGATCCCGTCGCGGCCGCGCGCTTCGTGAGGGGACGAGTCCTCGTCGAGGAGCGCCGACACAGCCTCGCTTCGGTCGCGCGCGCCGTCCGGAGGTGCGGCCTCGTCGCGAGCCTCGGTGGCCCACGCCCAGAACAGCGTCACGGCGAGCGCGAGGCAGAGCCCGAGCCCACCGGCGAGGAGGACGCGCTCCTCGAGTTCCGCAACGAGCGCTCGCGCCCCGAGGGTGGTGCGCTCCGAGCCGAGCTCGCGCGCGACCAACGCGCGGACGCCGACGAGCACCGAGGCGGTCGTGAGGCACACGACCCCGGCGGTACGGAGCGCGGATCCGAGGAGGGCTGCCATGCAGGTGAACATCTGTAAGACGCTCGACCTCCGCGGTCCATGCCGAGGAACGTTGCGCACGCTTTGGACGCCCAGGGGTTCGCGAGCGCGCTATCCTTGAGTTCGTGGGTTCGTTTCGTCTCGTACGCGTGTCGATCGTCGTCGCCCTCGCGGGGCTTGGGTTCATGCCGGCTTGCCGCGAGGAGCCGCGCGTCGAGGCGAGCGTCGCGAGCATCGCGGCCGCGACGGTCGGCCCCTCATCGTCGGGCTCCGTTGTCGGGATGACGACCACCGGCATGGGCGGGCAAGGTGGCGAGGCGCCCGAGGCTCCTCCGCTCAAGCTCGGAGTGGCCTCGAACCCCGCGCATCCCGGCGATGGTGAGGCCTCGGCGGCGGCGACGCTCTCCGCCGAGCTCGTGAGCTACGCCGCCGGAGTTCGCGCGGTGGTGGTCCCGGTGTCGTGGTCCGCGGTCGAGTCGACCGCCGGGCTCGATGCGCTCGCGGCGCGGGTCGCAGGCTTGCGCGAGCGCGCGCTCGACGTGGTCCTCGCCTTCGAGTTCGTCGATCGACGCTGGTCCGGTCGCCCTGTGCAGCTCGCTGGCGTGGCGTGGGACGCCGATGAGTCGAAGGCCGCGCTCGACGCGGCGCTTGCCGCGGTCGTCGCGCGGGTGGGCAAGGACGCGTCGGCGCTCGTGCTCGGGCGCGGGGTCGATGTCCACGCGGCGAGCCTCCCGGATGGCGGCGTCGCGTTAGCGGCTGCGCTCGAGCACGCCGTGGCCACCGTCTCGGTGCTCCCGGGTGCGCCCGCGCACCTCGCGGTCGGCCTCGCCCGCGCACCTCTCGACAAGATCGGAGTCAAGCTTGCGAGCATCGGCGGCGCTTCGGCGTTTTCGTACGCGCCCGGGCTCGGCGCCGACGCGGTCCCCAGCGTGCTCTCGGCCGCGAGCGACCTCGACGCGATGATCGAGCTCGCGGCGAAGCGCCCGATCTTCCTGCTCGACGTGTCCTTCACGAGCGCGGCGTCGCTCGGTGCGACCCCCTCTGCGCAGGCGCAGCACCTCACGACGTTCTTCTCGGCGCTCGAGCCGCGGCGCGGCGCCTTTCGTGTCGTCAGCGTGACGAGCCTCCATGATCTCGGGAGCTCCGCGTGCTCGCAGCATGCCGCCCGTCAAGGTCTCGCCCTCGACGCCCCGGAGATCACCTTCGCTTGCGCCTCGGGTTTGCGCGAGTCGGACGGGGCGCCCAAGCTTTCATGGCAGGCCTTCCTCGAGGCCTCGGCAGCCTATTCACCCCCTTGAGTCGGGGTGTAGCATGGAGAGACGGCGCGAGGACGTCGTCGTGCGGATGGAGCGCTCGCACGCGAGCAAGGAGAAGGCGAACGCGATGACGACCCCGATGGTGGACAGGATCGGCGCGCTGCAGGACTTCGGCCTCTATCGCGATCTCACCTGGGAGGGGTCGTTCGAGGACTACCTCCGCATCGTGAAGGAGCGCCCCGAGGTGACGCGCAACGCGTACCAGCGCGTCTACGACATGATTGTGCGTTACGGCACCGAGGAGTACACCGACTCCAAGAAGAAGCTCGTTCGATACCATTTCTTCCGTGACGAACTCGAAGGGGGAAAGGACGCCGTCTTCGGGCTCGACATTCCGCTGATGCGGCTCGTCAGCGTCCTCAAGGCGGCCTCGCAGGGCTTCGGGCCGGAGCGTCGGATCATCCTCCTGCACGGCCCGGTCGGCTCCTCGAAGTCGACGATCGCGCGGCTCTTGAAGAAGGGCCTCGAGCACTACTCGCGGTCGCCCGACGGCGCGCTCTACACGTACGATTGGGTCGACCTCGAGGACATCGGGATGAGCGGCCCCGAGGCGACCCGCTTTCCGAGCCCGATGAACGAGGAGCCCCTACGGCTCATCCCTGCCGAGTGGCGCGCGCGCGCCATCGATGATCTCGGCTTGGGCCACGAGCGGTTCCGCGTCGCGGTGAAGGGGGACCTGAATCCGGCGTGTCGCTTCATCTTCTCGAAGCTCCTGAAGCGCTACGAAGGCGACTGGTCACGCGTCGTCTCGAACCACGTGCGGGTTCGTCGCGTCGTCTTGAGCGAGCAGAACCGCGTCGGCATCGGAACGTTCCAGCCCAAGGACGAGAAGAACCAGGACTCGACCGAGCTCACCGGTGACATCAACTACCGCAAGATCGCCATCTACGGCTCGGACTCGGACCCGCGCGCGTTCAACTTCGACGGCGAGTTCAACGTCGCGAACCGCGGCATCCTCGAGTTCATCGAGGTCCTGAAGCTCGACGTCGCGTTCCTCTACGACCTGCTCGGCGCGACGCAGGAGCACAAGATCAAGCCGAAGAAGTTCGCGCAGACGGACATCGACGAGGTCATCATCGGTCACACGAACGAGGCCGAGTACAAGCGGCTCCTCAATAACGAGTTCATGGAGGCGCTTCGAGACCGGACGATCAAGATCGACATCCCGTACATCACGAAGGTGTCCGAAGAGGTCCGAATCTACGCGAAGGATTTCAACGCGAAGAAGATCGAGGGCAAGCACATTGCCCCGCACACGCTCGAGGTCGCGGCGATGTGGGCGGTGCTCACGCGCCTCGAGGACCCGAAGAAGCACAACCTTCAGCTCATCCAGAAGATGAAGCTCTACGACGGCAAGGTCTTGCCGGGGTACACGCAGGACACTGTGAAAGAGCTCCGCAAGGAGACGCAGCGCGAGGGCCTCGAGGGGATCAGCGCGCGCTACGTGCAGGACAAGATCTCGAACGCGCTCGTGAACGAGGCGGGGCAGGGGACCATCAACCCCTTCATGGTGATGAACGAGCTCGAGAAGGGCCTCCGCCATCACTCGCTCATCGTCGACGACGAGCAGAAGAAGCGGTACCGCGAGTGCATCGCGATGGTGAAGGCCGAGTACGAGGACATCGTGAAGAACGAGGTCCAGCGGGCGATCAGCGCGGACGAGGACGCCATCCAGAAGCTCGCGGCGAACTACATCGACAGCGTGAAGGCGTTCACCTTGCGCGAGAAGGTGAAGGACCGCTTCACCGGGCAGGACGTCGACCCGGACGAGCGGTTGATGCGCTCGGTCGAGGAGAAGATCGACATCCCCGAGAACCGCAAGGACGACTTCCGCCGTGAAATCATGAACTACATCGGCGCGCTCGCGGTCGATGGGAAGCGCTTCGAGTGGCACACGAACGACCGCCTTCGGCGCGCGCTCGAGCTCAAGCTCTTCGAGGACCAGAAAGACTCGATCAAGCTCCAGACGCTCGTCTCGAACGTCATCGACCGTGAGACCCAGGAGAAGATCGACATCATCAAGGCTCGGATGATGAAGTACTTCGGATACAACGACGTCTCCGCCCGTGACGTGCTCGACTATGTTGCGAGCATCTACGCCCGCGGCGACGTCAAGTAGCCGCTCGGGGAGTGAGCATCGGGTCCGTCGCTGGCCGCGCCACTCCTCGCCTTCGCGGGGACCGCTCGGCCGCTCGAGCGGCCCTCTCGGCGGGGCCCTCCCTCACCCCTTCGTGCGTAGCCGTGACAGCTCCTCTTCGAGCGAGCGCACGGCGCGGCGCAGGTCGTCGACCTCGCGCTGCGGCGCGGCGCCGACGGCCTTCAGGAAGTTCGCCTTCTGCTCGTCGGTGAGGTCGCTCAGCTTTCCTGGCATGCTGAGCGCGAGCATCACAAGCTTCATGAAGCGCGGGTCTTGCATCACCCCCGCGACGGCTGGGTGGCTCGCGAGCTTCATGCCCTCGGTCATGACCTTGTCCTTCAGGCTCACGGCGGCGGTCTCCTCGGTTCAGGCGTTGACGGCGTTCGACTGGCGCTTGTTGCGGTTACGCATCCAGTCGCTGATGAGTGGCCAGATGGTGGTCGGCGCGTCCTTGCCGACCACGATGTCGATGTGGCCGTTGGGAAACACGCGGTACGCTTTGTCGGGGGAGTTCGAGCGTTCGTAGGCGGGTCGGACCGACTCGGGCGGTGCGAGGCCGTCGTCGCTCCCTGCGATGACCAAGAGCGGAACGTCGAGTGCTTCGAAGGCGGCGGCAAAGCCGTAGAGGACGCCGAGGCGGTGCCCGCTTGCACGCGCTTCGGCCGCGCGCAGGAACAGGTTCCGCATCACCGCGAGGCTCCCGCGATCCATCGCGAGCGACATGTGCTGCCCGAGCACCCGCGGCTCGATGGCGCCGGGCGCATGCCCGCGGATCGGAAGCGGAAATACCGGGCTCTCGATGAACACGCGGGCGAGGCGCATGATCTCGCCGGCGTCCTTGAAGTGGAGCCCGTCGCCGAGCGACAGGCGTCGGTCGAGGGCGAGCATGGCGCTCCCGAACAGCGAAAGGAACCGGGACCCGCGGGTGAAGTGGTACGGGCTCCCGAGCGTCACAATCCCCGCCACGTGCTCGATCAGGGCGGGCGCGGCGGCGTAGCTGATGAGACCGCCGAGCGAGTGCCCGATGAGGAACACGCGGTCGTGCCCCGAGACGCGGCGTACCGCGGCGACGGCAGCCGGGACATCGTCCCTCACGTAGTCGGCGAGGTCGCGCGGAGGGCGGGCGCCGAGGTGCCGTGAGCGTCCGTGCCCGCGCAGGTCGAGGTTGAAGACATCGAAGCCCTCGGCCGCGAGGTAATTCGAGAAGCTCCGAGCAGGGAGGTGCCAGACGTAGCGGTTTTGACCGTAGCCATGGATGAGCAGGACCGCGCCGCGGCTCCCCTTGACGCCGCTCGCCACATCCTCGTCGCGCTTGCGCACCATCGCGAGCGGCACCGCTTGTCGGCTAGGACCAAGCCCTCCGACCGGCGGCATCTCGTCGTGCTCCGAGGACAGGGGCGCGTCGTCGTCCTCCTTGTCCTCGAGCTCTTCGTCGAGCGGCAGCGCGGCGCCTTCGGGCCTTGCGAGCACGATCTCCTTCACGAAGCGCCCCTTGCGCTCGCGGTCGATCGTCTGCAGGACCGCGGTGCTGTTCAGGATGACGGCCGTCATGGTGAGTTCGCACTGAGCGACGGGGCGTACGCCGGATGAGGTCGCTGCGTGGCGAATTCCGTCATGGCTCGAGGGGACCGTTGTAACCTCTCGACGCTCGCCGCCGCAACCTCTCTCCGGCGACGACATGATCGCGATGACGGCCGAGTTCCCCGCACGTTACGAACCGATCGAGCGCCTCGGGCAGGGCGGGAGCGGGGAGGTCTGGTCCGCGCGCGATCGCGTGACCGGGGCCGACGTCGCGTTGAAGCTCCTCAGGCCAGGTGCCGACGAGCCGGAGGTGATGGCCCTCGTGCGCGAGGCCACGGCGCTCTCCGGCATCGAGGGGCTCGGCGTTCCGCGGGTCCTCCATTTCGGGCGCCTCCCGCGCTCGGGGCGTGTTTACCTTGCCCGCGAGCTCGTGGTCGGCTCGAGCCTCGCCGACTTGATCAATACCAAGTCAGATGCGCGCGTCTGCCTCGGCGCGTTGATCCAGGCGGCCGATCTCCTCACGAGCCTCCATCGCGCCCTCTTGCTCCACGGGGACGTGAAGCCCGCGAACATCATCGTCGGCCCCGACGGGCGCGCGACACTGGTCGACCTCGGGCTGGCCGCCGCGTGGCGCGAGGGGGGCGCGCGGCCCGAGGGGCTCACGCCTCGCTACGCGGCGCCCGAGCTGTTCCGCTGCGAGCCGCTCACTCCGCAGGCCGAGGTCTACGCCCTCGGCGCGAGCCTCGAGGAGACCTTGTCGGCGACGGGGCGCTCGCTCGGCAAGCGTCACGTCGTCGCGGCACGCGCGGTGGCTCGCCGCGCCACGTCCGAGGTGCCGGCCGAGCGGTATCCGAGCGTCGACGAGTTCGCCGAGGCCCTCCGCTCCGCGCTTCAGCTCGACGATGCGGCGGCCATGTCCCATCGCGGCACCGACACCCGTCGAGTCTGGACGATCGTTGGAGGTGACGCCGTCTCGGCCGAGCTGCTCTCGGTCGTCGCGGGCATGCCTTCGGGGTCGGGCCTCATCGTCGGCGGCCCATCCGGGTCGGGCCGCACGACGTTGCTCCGACGCCTGTCCTGGTCGCTCGGGGTTGGTGGCCACGCCGTCGTCGACATCGCCGCCGGTGAGCCTGCGACCCTCGATCTCGCGCTTGCACCCTCGATGTTGCCCGACGATCCGAGCACGCTCGTTTTGCTCGTTGACGACGCCGACCGACTGCCCGAGAGCGACTTTCGGCGCATCGACGCCCTTCGCGCGCGCGGCGCCCGGCTCGTCGCGACGGTGGGCGGGAGGCCCGGAGAGGTGGGCCTCGAGAGCGACCGGACCTTTGGATGGTTCCAGGTCTCGCCTCTTCAGGACGTCGACGCACGCGCGCTCGTGGCGCGCTTCATGCCCTCGCTCCGCGACGAGGTCGCGCGTCAGCTCGTGTCGCGCGCGGGCGGGTTCCCCGGGCCGCTGCGCGCGACAATCGAGCGCCTCGAGTCGCGCGCCGTGGTGTCGCTCGATGACCTCGACGCCGCGCTCGAGGAGGCTCCGGTGCCTTCGGGCGTGCGCATCGATCTCGTGGAGGTCCATCGCCTGCTCGACCGTGGCCGGCTCGATACCGCGGCCGAGTACCTCGAGGCCTATGCTGACGAGGTCTCGCTCTCCCTGTCGCTCGCGCGCGCGAAGCTGCTGACTGGTCGCGGTGAACCGGTCAGCGCCCTCGACGCCCTCGTCGCGACCGAGTCGCTTCTCGCCTCGGCGATGCCCCTCGAGGTTGCGGCCTGGCATGGACAGAAGGCGCGCGCACATCTGCGTGCCGGCGATCACTCGAACGCGGAGGTCCACGCGAACCGAGCCCTCTCCGCTCTTGGTACCGACGTCGAGGCACCGGCCGACGAGCTCGCCCCGCTCGGAGCGCATCACCTCATCGTCGATGCGCTCGCCGTCGCCGGGCTCGCGCGAAGCCTTTCCGGGCGACATGCGCTCGCCCTCGACACCCTCGAGCGTGCGGCCGCGCTTGCGCGGATCCCCGGTGAGCCGCGCGTCGCCGCGGTCGCGTTCGGCTCGCTGGCCTTCGCGCTCCAGCGCAGCGACAAGCTCGCCGACGCAGAGGTAGCCTATCTTGACGCCCTCGAGCACGCCGAGCGCGCGGGCGACGCGGGCTACGTCGCCACGACGCGCCTCAACCTCGGAACGATCGCGCATCAACGCGGAGACATCGGCTCGGCTCTCGCTCACCTCGAGGCCGCTGTCGACATGGGACGTCGCAGCGGCCGCGCGGCCGCGCTTCGTCAGGCGCTCTTCAACCTCGCGAGCCTCGACCTCTACGTGGGACGACTCGCCCGCGCGCAGGCCTCCCTCGACGCGCTCGCCGCCGAACGTGACCGCCTCTCAGGCGCGGCGCGAGCGCAGCTCCTCGGGCTCGAGGCCGAGAGTTGCGTCCTCGCGGGTGAGCTCGAGCTCGGTCAGGAAAAGCTCGTCGCGAGCGCAGAGATCTACCAAGAGCTCGGGCGACTCAGCGACGCGGCCGAGGCACTGCTCGAGAGGATCCTGGTCCTCGCCAAGGTGCCGGGATGGGACCCGCTTCAGCTCCAGGACGAGCTGCTCGCCGCTGAGGCGATCCTCGGCGACTCCACGACGCACGAGGCGCTGCGGCACTTCGCGAAGGCGACCGTCGCATACCTCGCGGGGCGTTGGGCGGACTCTCGCGCGGCGTTCGACGAGTGCCTCGCGGCCGCCGAGAGGCGCGGTCAGCGAGACTGGGTCTGGCGTGCGCTCCTCGCTCGCGCGCAGCTCTCGGCCGCCGAGTTTCGGCCCGCCGATGAGGCGGATGACACCCGCCGCGCGGTTGCGAGCCTCGAGGCGATCGCGGCTCCGCTGCCGCGCGACCTGAAGGAGGTCTTCTGGAACGACCCGCGCCGCCGCGACCTTCGAGGCCGACCAGGGAGCGTGGCTCCGCCGCGCCCGTCGCTCGTGGCAGGACCGTCGTCGTCGTTCATCCTCGATGCCGAGTTCGATGCGTCCGCTGCAACGCAGCTCGGCGCTCCGGTTCCGCGCAACGACAGGCTCTCGCTCTTGCTCGAAATCAATCGCCAGCTCGCGGGCGAATACGACCTCGAGCGGTTGCTCGACCGCATCGCCGAGTGTGCGGTCCGCCTCCTCGACGCCGAGCAGGGCTTCGTCCTTCTGCGAAGTCGCTCGGGGGAGCCATACCTCAGCATTCACGCGGCGCGCGAGCGAGACGGAAACGAGCCGCACACAGTGTTTTCGCGCTCGATCGCCGAGCGCGTGCTCGCGACGGGCGAGGTCTTCTTGGCGGTCGACGCCCCCAGCGACGAGCGCGTCGCCGGGTACGTGTCGGTTCACCAGTTGATGCTGCGATCGGTGGTCTGCGCGCCGATCCGCGCGCGGTCTGGTGATAAACTCGGGGCGCTCTACCTCGAGACGCGCCTCCGGTCTGGCGCCACGTTTGCGGCCGAGATCCCCTCGCTGCTGGCGCTCGCCGAGCAGTCGGCGATCGCGATCCAGACGGCGCGGCTCCTCTCCGAGAACCGTGAGCGCGCGCTCGAGCTCGAGGCTGCGAACCGAGAGCTCGAGGCGGCCCGCACGAAGCTCGAGGAGGTGCTCGGTCGCCGCACCGAGCAGCTCGCCGAGACGAAGCGCTCGCTCCGAAGCGTCAAGGCCGTCCTGCGCGGGCACTTCGGGTACGGCGACATCGTGGGTACGAGCGACGCGATGCGCAGCGTCTATGCGGTGATCGAGCGCGTGAAGGACGCCGACGTCCCGCTGCTCATCACAGGTGAGAGCGGCACCGGCAAGGAGGTGATCGCTCGTACGGTCCACGCGATGGGGTCGCGCGCGAAGCAGCGCTTCGTCGGCCTAAACTGCGGGGCCATCCCCGAGCACTTGCTCGAGAGCGAGCTGTTCGGACACGTGCGCGGCGCCTTTACGGGCGCCGATCGGGACAAGAAGGGCCTCTTTCGTGAGCTCGACGGCGGCACGATCCTCCTCGACGAGATCGGCGAGATGCCGCAGAAAATGCAGGCGGGTCTCTTGCGCGTCCTGCAAGAAAAGGTCCTTCGGCCCGTCGGCGGCACGAAGGAGGAGAGCGTCGACGTCCGCGTCATCGCCGCGACGCACCGCGACCTTGCGGACATGGTGGCGCGCGGCACCTTCCGCGAGGACCTGTACTACCGCCTCAACGTGATCGCGGTGCGGTCACCGTCCTTGCGCGAGCGAGCCGAGGACGTTCCGCTCCTCGTCGACCACTTCTTGCGCATCTTCGCCGCTCGATACTCTCGCGAGCGCCGCAGCGTCAGTCGCGAGGCGACGCGGGTGCTCCAGGGGTATGCTTGGCCCGGCAACGTCCGCCAGCTCGAGAACGTGCTCCTGAACGCCTGGATCTTGAGCGACGGCGACGAACTCGGCGTCGACGACTTCGATCTCCCCAGGGTCGGTGCGCCTCCCGTGCGCGCGCCGCGAAGCTCGGAGCCGAGCCATCGTGACGAGGGAGCGACGGAGCTCGACGACGTGGCCTCGCGTGAGGACTACGACGAGGCCGAGCGTGTCCGCATCCTCGACGCCCTGAAGCGCACGGGCTGGAACCGTGCCGAGGCAGCTCGACTCGTGGGGATCCCGCGCCGAACGTTTTATCGGCGGCTCGCGCGTTACGGCATCCAGTGACCGAGCGCTGACGGTCAGTTCGTGAACTCGCTCGTCTGCGTCGACGGCGTGCTCTCGGCGGCGCGGCGCTCGCGACGCTCGATGGCCGCGCGGACGAAGCGCGAGAAGAGCGGATGCGCCTTCAGCGGGCGGCTCTTGAACTCGGGGTGGAACTGACAGCCCACGAAGTACGGATGGTTCTGCAGCTCCACCATCTCGACGAGGCGCTTATCCGGTGAGAGGCCGGACAGCCACAAGCCCGCCTCGACCAAGCGTTCGCGGAAGACGTTCGAGACCTCGTAGCGATGACGGTGTCGCTCGCTGATCTTCGTCGTCCCGTAGACCGACTCGGCGACCGAGCCCTTGTCCAGCACGCACGGGTACGCGCCGAGCCGCATCGTGCCGCCCTTGTCGACGACGCCGTGCTGGTCGGGCATCAGGTCGACGACGCAGCTCTCGCCGTCCTTGTCGAACTCGCGCGAGTTCGCTCGTGGGATCTTGCAGACGTTTCGGGCAAACTCGACCACGGCGAGCTGCAGCCCGAGGCAGATCCCAAAGAACGGGACCTTGTTCTCGCGCGCGTAACGGATTGCGTTGATCTTCCCTTCCGCGCCACGGTCGCCGAACCCGCCCGGCACGAGGATCGCGTCGAGCCCCTCGAGCTTCGCCGTCCCTTCGCGCTCGATCGTCTCGGAGTCGACGTACTCGAGCTCAACCCGGGCGTGATGGTCGAGGCCGCCATGGATCAGCGCTTCGTGGAGCGACTTGTACGAGTCGCGGAGGTGCACGTACTTGCCGACGACCCCGATGCGAACCGTACCCGCTGCGGGGGCCTTGAAGCGCTCGACGATGCGGTTCCAGCTCGAGAGGTCCGGCTGACGCGACCAGATGTTGAGGGCGTCGACCAGCGCGTCGTCGATGCCCTCGGCGTGGAGCGCGAGTGGCAGCTCGTAGATGCACGCGACGTCGGGGGCGCTGATCACGTTCTCGACGCGGACGTTCGAGAAGAGCGAGATCTTCTCCTTCATCGAGCGGGTCAGCTGCCGGTCGCAGCGACAGAGCAGCATGTCCGGCTGAATGCCGATCTCGCGCATCTTCTGGACGGAGTGCTGCGTCGGCTTCGTCTTGAGCTCGCCTGCCGTCGGGATGTAAGGGACGAGCGTCACGTGCACGCTGACGGCGTTCTGACTGCCGGCTTCGATCTTGAGCTGGCGGATCGCTTCGAGGAACGGGAGGGACTCGATGTCGCCGACGGTGCCACCGATCTCGACGATCGCGACGTCGACGTGCTCGGTCGCTTGGATGATGCGCTGCTTGATCTCGTTCGTGACGTGCGGGATGACCTGCACCGTTGCGCCGAGATATTCGCCGCGCCGCTCCTTCGAGATGACCGCCTCGTATATCCGCCCGGTGGTGAAGTTGTTCTCGCGCGTGAGGCGCGCGCTCGTGAACCGCTCGTAGTGCCCGAGGTCGAGATCGGTCTCCGCGCCGTCGTCGGTGACGAACACCTCGCCGTGCTGGTAGGGCGACATCGTCCCGGGATCGACGTTGATGTACGGATCGAGCTTGATGTTCGTGACCTTCAGGCCGCGCGCCTCCATCAGCGCACCAATCGACGCGGCTGCGAGGCCCTTGCCGATGGAGGAGACGACTCCTCCCGTGACGAACACGAACTTGGTCCTGCGGCTCATGGTCGGCCCCGTTGGCGGAGGGAGGCTGCTCACTGCGCGGTCCTATCAGAGAAGGCCCCTCGTGCGTCAATGGCAAACGGCGACGTGCCGTGGACACAACGTTTGCGTTCGCGTGCGGAAGTGCACAGAGTTTGCGCGTGAAGCTGGGACGAATTCGAGTGCCCGAGCGCGCGCTGCCGACGGTGGCGCTCGCCTGCGACGGCGCGCTCTACGACGTAGCGTTGCTCGAGCAGAGCTTCGGCCTCGCGGGGGCAGGGGGCGACTTCTTCGAGCGGGTCATCGCCTCCCGGGCGGCTGGGCTCGACTCGCTTGAGGCGCGCTTGCTCTCGGGGCGTCGACCGACCGCGGCGCGCCTCCCAGACGATGGCGCGCTCCTGCTTCCGCCTTGCGATCCATCAAGGGCGAGCCACGTACAGCTAGCGCCGCGAGCGCTCTCGGCGGGCGGACCCGGCTTTCGAATGCGTGACGCGCGCGCCTTCCTTGGGAGTGGTCAACCGGCCTTGGTCGCCTCGTCGGGCGCGCTCGCCGAGGTCGGCCTCGCGGTCGTGCTCGGTGATGACCTCGAGCAAGCCAGCGCGATCGAGGCGGAGCGAGCGGTGGTCGGGTACACCCTGATCGTCGACTGGGTCCTCCCGGGGGACTGGGAGCGCGCGGCCCCTCCAACTCCGGCGCAGCTCGGGCCTTACCTCGTCACGACGCCCGGACCTCTCCGGCTCGACGAGCTACGCCTCGTCATCGAAGCCGAGGGGCGCCGTGTCGAGACGTGCGCGTTCGAAGGGGGCGAGCATGACCCGGGTGAGCTCGTCGCCTACGTGAGCCACCATGTCTCCTTGCGCGCCGGCGACGTGCTCGGTCTCGGCGCGCCCACGAACGCACGCCTGGCCCGCCCGCGCGATGGTCGGGTCGCCGTCACGCTCCCGCGTGTGATGACCCTGTCGGCCTGGTCGGTGGAGGCATCGCTCGAGGAGCGATGGCGACGCCCGGCAGGCTCGCGACGGCGTCTCTGACGTTGCGCGGCGCAAAAGGCGCATGGGCGAGGTGAGCGACCCGACCCACCAACATCCGCGGTTCGGTCCGCTGCTTGGAGCGGCTCGGCGCTCGCTAGAAGGCGCCACCGACGGTGACCCCGGTCATCGTCTCGGTCACCACGGGGACGATCGAGAGGCTCGTGCGTGGCGCGGGCTTCGCTTCCGTGGTCATGAAGATCCCCTGCGCCGCGACCGCGAGCCCCCCGAGCTGGGCGAGCCCGCTCAAGGCCTCGAGGATGCCGCGCGCGTAGATCATCGGGTCGCACTCGGAGCCGTCTGCGGGGCAGCGGTTCTCGGCGAGGGCCATCCAAGGACCGGCCACCGGGATGTAAAGCGACTGCGCTCCGGGCACGTAATCCCAGCCGTAGGCCGTACCGGCCGAGGCGGCGTAGGCCGCGGCCGTGAAGCCAAGGCCACCGAGGATCAGCGGGAGACGGACGCGCGTTGGAGGATAACGAACTGGCGCCTGCTCGATCGCCGGGATCGCGACCACCGGCGCCGGCTTCGCGCCATCCGCCGCCGGCTTTGCGTCCTCTGCGGCTGGCTTCGGCTCCTCACCCGCTGCGGGCACAGGTGGGTCATCCGCGGCGCGGACGAGCCCCGGCGCGAGCAGCGAACCCAAGACCACCACGGTCGCCAAGAGGCGACGGGTCACTTCTTCTTACCGCCCTTCTCGGCTGCGCTCGGGGACTTCGTGGCCTTCTCGGGGGGAGGTGGCGCCGGGACGTTCAGCGTGTACGAGACCTTTTTCTTGCCCTCGAAGCGCGTCACGATCTGGCCGAGGAAGGCGTTCTTCAGGCACGCCTGCCCATCGGCCGAGCCCGCAGCGAACGTGGTGCCGAGCACGACGTCGACGATCTTCCCGCTCGGGCCGTCAAACACGATCTCGATCTCGCCCTCGCCCGTCGGCGTCGCGGCGACGACAGTCGGGCACTGCACCGCCTGCTTGCGGCCGCGCTCGAGCACCATGTCGGCCATGTCCTTGTCGAAGCCGGACGTGTCACTCGGTGCTGCCTCGGCGGCGGCAGGCTTCTCGGGCTTCGCCTCGGGCGCCGGCGACTCGCTCGTCGTCGCGGCCGTCGACGCCGGAGCCTCGTCCGGAGTCCGCGGGCGCCGAGAGCCGTTGCAACCGACGGCGTTGCCTCCAACGAGAAGGAGAGCGATGAGCAGTGCTTGCGTCGAGGTCCTCATGAGCGGCAGGATCACTAGCCCAAACGGCGCGGACGAACAACCTGCACCGTCGATCGCCTCGGACATGATGTTTCGTTCGTTTCCTCACAGCCGGCGCTCCCGAGCGCTCGCCCTCGCGAGCGGCGCGCTCGCGGTCGTGGTCGCGTTCGTGATGGGGGGCATGGACGACGCCCGCGCCCAGAAGAAGCGCAAGCCGAACGGTCGAGGGCCCGAGCCCGCGGCCTCGGCGAGCGCCTCTCCCACGTCGGAGGACTCGCGGCTGACCGAGAAAATCCAGAAGCTGTCGAACGCGGTCCGGCATTACGGCGGAAAGCTGGGCGTCTCGGTCGTCGACGTGCGCACCGGGAGGGCCATCGCCGCCCGTGACGAGACGCTCGCCTTGAACCCCGCGTCGAACGCCAAGCTCGTCACCGCTTGGGCGGCGCTGAAGGCGCTCGGGCCTCATCATCGTTACCTCACCGGTCTCTACGGAAAAATCCGAGAGGATCGCGTCGACACGCTCGTCTTGCGAGGCGAGGGCGACCCGAACTTCGAGCATGGGCACCTGTACGCGATGGTCGCCGATCTACGCCGCGCCGGCGTCCGCATGGTCGGGGACATCGTGGTCGATCAGAGCCGCTTCGACGACCAGCAGGTTCCGCCGGCGTTCGAGCA
>VGRJ01000047.1 GCA_016875405.1 Deltaproteobacteria bacterium | reverse complement strand
GAGGCCCTGCAGCCGCACGTGCATCGACTCGACCCCGAAGAGCCGGAGGCGCTCGCGGCCGAGTTCGCGCTCCTCACGGCGCTCGCCGCGCGGGTGCCGCTCGTGGCGCTCTCGTACGCCCCGGGGCTCGAGAGCGCCGAGTCCGTCGCCGCGCGCGCGCTCAGCGAAGCGTCGCGAGGACGAGCCCCCGCGACCGCAGCTCGTCGATGAGGGTGGCGATGTCGTGCCGCGCGAGCTCGGGCGACACGTCGTAGGTCGACGCCACCGTCGCCACGAGCTCGTCGAGCGTCGCGCCGCCTTCGACCGCCGACCAGATCGTGGAGCCAACCTCGTTCAGCCCGAAGTAGGTGCCGCCCCCAAGATCGAGCAGCACGGCCTCACCGTCGAGCACGCGCGCGAGCACCTTGGGTGAAGGCGTGAAGACTTGGCTGCCGGCGTCCCTCATGCGTGCGCCTCTACCACGGGAGCTTGTCGGCGACGCGGAGCCCGGCAAAGCGCAGCACTCCGAGCGCGTAGCGGAGCGGGTCGTCGCGGAGCATCGCCTGGCGAACGACCCAGGTGAGGCCCGTTCCCTTGTGGCGCGCGACGGCCGCGCGCTCGAAGAGGCGTCGCGCGAGGGGCCGCTCCGGGAGCGCGCCGCGGAGCTCGCGACGGAGCGCCGCCGCGGCGGACGTGGGTCGTCGCGCCTCGAGCGCGTCGAGGACGAGCGCCATCGTTGGCGCGAGGCCCCAGGCGCGCCCGCGCTCGACGAGGAGATTTCGGTCGAGGCCGCGCTCGACGAGGCGCTCGAGGTCGTCCCACGCGCGCTCGTGGCGCAGCTCGCTCAGCGCCGCGTGCAGCATCACGAGGAGCGCGTGGTCTTCGACGCACGGGACGCGCAGCGACTCGGAGAGCCCGGAGATCGCGCTTGAGCGCGCGAGGATCCCCGGCCAATCGATGGGGTGCAGGACGAGCTTGTCGAGGGTCGCGTGGAGCTCGACGGCGACGCGTGCGGGGCCCACCGCGACGCGCACCATCCGCTCGCCGTGTGCCTCGTAGGAACGCCGACGATTGTCGGGGATCGGGACGACCTCGTGACCGAGCGCCTCGAAGGCGTCGAGGCAAACGCGCTGAACCTCCGCGGGCACGACGAGGTCGACGTCGCTCATCGCGCGCGACCACGGCTCCGCGTACACGGTTTCGGCGAGCCCCGCGCCCTTGACGAGCAGCCCGACGACCTCGACGGACGAGAGCGCCGCTCCGATGAGGTCGAGCGCACGCCGTCGCAGGAGGTAAGCCGCCTTCGCGGCGTGGACCTCCGCCCGGTCGTCTCGGGTCATGGTTCGACGCCGGTCTCGACCGCGGGGCGACTCGAGACAGAGGCCGTGTTCGGCGCGCTGCGACGCGACGTGGGCGCCACGGCCACTCGAGGTGCGAAGCGGCTGCCAACGCGCGCGAAGTGCTCGACGAGCACGTCGACGAGGAGCTGCAGCAAGATCTCGGTCTGCGGCGGCATCTCGGCGTCCTCGAACTCGGTGACCACCGCGAACTCCACCTCGTGCTCCGCGAGCGAGTCCTTGCCGAGCGGGTAGGTCATCGTCGCCACGACGCGCCGCGCGTCGGAGTTGCGCGTCGCCCATCGGAAGCCGACCTCTTGGCCGCCGAGCGCTCTCACCTCGATCACCGCGATCTCGGCCTCCTCCGCCACCTCGATGAGCCCATCGAGCAACGTCGCCTCGGACGAGGCCTCAGCGAAGCGCGCGAGCGCTCGAGGGAGCGCATGGCGCAGGAGCTCGGCATCACGGCTTCGGAGGCGTGCGCGTTGCCGCTTGACGAACATGGCGAGCGAGAAGTAGCCGACGAAGCGGACGAGTCCGAGCATCACGACCGTCGCCGCGAGCAGCGCGACGCCGATTTGCCACGCGCGTCCGAGATAGATGGCGATCGAGGCCACCGTCAGCACGACGGACACCCCGTAGAGCATGAGCACGGCGCGTCGGTGCGTGAGCCCGAGATCGATCAGCCGATGGTGGATGTGGCCGCGGTCAGGCGAGAACAGCGGGCGACGCTCGAGCGCGCGGCGCACCATCGCGAACAGCGTGTCGAAGATCGGGACGCCCATGGCGACCACCGGCACGAGGAGCGAGACGGCGGTCGTGGCCTTGCCGGTCGGTCCGACGAGCGCCGTCGTCGCGAGGACGTAGCCGAGGAGGTAGCTCCCCGAGTCGCCCATGAAGATGCGCGCCGGGTTGAAGTTGTAAAACAAAAAGCCGAGGACCGCCCCGAGCATCGCCGCCATCACGAGCGCCGTGAAGTTGCGGCCGAGGCTGTGCGCGACGACAAAATTCGTGACGCCCGCGAAGAACACAACGCCGGCCGCGAGCCCGTCGAGCCCATCGATCAAATTCACCGCGTTGGTGATCCCCACGATCCAAAGCACGGTGATGGGCAGGCTGAACACGCCCATCGGCAGCAGCCCGACCACGGGCAGCATCACCTCGTCGATGCGGAACCCGCAGTGCCAGGCGAGGCAGGCGACCGCGATCTGCGCGTACAGCTTGTGGAGGGCGCGTACGCCCCGCGTATCGTCGAGCGCCCCCACGCTCGCGATGAGCGCGCCACCGCCACACAGCCCGACGACGCGCAGCGAGTTCTCGCGGATGTGCTGCGCGACCACGCCGTCGACGACGAACAAGGACAGGATCGGCAGGAACATCGCGATCCCGATTCCGACCCCGCCGAGCCGCGGGATCTTCCGCGCGTGCATGTGGCGACCACCCGTTGCCGACACCGCCTGAAGGCGAAGCGCCCACTGCCTCACCAGCGGCGTGAGGAGGCCGGACGCGAGCGCGGCGAGGAAGAACGCGGCGAGGTACGTGCGCATGGTCGAGGTTCTTCGTTCCGTTGCGCGAGCAGGCGCGAGGATTCAACGAACGCGCCTCCCGCGGACCGCCCATGCGGACGGCTCCCGATACTACTCTCCCTTCGGTGCTCGTCCACCGATCGCGTGGGGCCCCTCCGCCACCGCCTCACGGAGCACCGCGCGCCACCGCTCGACCGCTCGGGGGCGATCAAACTCGGTGACGAACGTCGCGCGAGCGCGCTCGCCGCGCCCCCGGGTCTCGAGCGGCTCGGCCATGGCCGCCTCGAGCGCCGCGACGAGGGCGGCTGGTTCCCCCGGCTCGACGTGCCAGCCCACGCCCCAGCGCCGAATCACCCGCGCGAGCTCGCACGATGCCGGGCCGAGGTAGAGGAGTGGGCGCCCGGCAGCCATCACCCCGTAGAGCTTGCTCGGCACGAGCAGCCCGTCGAGCCCGGGCTGGAGCGAGGCGAGGTGCACGTCGGCGGCCGACAGGCTCTCGGCGAGCCGCTCACGCGGCTGATAGGGCAAGAAGCGCACGTTCGTCAGCCCACGCGCGGCCTGTTCGGCCTCGGCTCGTCGAACGCCATCGCCCACGAACACCAGGGCGAGCTCGGGCCTTCGGGCCGCGAGGGCGCGCGCGGCCGCGACAAACGGGACGAGCTCGTGGCCGGCGCCGAGGTTGCCGCTGTACATCGCGACGAAGCGCCCTTCGAGGTCGTGCTCGCGGCGGAAGCGCGCGGCGCCCTCCGCCGTGGGGTGAACGAGGCGACCGTCCGACCAGTTCGGGATGACGCGTATCCGCTCGCGCGCTTGACCCTGCGCCACGACCCGCTCCGCCATGCCCTCGGAGAGCGTCACCGTCAGGCGTGCGGCTCGATGGCTCGCGCGGCCCACGGCGGCGAGGGCGCGCGCCGCCATCGTGGTCTCCTGGAGGACGCCGAAGGCAACCGCGACCTCCGGGTACACGTCCTGCACCCACGGGACCAGCGGGATCCCGCGTGCCTTCGCGACGACCGCCGCGCCCGCCGCGATCATCGGCGGCGTGGTGAGCGCGATCATCACGTCCGGTCGTGCGACGCGCACGACCTCGGCGAGCGCCGACGCGCCGAAGGTCCCGTAGTCGAGGAGCCGCCGCGCGATGCTCCCTTTGCCGAGGCTGGTGGCCCACGGGCGCAGCACCTCGACGCCCCGCCGCCGCTCGCGCGCGGGGAGCTTCTCCCCGCCCAGGTAGGTCCCGCGGCTCGCGACCACCGTGACGCGCTCTCCGGCCGCGGCGAGGTCCTCGCAGAGCTCCGTCAGGAGCTGTGACGTCGCCGAGTGGTCGGGCGCGTAGAACTGATTCAGCGCGAGGACGTGCACCGCCCGCTCTCTCTAGCCCAGGTGCCCGCTCCGGCAGAGTCGATTCACCCCTTCACTGAACGCGCGTCGCCCTGCGACGACATGTCAGGGCGCTCGCATCATCGATCCCTTGAGATTGCAGAAGTGAAAGGCTATGACCCCGGCCCGATGGCCAGTGGCTTCCCAGAAGGTGAGGTCTCTGCCGACCTGGACGCCCTCAGCGTGGCACTCGTGCTGAAGAGCGGACCGATCGCGGGGGTTGTCTTCACGCTCGACGTTTCGCAGACGGTGGTGGACTTTCATCCGCCGGAGCCGCCGCTCTTGCCGATCGGCGTCGTCGTCCCGCTCGAGTTCACGACTCCGAGCCTCAAGAAGACCGTGCGCCTTAGCGCGATGGTCGTCGGTCGGTCCGAGGAGGACGTGTCGCGTCGCTACACCTTCCAGTTTAAGCTGAAGGAAGGCCAGGACCCGAGCGACCTCTTCCGCCTGTTCAACCGGCGCACGTCGTTCCGCGCCTCCTCGAACAAGCCGATCCAGGTGAACATCTTGCCGGGCAACGAGGCCGCGCGCAAGGAGGCGAAGCCCATCGCCGGCGACCTTCACGACATCTCGGCGACCGGCATCTCGCTCATCGTATCTCCCGACCAGGACATGAAGATCGCGAACGACGACATCTTCATCGAGTTCGAGCTCCCCACGAGCACCGGGATGATCAAGATGCTCGCGACCATTCGCTACCGCGTGCTGATGCACTCGAAGGCGGTGCGCTATGGCTGCCAGTTCAACCCGAACATGCCGGGCTACATGACGATGGAGGATCTCGTCATGAAGTACCTCATGCGCTACCAGCAGCAGCTGCTCAAGTATCGCGGCGACGCCGATCAGTGACCTGAACGCGCGCGGGGGGCGGGCAACGGAACGACATGCCATGAACGCCTCCGTCGAAGACGTCTCACCCGAGCCAGGGGAGACCGAGCGCGCGAGCCTGCGCAAGCGGCAGCGCGGCTCCTGGGCGTCGCGCCTCAACGCACAGCTCGAAGACTTTCCGCTCGAGCTCGTGACGCAGGGGCTGTGCATCGTGATCGTGATGAGCTCGCTCTTCGCGATCGGCGGCGTGCATCCGATGACGACGCTCGCCCTCGGCCTCGCGAGCACGCTGCTCGCCTTCTTCGCGATCGCGCTTCGAGCGACCGACCGACGCCTGCCGCTCGCGCCTCCCGTGTTCGTGTTTTGGGCGCTCGTCGGCGCGTGCGTCGTGCAGCTCGTCCCGCTGCCGATGTCCGTGCTGAAGGTGGTCAGCCCAACCGCCGCGGACATCTGGTCGCGCGCGCTTTCGCCGCTCGGAGAGCCCGGGCCGTCCCTTGCGCCGCTGTCGCTCGACCCGGGGGCGACGGCGCTCGAGGCGCTGCGGTGGTTCTCTTATGCCGCGGTGTTCGTCGGGTCGGCCGCCATCTCCACCCGCGTTGGGGTGCGCTGGGCGGCCACCACGATCTTCTGCACGGCTTCGGTCGCCGCGCTCCTCACCATCGGGCACGGGCTCATCGGTGCCGACAAGGTCTACGGGCTCTACACGCCAGGCTTCAAGGCGGACGCCGGCTGGCACGTCGGCCCGCTGCTCAACCCGAACAACCTCGCAGGCTACCTCAACCTGGGCACCCTCGCGGGCTTCGGCCTGCTGTTTGACGAGGACTCGACCTTCCCGCGCTGGCTGAACGCCCTTGGCGTCGCCGTGCTCGTCGGGGTCCTGGTCGTTACCGCCTCGCGCGGCGGCGTGGTGATGTTCGCGACGGGCGTCGCCATGCTGGTGGTCGCGCTCGAGCGCTCGCGAGCGCGACGTGCCGAGTCTCGGGCCTCGGCGCGACAATCGCGCGCGCTCCTCTTGGGGACGGTGGTGTTCGGCGCGCTCTTGGCCTTCCTCGGCAGTCAGACGAAGACCTGGCGCGAGCTCTTTGACGAGAACCTCGGCAAGCTCGCGATGACCTCTTGGGTCCGTCCGGTCATCGGCGACTTTGCGTGGTTCGGTGTGGGCCGCGGCGCCTTCGAGTCGGTCTTCCCTGCCTACCAGCCGGGCAGCGGCGGCACCGTCTTCACGCATGTCGAGAACTTTCCCGCTCAGTGGATCGTCGAGTGGGGCATCGTGGTCGGAGTCGGCGCGCTCTTCGCGCTCGGGTGGCTGTTCCGGCCGAGCAAGCTCGCCATCACCCGCACCAGCGCGGCAGCAGGAGCCTATTGCGGAGCCGTGACGCTCCTCCTCCAGAACCTGGCGGACCTCGGGCTCGAGATCCCAGCGCTCTGCTTCGCGCTCGCGTTGCTGCTGGGTGCGCTCTGGGGAACCGCGGCGCAGAAGGTGCCAAGCCTCGTCGGCCCGGTTCGTCATGCCCCGAGCGCCATCCGGCTCGCGACGGGGGTCGCGGTCGTGGGCGTCCTGCTCTCGGTCGGAGTCGCAAAGGCAGGGATGCGGCCGCTCGATGGGGCACGTCACCACGCTCGCGAAGCGTTGCTCGCGCGCAAGGCCCCGCGCACGCTCGCAGAGCGACGCCAGGTTCGCTCGACGCTGAGGGAGGCGATGCGCCGGCACCCGGCGGAGCCTTACTTCCCGCTCTTGGGAGCGGTCCTCGCCTGGCAGGAGCAAGACGAGAGCGCGATCCCGTGGCTGCAGCGAAGCCTCGAGCGCTCGCGCGCGAACGGGCGCGCGCATTTGCTCCTCGCGCAGGTGCTCGAGCATCGCAAGGCCAAGCTCCAGGCCTTGATGGAGCTCCGCCTCGCGCTGTCCATCGACCCCTCCCTCATCGACGACGCCGCGACCTTCGCCGCTTCATGGGCGGACGACGAGGACCAGCTCGCGCGGGTCGTCCCGTCGGGAGAGCTCGCGGGCAAGACCTGGGCGGCCATCGGCGCTCGGATGAAGGACGAGGCGCTCGCCGCCCGTTGCGACAGGAGGGCGCTCGAGCTCGACGAAAGCCTCATCGGACCGCGAACCCGTCTCGTCCTCGCGCGGATCGCCGAGCGCCGCAGAGGGACGCGCTGCGTCGACGACGAGGCTCAGTGCGCGAGCGAGATCGAGGGCCACGCGCGCCTCATCGAGCAACACGCCCCGAAGAGCTCGGCGGGCGGTCAGCTCCGCGCGCGCTGGCTTGCGGCGATCGGCAAAGCGCCCGAGGCCTCTCTGTTGCTCCTCGATCTCTGCGACACCGTCGAGGATCGCATCCCGTGCTTGCGTACGCGCGTGCAGCTCGCCGCTGAGGATAAGGCGCCCGATCCGTTGATCGCGGCCGAGCGCTCGCTCGTCGCCGCCGTCTGCATGGAGGAGCGTGAGTGCGCGGCGACCTCCGAGTGGATCGGTGGTCTTCATGCCGAGCGAAACGAGTGGGGCGCGGCGGCGAGCTTCTATGGACGCTCCGTGCAGCACGAAGAGACGGACGCGCGCCTCGAGAAGCTCGCGAACGCCTCGAACCGCGCGGGCATGAGCGCGCAGGCGCTGAGGACCCTCGAGCGCGTGCTCGCGAAGCGTGGTGGGCACGACCCCGAGCTCGAGACGCGGATCCGCGACCTGCGCAAGCAGGTGATGGACGGTGTCCTTCGTTGACGGGCGCGCGAGCGGATCGCGGGCGCGGAGCCGGCCGTCGAAGCGGTTGCCTCGCCGCGCCGCCGCGTGCAGCATCCCGCTCTCATGAAGCGCGCGCTGATCACCGGGGTCACGGGCCAAGACGGCTCCTACCTCGCCGAGCTCCTGCTCTCGAAGGGCTACGAGGTCCACGGGGTGATTCGACGCTCGAGCAGCTTCAACACCGGGCGCATTGACCACATCTACGCCGATCCGCACGACGCGGGTCGTCGGCTCGTCTTGCACTACGGTGATTTGAGCGACGCCTCCGGGCTCCAGAGCATCCTCGAAGAGGCTCGGCCCGACGAGGTCTACAACCTCGGCGCGCAGAGCCACGTCCGCGTGAGCTTCGACACGCCCGAGTACACCGGCGAGGTGACCGGCCTCGGCGCGGTGCGTCTGCTCGAGGCGGTCCGACGTAGCCGCCTGCCGGCCAAGGTGTATCAGGCGAGCTCGAGCGAGCTCTACGGCAAGGTGGTCGAGACCCCGCAGCGCGAGACGACGCCGTTCCACCCGCGCAGCCCGTACGCGTGCGCGAAGGCGTACGCCTACTACATCGGCCAGAACTACCGCGAGGCGTACGGCATGTTCGTGTGCAACGGCATCCTCTTCAACCACGAGAGCCCGCGCCGCGGCGAGACCTTCGTCACCCGCAAGATCACGCGCGCCGCGGGTCGCATCAAGCACGGGCTCCAGGACAAACTCTACCTCGGCAACCTCGACGCGAAGCGCGACTGGGGCCACGCGCGCGACTACGTCGAGGCCATGTGGCTCATGATGCAGGCGTCGACCGCGGACGACTACGTGGTCGGTACCGGTGAGACGCACGCGGTCAAGGAGTTCCTCGACCTCGCCTTCGAGCTCGCGGGGGTCGACGTCACGGAGCACGTCGCGATCGACGCGAAGTACTTCCGTCCTGCCGAAGTCGACCTGCTCCTCGCCGATCCGTCGAAGGCGAAGGCCGCGCTCGGTTGGTCGCCGAAGACGTCGTTCCGCGCGCTCGTCGAAGAGATGGTCGAGCACGATCTCGAGCTCGCGGCGCGCGAGAAGCGGGCGAGAGGCGGCTGAGCCTACCGTGTGCGGGATCGCGGGGATCGTCGCCTACGCGGCAGCGGCGCAAGGCCCGTCGATGGACGAGCTCGGCGCGATCCGGGATCGCCTGGCCTCGCGTGGTCCTGACGCCTCGGGCGCCTACCTCGACCCGACGGGTCGCGTCGCGCTCGGGCATCGGCGCCTCTCGATCATCGATCTGAGTGAAGGCGGCGCGCAGCCGATGGTCCGGCCCGAGGCCGACCTCGCGCTCGTCTTCAACGGCGAGATCTACAACCACCGTGAGCTCCGCCTCGAGCTCGAGGCGCGCGGTCACCGCTTCCGCTCGTGCTCGGATACCGAGGTGCTCCTCGAGCTCTACCGCGCCGAGGGCGAGGGTATGTTCGCGCGGCTCCGCGGGATGTACGCCTTCGCGCTCTGGGACGGCGCCCGGCGAGGGTTGCTCGTCGCGCGCGACCCTTACGGGATCAAGCCGCTCTACCTCGCGGACGATGGCGCCACGCTGCGCTTCGCGTCCGAGGTGAAGGCGCTCCTCGCGGGTCGGGTCAGCCGTGAAGAGAGCGCGGCGGGGCTCGCGGGCTTCTACCTCTTCGGCAGCGTCCCAGAGCCGCACACTCGGTATCGCGCCATCCGCGCGCTCGAGGCGGGTTCGTTCCAGTGGTTCGACGAGCGCGGCCCCGGGCCGGTGCGTCGCCACTGGTCGCTCTCCGAGGTGCTCTCGCGCGCCGCCGCGGGACCTCGCGTCTCTGTGTACGGGCGGCTCGTCGCCGACGCGCTCGCCGACAGCGTCCGTCACCACCTCGTCGCCGACGTCCCGGTCGGGGCATTCCTCTCCGCGGGCGTGGACTCGACCGCGCTCGTCGCGCTGATGCGCGACGCGGGAGCCGAGGAAATCCGCACGATCACGCTCGCCTTCGACGATCTTCGCGGCACCCCAGGAGAAGAGTCCCCGCTCGCCGAGGCGATGGCACGTCGGTATGAAACGACGCACGTCACGGTGCGCCTGAGCGCGCGCGAGCTGGCTCGGGCGTGCGACGGCTTCCTCGCCGCCATGGACCAGCCCACCATCGACGCCTTGAACACCTACCTCGTCAGCCGCGCCGCTCGTGAGGCCGGCCTCAAGGTCGCGGTGAGCGGGCTTGGCGCCGATGAGCTCTTTGGCGGCTACGCCTCGTTTCGTACCTTGCCACGCTGGGTGAGGGCGCTCCGTCCCGCCTCGGTATGGCCAGGGCTCGGGCGCGCCGTCGAGGCGGCCTATCGACGCTTCGGGCTCGCTGCGCTGCCGGTGTCACCAAAGCTCGGGAGCGTGCTCCGCTACGGCGCGAGCTGGCCCGGAGCGTACCTCCTGCGCCGAGGCCTCTTCATGCCGACGGAGCTCCCCGCCCTGATGGGCGAGGACGCAGCTCGCGCGGGCCTCGAGGCGCTCGCGCCTCTCGAGCTCATCGGCCGGGCGCTCGAGCCGGAGCCCGACGACGACTTCGCGCGCGTCGCGGCCCTCGAGGCCAGCCTCTACATGCGAAACCAGCTCCTCCGCGATTCGGACTGGGCCAGCATGGCGCACGGCCTCGAGGTGCGCGTCCCGTTCGTCGACGCGACCTTGACCGAGCGACTCGCGCCTGGGCTACTCGTCGCAGGACCGCTCCACGAGGGCAAGCGGCTCGTCGCCGAAGCGCCCTCGCGGCGCGTGCCGGATGAGCTGGTGCGCCGACCGAAGAGCGGGTTTCACGTTCCGGTCGCGCCCCTGCTCGACGACGCGGGGCTTGGCCTCGACGGGTGGCGGCGCGTCCCTGCGCTTCGGCGCCGTGGCTGCCACTGGTCACGAAGGCTCGCCTACGCGCTCGTCGCGCGCGAGACCGCGGGCTGAGGAGCGCCGTCCGAGGCGCCCCACGCCCGCCTGGACCCTCTCAGCCGTGGAAGCGCTTGCCGGACTTCGCCAGCTCGACCAGCACCGGCGCAGGCTCGAAGCGCGCTCCGAACCGGTCACGGTAGTGCCGGATGCGCTCGAGGACCGCGCTCGGGCCGAGCGTGTCGACGTAGCGGAACGGCCCGCCGAGGAATGGCGGAAAGCCGAGCCCGAAGATCGCGCCGATGTCGCCGTCACGGGCGGAGCGGAGGATCCCCTCGCTGAAGCAGAAGAGCGCCTCGTTGATGAACTGCAGGTTGCAGCGCTCCTGAATCTCCGCCGTCGACACCGGAGACTTCTTCGGCACCGACAGACCGAGCGCCGCGTACACCGTCTCGTCGACGTGCTTGCCCTTGCCCTTTTTCTTCGCGGCGGCGCCGTAGAGGTAGAAGCCCTTCTCGTTCTTGCGGCCCTTTCGTCCGTCTGAGATCAGGCGGTCGATCGTCGCCGGCGGAGTCAGTCGCTCACCGAAGGCCGCGAGCATGATCGGGCCGACGTGCGCGGCGACGTCGATGCCGACCTCGTCGACGAGCGTCATCGGCCCCACGGGCCAGCCCCACGCCGTCATCGCCTTGTCGATGAACTCGATCGGCGCGCCCTCGGCGAGGATGTAGCTCGCCTCGTTCATGTACGGTCCGAGCAAGCGGCTCGTGTAGAAGCCGACTCCGTCATTGACGACGATCACGGTCTTGCCTTGACGCTTGCCAACGGCCACCGCGGTCGCGACGACCTCGTCTGCGGTCTCCTTCGTGCGGATGACCTCGAGCAGCGGCATCTTGTGGACCGGGCTGAAGTAGTGCATCCCGACGACGTTCTCGGGGTGCTTCGAGCCCTCGGCGATGCGGCCGATCGGGATGGATGAGGTGTTCGACGCGAAGATGGCCCCCGGCTTGCCGTTCGCCTCGACCTCGGCGACGACGCGCTTCTTCAGGTCGAGGTCCTCGAACACCGCCTCGATGATGAGGTCGGTCGTCTTCATGCCGCTGTAGTCGCTCGTCGTGCTGAGGAGCGCGAGCTTCTGCGCCTTGTCGCGGGGCGTGAGCTGCTTCTTTTTCACGCGCTCGTCGAGGATGTCGGAGACGTACTTCACGCCGCGGCCGAGCGACGCGCCGTCGCGATCCTTCAGGCGCACGGCGATCCCCTTGTCGATCGACACGTAGGCGATGCCGGCGCCCATGAGGCCCGCGCCGAGCATCGCGAGCTTCTGGATGTCGCGCGAGGTGGCCTCCGAGTCGACGCCCGAGTCCTTCTTCAGCGCCGTCGTCGCAAAGAAGATGCTGCGGAGGTTTGCAGAGACCTCGCTCTTCACGAGCTCGCCGAACGCGCGCGCCTCGAGCTCCTGCGAGGCCTCGAGGCCCTTCGCCCCGAACGCCTCGAGCACGTCGATGATCTTGCCGGGCGCCGGGTAATGGCCGCCCGTCTTCTTCGCGACGGTCTCACGCGCTTTCTTGAAGAGCACGCTGCGACCGATCGGGTTCTTCTCGAGGGCGAGCGTCTGCAGGTCGGGCTTGCGCCGCGACTTCGAGGCGCCACCGACGAGCTTCAGCGCGTGCTTGCAGGCGACCTCGAGCAGGATCTCCCGCGGTACGACCTCGTCTGCGACGCCGAGCTTCTTCGCCTTCTCCGGGCGCATGTTCTTGCCCGTGAGGCCGAAGTCGAGCGCGACCTGGAGGCTCGTCAGCGCGGCGAGCCGCTGCAGACCCGAGAGGCCGGGCAACAGGCCAAGCTGGACCTCGGGCAGGCCGAGCACCGTGCTCTTCGCGTTCGACAGCACGCGCCCGTGGCAGGCGAGGGCGACCTCGAAGCCGCCGCCGAGGGCCGCGCCGTGGATCGCGGCGACGACCGGCTTTCGCGAGCCGGCGAGCTTCGCCATGACGTCGTGTCCCCGCTGCACCATCGCGCGCGCGTCGTCGGGGCTCGCGATCGACTCGAGCATCTTCACGTCGGCGCCCGCGATGAAGCCCTCCTTCTTGCCGCTCACCAGGACGGCCGCGCGCACGTCGGGGTGCTTGTCGACCTGCTCGAAGGCGCGGACGAAGAGATCGATGAAGTCCGCGCGGAGCGTGTTCATCGACTCGCCGGGGATGTCGTAGGTCAGGACGGCGACGCCGTCCTTGCGGACCTCGACCGACAGGGGGTTGGCTTCAGCGTTCATGGGGCCTCCAAGACGACGGCGGCGCCGAGGCCGCCGGCAGCGCAGACGGTGAGCAGGGCGTGCTTGCCGCCGCGGCGCTTCAGCCCGTGAAGCGCCGAGGTGACGAGCCGGCCGCCGGTCGCGGCGAACGGGTGACCGATCGCGATCGAGCCGCCGTTCACGTTGAGCTTGGCGGGATCGACCTCGCCGACGGCCTCGCCGAGGCCGAGATGCTCGGCGCAGAACGACTTCGAAGCGAGGGCCTTCAGGTTCGCGGCGACCTGGGCGGCGAACGCCTCGTGGACCTCGACGAGGTCCATGTCGGCGAGCTTGAGCCCCGCGCGCTCGAGGGCCTTCGGCGCCGCGAAGACGGGCGCCATCAAGAGCTGCCACGACGGATCGACGGCGGCGTACGCGTACGATTTCAGGTAGCCGAGCGGCGCGTAGCCGAGGGCCTTCGCCTTCGACTCGCTCATCATGAGGAGCGCGCTCGCCCCGTCGGTGAGCGGCGACGCGTTACCCGCGGTGATGGTGCCGTGCTTGCGATCGAAGACCGGGTTCAGCTTCGAAAGCGCCTCGAGGGTCGTCGAGTCGCGGACGATGTTGTCGCGCTCGACCGGCGCGTCGAACGGCGGCGCGAGCACGGTCATCACCTCGTCCTTGAAGAGGCCGTCCTTCCACGCCTTGGCCGCTCGGGTGTGCGACTCGTACGCGATCCGGTCCTGCTCCTCGCGCGTGATGCCGTTCAGCTTCGCCATCTTCTCGGCGGCCTCGCCCATCTGTTCGCCGGTCGAGGGCTCCTTCGAGAAGCCCGGGGGGCCAGGCAAGAGGTCCTTCGGCGAGATCCCCGAGAGCGCCTTCAAGCGCGCCTGCATCGTCTTCGCCTTCTGCAGGTCGAGCAGGGCGTCGCGCATCTTGGCGCTCACCTTGAGGGGCACGTCGGTCGTGCTGTCCGCGCCGCCGGCGATGCCGACCGCGTGGTGCCCTGCCTGGATCGCCTGCGCCACGTCGGTCATCGCCTGGATCGAAGTCGCGCAGGCGCGGGACACGCTGTAGGCGTCGATGCGGCGCGGGAGGCCGGCGCCGATCAGGACCTCGCGCGCGATGTTCAGCCAGTCGACCGTGGGGACGACCTGCCCGTAGACGAGGAGGCCGATCTCCTTCGCGTCGATCTCGCTCCGCTGCACGAGCTCCTTCACGACGGCGCTGCCGAGATCGACCGTTCGCAGGCGCTTCAGATCGGTGCCCGCCTTGCTGAATGGCGTGCGGAGACCGGCGACGATCGCGACGCGCTCACCCTTGTTCTCGTTGCTGTTGGCCATGGGTCCTCGAGGCCGTTGGCGTACGGCCGACGACGCGTTGTGTCAAACGCCGAGGCCGGATCAGAGCGGCAGTCGAGCCCGACGTCGCGCTGCTCTGGGCGCCTTGGCTTCCGCCGGTCGTGCTCCCGGTCGTGCTTCCGGTCGTGCTCGTGCTGGCGGTCGAGCCCGAGATCTCGGTCGACCCCGAGGAGGAGGTGTGGGCTCGCGATCCGCATCGACGCGCTCGCCTCGCGGAGGAACCGCGGGACCGCCTCCTCGTCGCTCGCGAGCTCCGGGAGCAGGAGCTTGCCGGCCACGCGAGCCCCATGCGTTCGTTCACCGCGCCGAGCACGAGCCCCATCCCGCCGCGTCCGAGCTCGCGCTCGATGCGGTAGCGGCTCGTGAGGAGCGTGCCGACGTCGTGAGACGTCGTCGGGTCGAGGCTCGTCATCGAGGGCGGCCTAGCGCACCCGTCGTGCGGCAACCTCGCGGGACTGCGCGGGCTCAGGCCTCGCGAGCGGCGGCGAGGCGAACCACGAGCGCGATGAGACCGAGCGGGATCATCGCGAGGACCGGCAGCGCCTCGGCCGGGACCCCCTGGAAGGACAGCCCGAGGGCGTTCACCGCGATCATCGCGGCGGCGAACACCGCGCCGGCCCCGAGAGCGCGCATGAGCTGCCCGAACAGCACGGGGTCGAGTCCGCGCGACGAAGCGAGCTGAACGCCGACGAGGCGGACCGGCTCCGCCTCGACGACCTTGGTCCCGGCGAGTTTGTCGTGGAACCCGCGCACGTCGCGGTCGCGAGACAGGGTCGCGGTGCCGAGCGCCACGAGGCCCGCGGCAAACGCCGCAGGTCCGTAGGTGAGGAGCCGCGCGAACATGGCCCCGGACGAGAACGGCCGCGTGAGGTAGGCCGCGAGCGCGAGCACCGCCGCGGCGGGGAGCCACGAGCGCAGCAGCACCCCGCGCGTGAAGTCGACGGGGCTGCCGTCCTCGCGCACCACCGTGAGGCCGACGAGGCGCTTGCCAATCGAGGCGCCTCGGTGCGCGGCGAGGTACGTCTGCAGCGCGAAGGTGCCGACGAGGACGAGCAGCGCGCAGGTGAACATTCCGAACCCGAAGGTCGTGAAGCCGCCCTGCCAGGGCTCCCTCACGGTCACGTCCGGGTTCTGAAAGAGCTCGCTCGGGTGAAACGACTCGATTGAGCCGTTCGTCAGCGCGACGAGCAGCCCGCCTAGGCCGTAGAGCCCAAGGTCGACCGCGCCGGCGCGGAGCCGCATGCCCGAGGGCGCGATTTCGCCGACGGCGACGTCGGACATCGGGTGTACCTGGGCCTTCGCGCGCACCCGGCTCACGGCTGGCTCGGCGACCTCGAGGCCCGCGCGCTCGCCGTCGCCGAACAGCGTCGCTCCCGTCGCGCCATGGCGGGCGTAGAGCGCGTCGGCCGTCGCGACGAGCGCGTCGATTTGATCAGCGTCAAGTGGTCCGTTGAGGGTCACCGCGAGCACGTCGCCTTCGGCGCGCACCCACACCTCGGGCAGCTCGAGCAGCGCGGCGCGCAGCTCTTCGTCGAGCCAGCGCTTCGCGACCTTGGCGGTGGTCTTCTCCGCACCCTCGACGATGAAGGCCTCGGCGAACGCCTCGTCGAGGATGAGCCCGCGGTTCTCGACGGGGCGCCCTTCGAGGACCGGTAGCGGCCGCACGAGCAGGCTCGGAGCCGGCTTCGCGAGGCGACACACGATCGTGTGCTGGCTCGACAGCGCCTCGCCATCCGCTGCACGCACGGCGAGGTACGCCTCCTGGGGCACGAGCACGACGTCGGCGACGCGCGCGCCTCCGCCTTGCGCATCGACCATCGGCAGGAGCGCGCTCGGCAGGCTCTTCACGCGCCGGTTCTGTGGCTTGCCGTCCTTGCCGAGGAGCGGCCCGAGCAGCTCGTCGAGCCAGCGCCGGAGCGCGGCCTTGCGCCTACGGTCCTCGGTGTTCGAGCCGAGCAGCAACACCACGTAGGTCGCGAGCGCGACGAGCGGAGCGACGAACCACAACCAGCGCATGACGGTGCTTCTCTCTCGGTCACGAGCGGCCGACCTAGCTCGCCCCGGCCGTGCCCCCTTGGACGGAGGGCTTGCGGCCGCAACGCTCGCTGCGTAACAGATTCGCCCGCGCGCGAGAAGCGCGCCTACCGCTTACCGACCCATGTCCCGCACCCGACACCTCCGCGCGCTCCTCGATGCTTACGCGCCCGGCGACGAGCGCGAGGCGGGCTTTCGCGACGAGCTGAGGGCGCTCCTCGAGACCGGCGAGCCGGCTTTCGAGCGCGCGCATTACGCTCCCGGTCACTTCACCGCGAGCGCCTTCGTCGTGTCGCCCGACGAGCGGGAGCTCCTGCTCATCCTTCACGGCAAGCTCGGTCGCTGGCTCCAGCCCGGCGGACACGTCGAGCCAGGCGATGCCGACGTCGTCGCGGCCGCGCGGCGCGAGCTTCGTGAGGAGGTCGGCCTCGATGAGGTCGTGCTCCTCGGTGACGGGCTCTTCGACGTCGACGTCCACACCATCCCCGCTTCGGCGCGTGCGCCGGAGCATCGGCACTTCGACGTGCGATTTCTGTTCCGCGCGGCCTCGCGCGAGGTCGTCGCGGGTGACGACGCGCGGGCGGCGCGCTGGGTGCCCGTGCGGGCGGCACACCAAGCCCTCGACGCGAAGACCGGGGACCTCCCGAGCGACGAGTCGGTGATGCGCGCGGTGCGACGGCTCGCCGCGCGCTGAGCGGCCGGCCTCGGGTTAGCCGCGAAGCACGAGCCGGAGCCTGAGCCCGCCGAAGACGACGACCAGCGCGAAGACCACCGCGACCGCAACGCGGAGGCTGCGCACCGTCGCGGGCGAGGCTGCGCTCGCTTCCGAGCTCGGCGGCGCGGCGACCAGGCTCGGCGCCGGCGGGAGCCGCGGGTCGGGCAGCGGCTCGCTCGTCGGTGCCGGGACCCCAATGCCCCCTGGGACGAACTGGGCTCCGGCGGTGTGCAGCAGCCCCCCTGGCTCGTCGGCATCGGCCCGGACAGCGGGCGGCTCGAGGACAGCGCGGTGAGGCTGCCCTGGCTCATGGGGGTCGGCAACGCGGGCGCTCCGCCCGAGAGCTGCAACATCGCGGCGACGCCAGCGCTCGGCGGCGCTTCGCCCCTCGGTCCGTCGTCGAACTCCTCCATCACCATGGTGCCGCTGGCCCGCAGCGGCGCCGCGAGGCCACGATTGCGATCGGTCAAGTCGCCGAAGGCCTTCAGCGGTTGGGTGGAGCGCTGACCGACGAGGTCGGGGAGGGCCTGCATCGGGCGGGTGCGATGCTCGGCGGTGGGACGCTCGGGCAGCGAGGCCGCGATCGTCTCGAGGTCGACGAGCATCGCGCTCGCGGAGGCGTAGCGGGCGTTCAGCTCCTTCGCGGTCGCGCGCAGCACCACCGCGCCGAGCGGCTCTTCGAGGACGCTCCGAGCGATCGGCAGCGGCTCGGCCGAGACGTGGGCGAGGTACACTTGAATCGGCGCCTCGTCGCGCACCACGCGCACGCCGGTGAGCGCCTCGGCGAGCACGAGGCCGAGCGAGTAGAGATCGCTCGACGGGAAGATGCCGCTGCCGCGCACTTGCTCGGGGGCCATGTACTGCGGCGTCCCAACCATCTGTCCCATCTCGGTGAGGTGCGTCGCGTTGCTCTCGAGCCCGGTGATCGCCTTGGCCACGCCGAAGTCGAGCACCTTCGTCCAGGGCGCCTCGTCGAGGAGGAAGACGTTGTGGGGCTTGATGTCGCGGTGGATGATCCCTCGCGCGTGCGCCGCCTCGAGCGCGCGCAGCACGTCGATCCCGAGGCGCGCCGCGGCGCCAGGCTCGAGCGGACCCTCCTCCGCGAGTCGCTGACCCAGCGATTTTCCGTACAGGAGCTCGAACGCGATGTAGAGCACGCCGCGATCGGACTGCCCGAAGTCGACGACCCGAACGATGTTCGGGTGGTCGAGGGCCTTGACGAGCGCGGCCTCGCGCTTGAAGCGCTTCGAGTCGTTCTCGCTCGAGCCGTAGTTCGCGACGAGCACCTTCAGCGCGACGACCGCGCCGTGAGCGAGATCGGTGGCGCGATAGACCGCGCCGAACCCGCCTTTGCCCACGAGCCCGTCGATCCGATAGCGAGCCGCGAAGACGTCGCCGTCCTTCAGTCGCTGCCTCGAGGAGCTCATCGTCCCCGAGGCTCAGTAGCCGGTCTTCACGCGTGGAGCGGCGGCCGGGATCGCGAACGGATTCGTGCCGGGCGTCTCGGGGGCCGCTGAGACCGCCGGGGCCGCCGCTGGGCTAGCAGGCGTCGCGCTCGCCTTCGACGAGCCTCCGGCCTTCGGGAGCTTGGGCTGTCCCGGGGTCGCGGCGGGCATCGGCGCGGCGGCCACGGGCGTCGGCGCCGACAGCGTCGAAGAGGGGGATGCGGCGGACGCGGACGAGACCGCTTCCAGTGCTGGGGAGGCGGAGTTGCTGGGGGCGGAGGCTTCTTCGGCGGTGCCGGCGGCGGAGGTCGTGGCCGCCGCTGCTGCGGTCGTGGAGGGCGCGCTCGTCGTGGTGGCCGCGGGGCTTGGTTGGCCTTGCGAGGTCACCTTGAACGCGAGCGCCGCGCCGGCGAGGGCGAGCACCCCGAGGCCCGCGAGCCCTAGCGTCACCCCTCGGGAGCGAGCCGGCGCCTCGTGGATCGGAGCCAGCGTCGCTGCGGCCATCGGAGGCGTCGAGGGCGTCTGCGCGGCGGCGGTCGGGAGCGCGATGGTCTTGGGGGTCGGGTCGAGCGGGTTGAAGACGACGAGATTTCCGGCCGCGTCGCGCTGGATCCGAACCGTGGGCTCTTGTCGCCGTTGATCGCGCGCCTTCGCGGCGATCTGCACCTTCGGCTCGTCCGCGGTCGATTGGTGCGACTTCACGGGCTTCGCGACGGCGTGCTCCTTGCGAGCGCTGCCGGCGTCATCGAGGGCTGAGCGCTTGGTGGCGGCGTGCTTCGGCTGATCGGTCATCGGCTTCGTTCCACCCACATCCCTTCGGCATTCAACCGCATTTCGCGGCGCGCCTCTACCCCCGCCATCGGATCGTCACTCTTCGCCGCCTCCGTGGATCAACACCGAAGCCGGACGCGCCGGCGCCGGGCCGGTGGTCGGCGTCGCCGAAGGGCTCGCGCCGTTTGGTCGCACGGGGCGCTCGACCGCGACGCGGGCGCTCGGGGGCTTCGCGTCGTTGCCCGGGGTCGCTGACGGCGAGGCCGAGGCGACGTTGGCCGCGCTCGCGGCGGAAGACGGCGCGCGCTCGGGCAGAGCGGCCGCGCTCGAGCGCGTCGTCTTCGGGGGTGGGCCGTCGACGTCGGTCACCTCGGACTCGCGAGCCCCGCGCCGCTCGGCGACGGCGAGGCGCGGTTCGACGAACGCCCGGTAGGCCACGAGCCCGGTCGCGAGGCCGAGCGCCGCACCGACGAGCGCGAGGTCGCGGAGCGAGCGCGTCGCTGCGGACGGGCTCGCGGCGCCAGGCAAGGTCCGCACGCTCTCGAAGCGCGAGGACTGCCCGTCCGGCGCGGGGGGGGCCATCGATGCGTCCGCCCCTCCTGCCGCGCGCGCTGCGAGGGGCGGGCCGCCGTCCGAGTCTCGCTCGCCGAGCATCCGGGCGCGCCGCTCGTCCATGCGTCGACGCCACGCGGCCCCAAGCGCGTCGTCGAGCTCAGCCATCGACGCATGGCGCAGCCTCGCCTCGTGCTGGCATGCCCGGTCGATCACCCCCGCGACGTCCTCGCCGAGCGCCGGGGCGAGGGAGCGAACGGGCGGCAGCACGGTCGTCAGTTTTCGGAAGAGCAGCGACGACATGTCGACCGTCTCCTTCGCGTCGAGGTACGGGTTCCGACCCGTCGCGAGCTCGTAGAGGACCACGCCGAGCGCGTACACATCGGTCCGCGCGTCGATCGGGATGCCGAGCGCGTCGTCGAGCTGCTCGGGCGCCATGTAGAGCAAGGTCCCGATGCGCGCCCCGCTCGTGCGCGCCCGCGTGCCCTCCCAGTCGCGGAATTTTGCGATCCCGAAGTCGATCACCTTGGCCGTGTCTCCGCCGACGATGACGACGTTCTCCGGCTTGAGATCGCGGTGCACGACGTGGAGCTTGTGCGCCTCGTGCACGCCCTGTGCGATCTGCCGACCCCAGCGAATCAGCGAGTCCTCGTCGAGAGGCCCACGCTCCTCGAGCCGCTCTCGCAAGGTCTTGCCCTCGAGGAACTCGAGCGCGAGCCACACGACCGAGCCCTCAGGCCGCTCCTCGACCCCCGCCTCGTAGAAGCGCACGACGTGCGCGTGCGCCAGGTAGCTGAGGACCTGGATCTCACCGATGAAGCGCTTGGCCAGCTCCCGCTTCGCCTGCGCCGCCGGCGAGAGGACCTTCAGCGCGCGGGCCTCGCCGGTCGAGCTGCGCGCGAGGTGGACCTCGCCCATGCCGCCCTCGCCGAGCTGCCGCACGATCTCGTAGCCGCCGCATTGGTCACCGGGTCGAAATACGCTCGCCATCTGGCGCCCCTCCTCGTGAGGTCGCATCGGCCCTCGAGCAGCTGCGTGTCGCCAGGAGGGCGAGCACCGTAAGGAGGGTGACCCCGAGCCATGAGCCGACGAACACGTGGACGCCGCGCAGAGCGCGGGGCGATGCAGCAGGTGGCGAAGGCGCGCCGTCAAGCCTCGGTGCCTGCGGCTCGGTCGCGCGCTCGGTCGGCGCGTCGGTCGCGCGAGGCGACGGCTTCGCCTCGGGTGTGACGGTCGGGCGCGTGCGCTCGACCGTGACGCGCGCCGAAGCGACTCGGGGGCTGAACGGCTCGGTCGTCACACGCGTCGCCTGCGAGCTCGTCGTCACGCGCCTGCTGTCTTGCTCCGGGTCGGACAGCGTGACCGTGCTCGTCCAGCTCGCCCGTGCGTTGGCCGTCTCTTCGGCGCCGAGCAGGCTTGCCGCCACGGCGCGACGCAGCGCCTCGGCCAGCTCGTCGGCGGTCGCGTGCCGCGCTTCGGGCCGTTTGGCGAGCGCGCGGAGCACCTCGCGCTCGATGGCCGGATCGAGCTCCGGCGCGAACGTCCGCGGCGGCGGAGGCTCCTCTCGGGGCAACGCGGCGAGCACCTGTCCCACGCTCGCGTGGTGGGCGAACGGATCGCGACCGGTGAGCAGGCGATAGAGGAGCGCTCCTGCGGCGTAGAGATCCGCGCGCGCATCGATGGCGGCCCCGCGCGCCTGCTCGGGGGCCATGTAGCGAGGCGTCCCGATGGCCACGCCTTCGGCCGTGGCGACGGCGAGAGGGGTGAGGCCGAGCTGCTCGTGTCCGCCCGCGAGCTTCAGGAGGCCGAGGTCGAGGATTCGCACGCTGCGAGTGCCGTCCTCGCCCGTCACGACGAGCACGTTTTCGGGGTGGAGATCGCGGTGCACGAGGCCTTGCGCGTGGAGGTAGCCGAGGCCCTCGAGGACCTCGAGGCTCAGCGCGATCGCGGCCTCTGGGGTCATGCGCCCGCTCGCCCCGAGCGCCTCCGCGAGGGGCAGGCCGCCGACATCCTCCATCACGTAGTAGAGGCGCCCCTCGGCGAAGCCCGCGTCCACCACCGTGACGAGGTTCGGGTGCGACAGTCGCGCGAGGGCCTGCGCCTCGAGCCGCATGCGATCGGCCGACTCCCCCGTCGCGCGCGCGTCGAGGAGCTTCACCACGACGCGCGTCGAGAGCTTCGTGTGCTCGCCGCGCCACACGAGGGCGTGGGCGCCACGACCGATGCGCTCGACGAGCCGGTACGAAGTGCCGGCGAGGACGTGCCCCGGCACGAGCGCGTCTTCGGTGTCCCCCACGCCGCCCATCGCAGGGGCGCATCATGCGCCAAGCCCCGGCCGGAGGTCCACCGGCGCGGGCGCCCAAGGTCCTGGTGCCCGCGCCCCTCAGAACTCGGCGCGGTCGGAGTGCGTCCCCATCACCTCGCGGAGCACGTCGCAGATCTCCTGCTCGGTCGCGTACACGCTCGCCGCTCGGATGATGGGGCGCATCAGGTTGTCGCTCCCGGCTGCGGCTCGCCGCACGGCCGCGAGGGCCTCCTCGACGTCGTGCCCGCTTCGGTGCGCCTTGACCTCGGCGAGGCGCGCGCACTGCTCGCGCTGCACTGCCTCGTCGACCTTCAAGAGCGGGATCGACGAGCCGTCGGCCTGCTGAAACCGGTTCACGCCGACCATCACGCGGCGGCCGTCGTCGAGCGCGCGCTGGAACTCGTAGGCGGCACCAGCGATCTCCCGCTGCGGGTAGCCCTTCTCGACCGCCGCGACCATGCCGCCCATCTCGTCGATCCGCTTGATGTAGTCGAGCGCCTCGGCCTCGATGCGGTTCGTCAGCCACTCCACGTAGTAGCTGCCACCGAGCGGATCGATGGTGTTCGCGACGCCGCTCTCATGAGCGACGATCTGCTGCGTGCGGAGCGCGATGGTGACGGACTCTTCGGTCGGCAGCGCGTAGGTCTCGTCGAGCGAGTTGGTGTGCAGGGACTGCGTCCCTCCGAGCACCGCCGCCATCGCCTGCAGCGCGACGCGCGCGACGTTGTTGTAGGGCTGCTGTGCGGTGAGCGAGACGCCCGCGGTCTGCGCGTGCGTGCGGAGCTTCCAGCTCTCTTCGCGCTTGGCGCCGAAGCGCTCGCGCATGAAGCGCGCCCACATCCGCCGTGCGGCCCGAAACTTCGCGATCTCTTCGAAGAAGTCGTTGTGCACGTCGAAGAAGAACGAGAGCCTCGGCGCGAACTCGTCGACGTCGAGGCCGCGCGCCATGCCGTGCTCGACGTACGCGAGGCCATCGGCGAGCGTGAAGGCGAGCTCTTGCGCTGCGGTCGAGCCGGCCTCGCGGATGTGATAGCCGCTGATCGAGACGGTGTTCCAGCGCGGCACCTCGCGGCTGCAGAACTCCATCACGTCGCCGACGATTCGCATCGCAGGCCGCGGCGGCACGAGCCAGGCGTGCTGCGCGATGAACTCCTTCAGGCAGTCGTTCTGCACGGTGCCGCCGATCGCCTTGCGCGAGATCCCGCGCTTGTCCGCGAGGGCGATGTAGAACGCGAGCAGGACGATCGCCGGACCGTTGATGGTCATCGACGTCGTGACCCGATCGAGCGGGATGCCGTCGAAGAGCACCTCCATGTCGCGCAGGGTGTCGACCGCCACGCCGCACATGCCGACCTCACCGAGGGCGCGCGGCGAATCCGAGTCGTACCCCATGAGGGTCGGGAAATCGAAGGCGGTCGAGAGCCCGGTCTGACCCTGCTCGACGAGGTATTTGAAGCGGCGGTTCGTCTGCTCGGGCGTCCCGAAGCCCGCGAACATGCGCATCGTCCAGAGGCGCGCGCGGTACATCGTGGGTTGGACGCCTCGGGTGAACGGGTACTCTCCCGGCATCCCGAGGTCGCGGGCGTGGTCCGTGTCGGCGTCGGGCGGCGCGCACACGTCCGGCACCTCGAGGCCGCTCCACGTCGCGAAGTCTCCGTCGCGCTCCGGCATCTTCGCGAGCGAGCGGGCAAGGGTGCCGCTTCGCCACCGCGTGACCTCGGAGCGCAGCGCCGCCAGCGCAGCGGCGTCGAGGCCGAGGTGCTCACCCTCCGGGCCTTCGGCGGTGACGCTCTTTCGCGGCGGTGTTGGCTGGGCGCGCTCTTCGGTCATGGTGTGCTCTCGAGGTCCGTGGGTGAAGGCGTTGGCGAGCGTCGGATCACGGGCAGCCCGACACCGCGAACGGCTCCGAGTCCACCGTGACGGGAGAGCCGCGGAGCGAGTCGTCGACGACGGCGCGCAGCCGCACCGAGCCCGCGCAGACAGTAGCCGTCGCGCTCGCCGGCAGGGCGTTGTCCTTGGGGTCGAAGTCCAAGCCTACCGCGACCGTGTCGTCGACGCCCACCGCGGTCGGGAGCGTCGGGCTCGAGGTGAAGCCGAGCGTCGAGGCGAGGGTGCCTTGTCCGTCCGCGGTGACGAGCGATACCGCCAGCAGGGTCGAGGTGCTTGGCCCCGAGGCGCGCGGGCCGAGGTGCAAGGTCAGCGTGACGTCGCCGCCGAGCCCCGTCGCGAGCGACGAGCCCGCGATTGCGAGCGCCGGCTCGACCAGCGCGGCGTCGACGAACACCGCGGCATCGGTGTCGATGCACCCGGTGGCGAGGAGGGCGAGCAGCCAGCGCGCGCGCATGACGGGGAGCATCGCACAGGTCGCTAGGCGGCGCATCCGCGGCAGGACGATGCTCGGCAAGTTGTTGCAGCGCCGCGAACCCAGTATCCTCAGTGGTCCACTGCATGAACTGGGACGACGACGAGGACGAGGCCACGCACATCTTCGGGGGGAATGACCCCGCGCTCGATGCCTCGTGGCAGGTCAACATCTCGGACACCGAAACACGGACCATGACGGCCGTGGAAATCGGCGTCGAGTTCGGTCGCGGCAACCTCGACCAGAACGACACCTTCGTCTGGCGCGAGGGCATGCGTGACTGGCTCCCGCTCGGAAATTGCGGAGATTTGCTGCCGATCCTGAATCAGTACGGCAGCCAAGCGAGCGCCCCGGCGGCGCCGCCTCCGCCGCCTGCTCGTCCCCCTGAGCCCCCTCGCGGCGCGACGTGGCAGGCGTCGCCAGCGCCCCCGACGGCGGCCTACCCGCAGCCGGTCGTGGGCGGCCTGTTCTCGTTGCCGCCGCCTGCGGCGCCCGTCGCGCGGCCCGTGCAACCTTCGATGCCGTTCGCGACGCCGTCTGCGCTGTCGGCGGGACAATCGCCCCTCCGCGGGCCGATGCCGAGCAACCCGGCGATGCAGTCGGGGGCCTTCGCCCACTCGGCGCCGCAGGCGAACCCGGTGCAGGCCGCGCAGCATGCCGCGGCCATCCCAGCCCCTTCGCAGAAGTCGTCGAAGGGCCTCGTCGTCGGTCTGGTCGTCGTCGCGCTTTTGCTCGTCGGCGGCGGGGCGGCGGCGGTCTTCCTCACCCGTCCGGCCAGCGGCGTCGCATCGGCATCGGCCACCGCGAGCGAGACGGCGGCGCCCGTCGCCACGACGACGGCTGCGGCGACGACCGAGGCGACCGCGGCGGCGACTCCGCCACCTCCGCCCCCGGCCGAGCCTTCGGCCGTCGCAGCAGGGACGGCCGCCCCGGCGGCGGATGCTCCGGCCGACGCGAAGAAAGGCGCGAAGCCTGACGCCGTCGCCTCCGTGGCCGACAAAGACTCGAAGAAAGACGCGAAGGACTTCAAGGATCCGAAGGACGCGAAGAAGGACGATCCCAAGGACGCGAAGAAGGAGTCGAAGGGCGGCGGCGGGGAGTTCAACGTCGACGCGGCGCGCTCTGCGCTTTCCTCCGCTGCGGGTGCGGCGTCGGGCTGTGGCAAGCCGAAGGGGCCGACGGGCCGAGGTCGCGCGACCGTGACGTTCTCGCCGAGCGGGAGCGTCTCGAGCGCGCAGGTCGATCCACCGTTCGCGGGTACGCCCGTCGGGAGCTGCGCCGTCGCGGCGTTCAAGGGCGCGCGCGTGCCTCCGTTCACGGGCAGCTCGCAGACCGTGACCAAGTCCTTCAACGTGAAATGAGCGCGGTGGGCTCAGCGCGCTCGTGACGCGCCCGGCTTGACCTCGGTCAACGAAGCGTCGCGACGAGGCCCGCGAGCACGGCGTCGGTCACCTCGACGCGCAGCGTGACGCCTCCGTCCGAGGGGCTCAGCGCTGCGACCATGAAGCCGCTCGGGCTCGCCGAAGGCCGCCCCGCCGCGCACGAGCGAAGGGCCGCGGGATCGAGGTAGAGGGCCGCGAACGACTCGTCGCCGAGCCGCGCGAGGGCTGCCGCGACGCCCTCGACCTTGCCGAGATCGCCCGCCTGCGTCGGACGATAGAAGCCGCGCAGCACGTCGACGGTCTCGTTGCCGGCGGCGACGACGAAGCGCTCGTCACCGACCGTGAAGCGCAAGTCGATGGCCGAGCGGCGCTCGTCGCTCGTCGCGTCCTTCTTCGGTCGCGGCGCGACTCGGATGAGCGTCACCTCGTCGGTGACGAGCTCGAGTCGGCCGCGCTCCGCCGTCACGTCGAGCCCGCGCCCGTCGAGCGCGCGCTTCAGGGCGGGGTCGTCCTTCAGCCCGACGAGCCCGCGGAGGCCGCGCTCGAGCGCCTCGCGTCCGGTGACGCTGCCGGTCGCGAACCCCGTGAGGCCCGCGCCGCTGCAGACCGCGCCGAAGCGGGTGACGTCGCCGCGCCCCTCGGCTACCGCGAGGAGCGCGGCCTCGCTCGCCGCCGCGTCGAACCGCCCGCCTTTCGCCGCGAGCGCGGTGACGAGGCCTCGCTGCCGCGCGCTCGCCTCGGCCTTCCGACCGGCCGCGTCGCTCCCGAGCGCGAGGCCCAGCATCGAGTCCGCGCGGAGCGACATGAGCTCCGTCGGGCGGACGAGCGCGCGGCCCGCAAGCCGACGCGACTCGTCGAGGCTCACGCGCGCTTCGAGGCGAAGGGGCGGCTCGCCGAGCGTCAGCGTCGCGTCGACGGACGTCGCGCGCGCGAGCGAATCGGTGAGCGCATCCCTCGTGGCGTCGAGATCGACGATGGGTGCGAGCGCCGCCCAGGTCGCGGGGTCGAGGCTCGCCGTCGAGCCGTCGAGCAGCCGCTTCGCGAGCTTTCCGAAGCGCTGGCCCGTGGCACGGAACGCGACCTCGCGCTCGCCTCGATCGGCGCGCGGGCCGAGCATGTGTGCGAGGTACGGCCCGAGCGTTGTCACGGCGTCGCGGCTCGTCCCGACGACCAGGTAGTTTCCCGCGACGCCGAGCGCGAGGCCGGGCACGAGCGGGCCTCGCAGGCTTGCCCGCGGCACGAGGTGCGCGAGCCCGTCCACTCGCTCGACCGTGAAGGGCGCGTCCTCGCCGGACGTCGCGACGACCGCGAAGGTCCCGCCGTCGCGCACGTGGACCGCGAAGGCGAAGCGCGCGTCTTCGTCGCCCGCGAGCGCGCCGACGAGCGGTAGCGCCTCGTCAAACTCCTGTGCGGCTCGAAGTGGCAGCCCGAGCAGGCTCACCGCGAGCCCGCCTACGGTCCGCGGGACGAGCATGGCCTCGTCGCCGAGCGCGCGACGCAGCGCCGCGAGGCTGCGCTCGGGGTTCGCGACGACGAGCTCGCCCGCGAGGTCGGGTGGCGCCGGCACCTTCGCTGCGACCGCCGCGCTCCCGCTCGACGGCGCGTCCTCTCGCGACGTGCGCGAGCACGCGACGAGGAGCGACGGCGCCGCGAGCGAGGTCGCCGCCGCTAGACAAAATGCTCGTGAAACGGTGTTCACGGTTCGCCACCGAGCGGCACGTCGACGACGGCGCTCGCCCCATAGACGGTGTGCACGACGACCCGCGCGCGCGCGCCGAGCCTCGCCCGGGGCACGGGCGGCGTCTCGAGCGCCACCGTGCCGCGACGCGTCCGGTGCGCGACGAACGTCGGCGCGAACACCTCGCTCGGGGCGTAGTCGACCATCCACGCGTCGACGCTCTCGGCCCAGCCGAGCGCCTTCGTCGCCCCCCGCAGCGCGCGCGCTTGCCCCTCGACCGACGCGAGCTCGAGCCGTACGCCGTCCGCGCCTTCGTGAACGCGAACCGTCGCCGTCGCCCCACCGTATGTGACCCCGTCGCTCGCCGCGCTGAGCGGCCTCACGATGCGGAACGACGCGGGCCGCTCGAGCCCGAGCAGCCGCCGTCGCACGATCGCGATCGAGGCCTCCCCGACGTCGCAGCCGAGCCAGCGACGCCCGAGCCGCTCGGCGACCGCGAGCGTCGTCCCCGACCCCGCGTAGACGTCCAGGACGAGGTCGCCGGGCCGCGTCGCCCAGCGGACGATGCGCTCGAGCAATCCCTCGGGCTTCTGGGTGTCGTAGCCCATCTCCTCGCCCTTAGGCCGATGGCGCAGCGGGCGCACCTCGTAGTCGTCCCAGAGCGTGTCGACGGGCTGGTCCTTCACCCAGCGACCGCCCTCGTCCTGGCGCAGGAAATACTTGATGTAGACCTTCCCCGCGCTCGAGTCGTACACGCGGTTCTGCGCGCGCAGCTCGGCGATGCTCTTGTCGGTGTAGTCGCCGCGCGGGGCGGTCGTGAAGTAAGCCTCTGCCGCGTCGTCCCAGCGCGCGCCGCGTGGCTTGCCGTGCCGATCGAGCGGGACCGGCGTCGATTTCCTCGGCGCCTCGCCCCGAAACGGCGCCCCTGGGCTCTTCGAGTAGACGAAGATCGAGTCGACGACGCGCCCGAGCTGCCTCGCGGCTGCCTGCCTGCCGAGGTTCGGCGCGCGGCGCCAGACGATCTCGTTCCGAAAGCAGTCGGGCCCGAAGATCTCGTCGAGCAGCACGCGGAGGAGCGCGTTCGCCCGCCAGTCGCAGTGAAGGAAGAGCTTGCCCTCGGGCCCGAGCAGCCGATGGATGAGCATGAGCCTCGGGCGCATCGCGGAGAGGTAGTCGGCGAGCCCGCTCCCGCCTCGATCCGCGTAGGCGTGGCGCTCGACGCGCTCGTCGCCGGCGTCGGTCTGCGCGTAGTAGTGAAGGTTGGTCGCGAAGGGCGGATCGATCGCGACGAGGTCGACCTTGCCCTCATGCGTCGCGAGCCAGGCGCGCATCGCGTCGAGGTTGTCGCCGTGCACGAGTACGTTCGGGCTCGCCGCGTCGCCGTGTCGCTCGACCGTTGACAGGCTCGTGGGCGAGGTCGGCGCGAGGTCGACGGGGTCGTCCTTGCCCGGCCAGACCAGCTCGATCGCGCGCCGTGTCACGGCATCGACAGGTGCCAGAGGCGCGCCGGCACGGCAAGCAGCGAGCGAGCGCGCCCGCCCTCGACTTGACCGAGCCGGACCTGCGGGTTAGGACCCGCGAGTGATCTCCCTGCGCTCGCTCGCGCTGCCACTCTCCCTCGCGCTCGTGACGTCCGCCTGCCTCGAGCCGGCGACCGAGCATCGCGTCCGCGCCAACGCGTACCTCCGCGGCGGCGACGCACAGAAGGCCCTCGACGAGGTCGACGTCGGCCTTGGCAAGCGCCCGAAGGACGTGTCCCTCCTCGTCATGCGCGGCAAGGCGCTGTTCGAGCTCACCCGCTACGGCGACGCGCGCGCGGCGTATCGCGATGCGATCGCGGCGAGCCCGGCGCAGGACCGCTCGCTCTCCGAGGCTCGCCTCGGCCTCGCGATGGCCGCGCTCCGCGAGAACGACACCGCCGAGGCCCGCCGAGAGTTCGAAGTCCTCGTGAAGCTCGACGAGAAAGACGCCGATGCTCGGTTGAACCTCGCGCGGGTGTGCCTGCAGGTAAAGGACGTCGCCTGCGCGCTCGAGCACGCCGAGGTCGCGGCGCGCGTTCGCGGCAGCTCCGAAGACGTGCTCTTCACGCTCGGACGCATCTACACCGCGTCGGGCAAGCTCGACGAGGCCGAGAAGACCTTCGCGCACATCGCCGAGGTGATCCCAAACGCTTCATCCGCGCCTTACGGTCTCGCGCTCGTCGCGGCCAAGCGAGGCGACAAGGACGGCGCGCTCGCGAAGCTCGACGAGGCGGTGGCGAAGAAGCTCCCGCACCCCGACAAGCTCGCCGAGGATCCGCTGCTTGCGCCGCTCGCCGAGGACGCGCGCTTCAAGGCGCTCGTCGAGAAGGCGAAGAGGTAGCCCATCGAGACGCCGGCGGTCGGTAAGGGGCTGCCGCGAGGTGTCTCGATGCCGTAGGCTCTCCGCGCCATGGCGGAGCCCGTCCTCGTCCTCTCTTATGCCGCGTGCGGCACGTGCAAAAAAGCCCTCAAGTGGCTCACGGCGCGCGGCATCCCCGTGACGGTGCGCGCGATCGTCGAGGAGCCTCCGACGGCGGCCGAGCTCGCGGCGTGGATCCCGGCGAGCGGCAAGTCGATACGCAAGTGGCTGAACACGAGCGGGCAGAGCTACCGCGCGCTCGGCAAGGCCGCTGTCGACGCGATGAGCGACGCGGACCTCGTCGTTGCCCTCACGAAGGATGGCAAGCTCGTGAAGCGCCCGCTCGTGGTGCGAGGCAGCACGGTCCTCGTGGGCTTCGACGAGGTCGCTTACGACGCTGCGTTCGGCTGAGAGGGGAGGGCGCTCAAACCAAGCGGTCGCCTCGCCGAACGCCCGCCGCCCCTCGGCCCAGACGATGTCCGCGGCAAGCGGACCCTGACGCGTCGCGTTCGTGGTACCGTCCCCCAAGGGCTCGCGGCCCCACTAACCTCGCCGGAGCGCGAGAAGGAATCAGCAAACGTGAAAATCTCTTCTTGGATGGTGTCGGTGACGGGCCTCGCGGCGGTGCTCGTTGGACAGGCGGCATGCAGCGGGAAGTCCGCAGACGACGGCACGGGCGGCGCAGGCTCGTCGTCGAGCTCGGTCGCCGTGGCGTCGAGCTCGGGTAAGGGCGCGGTCTCGTCGGCCACCTCGAGCTCGTCCACCTCGGGCGGGAGCGACTGCAGCGCCATCGAGGGCGAGAGCGCGTGCCTCGACTGCCTCGCGAAGTCCTGCTGTGCCGAGTACCTCGCGTGCGAGAACGACGCGAACTGCAGCGACTGCCTCCAGGGCCAGGGTTCGTCCTGTGAGAGCGACGCGAAGCTCGGCGCGCTCGACATGTGCGCCAGCGCGACCTGCGAGGCGGACTGCGTGCCGAAGTCCGAGTGCAACCCCGTGACGAACGAGGGCTGCAACGGCCCCAAGGGCGAGGCGTGCGACTTAGCCTCGAGCGGCGTCTTCGTCTGCTTCCCCGCGCCGAACGACGTCGACATGTGCGGTGCGTGCTCGAACGCCGACGGCCCGTTCTGCAAGGCCGGCATGCACTGCTCCCAGGACGACAAGGGCAAGAACGGCAAGTGCACCCACTGGTGCTGCTCGGACGCCGACTGCGGCACCGGCAAGTGCGACATGAGCCAGATGTTCCCGAACGGGATTGGCTCCTGCATCGGCGGCGCCATGGCGATGATGCCGAACCTCGCTTCGTGCGACTCGCCGGCGATGCCGCCGTCGGGCGGCTCCTGCTACATGCCCTGAGGCACGCGCCGCGATCGGTGTCCATGCGCGCTCCCGAGCCACGAGGTTCGGGGGCGCGTCGTGCTTTGTGCCGAAGCATCCGACGCGATCCCCGTCGCGTGGTGTTGGCCGCTCCGTGCAACTCCAGCCGATGCCGACGCCTCACTCCGAGGTGGCTTGCACGAGCGGGATGGCATGCTCGCGCGGTTCGTCGGCGTCGTCGTCGGCCGAGGTCTCGGCGTGCGACGGCGAGGGACGTCTTCGTTCCGGCAGACCCACCGAGACGACAAGGAACAGGTGCACTCATGAATCGATGGCTTCGAACCGTGCTCGTGGTGGCAGCGTGTCTGGGTGTCTTCGTCGGCGTGGTCGGCGTGTCCGACGCGGCGCCGCCCACGCAGGCAGGCGTCGACAACGGTGCGGACGTGATCCTCGGCGCTCCGCCGTCCTCGGGCAACGTGTCCTTCCGCTACGGTTGGAAGAGCCTCGCGCAGTTCGCCTCGCCCCCGGTTGGCTATTGGCTCGGGAGCTACGACAAGACCAACTCTCACGACGGCTGGTCGAGCGAGAGCCCGCTGCCGCCGCTGGGTGGCAACGCTCCGGCCGACTCCATCATGCAGAGCGTCGACTTCTCGTACTCGGACACCGTGACCCCGCTCCCGCCGGGCGACTACTACGTCAATTTCTTCGCGCGCTCGAGCTGCGCGCCGGCCACCAACGCGGCGGTCATTTCGCTCGTGCTCACGGTCCGCTCGGGCTGCGCGGCTCGGCCGCTGGCTCTTCGCAGCGCCGAGCTCCCATGGGCCCCGCGCTCGTTCTGGTGCCCCGCGTGCGAGCGCTCGCCGGGCTCGCAACGCGGGCGCGTCGTTGTCGCCACCCGGGTGAAACCGCTGCTGGCGGGACGGAGAGGCTCCGGTGGGCACTCGGCCGCACCCGAAGCCTAGCCTCCGTACCGAGGGTGCGTTCGCCGCAGGGAGAAGCCGCTCCGCGCTGCCGCCTTCGGTGGCGCCACGCTCGAGGTCGGGCGGCTGTTCTTACCGCGCGAGCGCGCGCACGCGGCCGTGGGAGGTTCGTGGTGCATGCCCGCGAGAAGACCTCTCCCCGTGCTAGGCTCACGAGGTGAACGACGCTGAGGCGATCCGGCGGATGCGCTCCGGCCATGCGGCCGCGGCCCTGAAGCAACGCGAGCTCGACCG
>VGRJ01000046.1 GCA_016875405.1 Deltaproteobacteria bacterium | reverse complement strand
GTAGAGCGGAACGCGCCCGCAGCCGAGGTCGACCAGCCTGCCGCGCGCGTGCTCCGAGAGCAGCCGCTCATACCCCTCGGCGACGAGCTCGGCGATGAGCCACACCGCGCCCCGCGCCTCCGGCCCCGCGTGGAGGTGTCCTCCGCGCGTCGCGTATTTCGTGGGCACCCACTCCGCCTCGTGCTTCATCGTCGCCGCGTAGCATTCCCCTCGAGCCGCGACGCGCGCAAGCCGCGAAATCCGGTCCGCCGCTCGGAGATCACGCTCTGCCTACCGTGTTGACTCTCGCGTCGTGACGCGCGAGTACCGGAGGCTCATGGGACTAGGAGCGAAGAGGCGGACCGTCCTCGTGACGGGAGCGGCGGGGTTCATCGGCTCCCACATGGTGGACCGCCTGCTGGCCGAGGGCTTCGAGGTCGTCGGCCTCGACAACCTGATGACCGGCGACCTGTCGAACCTCGAGGCCGCGGGCCGCGACGTGCACTTCCACTTCCAGAGCGGTGACGTGCGCGAACCCCTGCACGTGTACGCCGAGATCGTCATGAATTTCGCGTGTCCCGCGTCGCCCGTGCACTACCAACACGAGCCGTACGCGACCTTCACGACCTCGGTCCTCGGCGCGCTCAACCTGATCCAAATGGCGCGCGGCCGTCCGTGCACGATCCTCCACGCGTCGACCTCCGAGGTCTACGGCGACCCGCTCGTCCACCCACAGCCCGAGACCTATTGGGGCAACGTGAACCCGATCGGCGAGCGCAGCTGTTACGACGAGGGCAAGCGCGGCGCCGAGACCGCGCTGAACGACGCGAGGAGACGCCTCGGAGTCGACGTCCGAATCGCACGCATCTTCAACACCTACGGCCCGCGGATGGCCTTCGGCGATGGGCGAGTCGTCTCGAATTTCCTGGTCCAGGCCCTCGTCGGAAAGCCCCTCACCATCTACGGCGATGGCTCGCAGACGCGCTCGTTCTGCTACGTCGACGATCTCGTAGAAGGGCTCTTTCGCATGCTGCGGCACGGCCCGCTCGACGCGCCGGTGAACCTCGGAAACCCTGGCGAGTTCACGATCGCCGAGCTCGCCGAGCTGGTGCGTGAGCTCGTCGGTGGCGTGGGGCTCGAGCGCCATCCGCTCCCGGCCGACGATCCGAAGCAGCGGCGCCCCGACATCACGCGGGCCCGCTCGCTGCTCGGCTTCGACCCGCAGGTGCCGCTCCGCGAGGGGGTCGCGCGTACGCTCGCGGACTTCCGAGCGCGGCTCGGCGAGGACGTCGTCGCCGGAGGGGCATGAGCCGCTCGGTCTTGGTGGTTGGCGGCGCGGGCTACATCGGCTCGCACATGGTCCTCGCCCTCGACGAGGCCGGCTTCGACGTCACCACCTTCGACAACCTCTCGACCGGGCATCGCGACGCGGTGCTCGCCGGGGACTTCGTGCACGGCGATCTCGCCGACCGCGACGCGCTCGGTCGGCTGTTTGCGCGTCGGCGCTTCGACCTCGTGATGCACTTCGCGGCCTGCGCCTACGTGCGTGAGTCGATGGAAGACCCGCGCAAGTACTACCGCAACAACGTGGTGGGCTGCTTGAACCTCCTCGACGCGATGCTCGACGCAGGCGTCCGGCGGCTCGTCTTCTCGTCGTCGTGCGCGACCTACGGCGTGGCGCGCGAGGTCCCCATCACCGAGGAGCACCCGCAAGCGCCCGTGAACCCGTACGGCTTCACCAAGCTCGCCATCGAGCGCGCGCTCTCGGACTACGCCACGGCCTACGAGTTTCACGCGGTAGCGCTCCGCTACTTCAACGCCGCCGGGGCCGATGCCCGTGGCCGCCTGTCCGAGCGGCACGAGCCCGAGACGCACCTCATCCCGCTGGTCCTCCGCGAGGCTGCGCGCGTGCGCGACGGCGGCGCACCCCTCGACACGCGCCTCGAGGTCTTCGGCACCACGCTCGCGACCCCGGACGGCTCGTGCGTGCGCGACTTCGTCCACGTCGAGGACATCTGCGCGGCGCACCTCGCCGCGCTCGAGCGCCTGCTCACGAAGCCCCAGGGCTTCGAGGCTTACAACGTGGGGACCGCGAACCCCGCCTCCGTCCTCGACGTGATCGCCGCCGCGCGCCGCGTCACCGGCGAGGACGTTCGGTACCGCGCCGCGCCCGCGAAGGCCGGCGATCCGCCGAGCCTCGTCGCGACCTCGACGCGCGCAAGAGAGACCCTCGGCTGGGCGCCGCGGCACGAGTCGCTCGATGGCATCGTGGCGAGCGCGTGGAACGCCGCACCGTTTCGAGCACGCCATGCGAGCGACGCATGAGCCAGCGGCTGCGTCTCCTCGTCACCGCCAAGCTGATCCCAAGCCTGCTCGAGCGTTACCTCGAGCCGCTCGATGCGCTCGAGCTCGTAGAGCGCATCGTCGTCGTGCGGCATGAGCCGGCGGCCGAGCGCCTCGCGAAGGTCGAGAACGTCACGTTCGGCGATGGCGGGACAGCCCGCAACCTGGTCCGCATGGGGCTCGCGGCCGAGCGCGTCATCGAGCGTGAGCGCATCGACTGGATCCTCGGCTTCAACCCGATCCCTTGGGGGACCGTCGGCTGGACGCTCGCGAAGCGGCACCGAATCCCCGTCTCGCTGAGCTTTATCGGCCTTGACTTCAAGCACCTGCAGCACCCGCTGGGGACGCCGTTTTGGCTCCCCACGCGCACCGCCGAGCTGGTCACGGTCACGGGCGAGCGCATGCGGCGGCGCCTCTTGCAAGGCGGGGTGCGACCGGAGCGCATCCACACCCTGCCGCATGCCGTGGACACGGCGCGCTTCAGCCCCTCGAGGGAGAGCACGCCGGACCTCGACGTGATCGCGGTCGGGCAGCTCATCCCGCGCAAGCGCATGGATGTCCTCATCGACGCGGTCGCGCTCCTCCGCGACCGCGGGGTGTCGCTTCGCGCCGGGATCCTCGGCAAGGGTCCGCTCGCCGACGAGCTCGCAGCGCGGATCCGCGAGCGTGGCGTTGGCGATCGCGTCGAGCTCCTGGGCTACCGAACCGACGTCGAGAACGCGCTGCGCCGCGCGCGGGTGTTCGCGCTCGTGTCGGACTGGGAGGGCGTCCCCTTCGCGATGATCGAGGCGATGTCGGCCGGCCTCGTGCCGGTCGTGACGGACGTCGGCACGATCGGCGAGTGGGTGACGGACGGCGTGAACGGTCGCATCGTCCCGGTCGGAGACGCGGCGGCCCTTGCGGATGCGCTGCGGCGTCTCAAGGAGGACGGCGAGCATCGCGCCGCGCTCCAGCGCACGTCCCTCGAGGTCCGAGACCGCGCCTCGCTCGACGCCGGCGTCGCGGTTTGGCGGCGCCTGCTGACGCGCAGCGCGTGACCAGGGGCACGCGAGGCGCTCGCACGGCGTTTCGGCGGCGCCGTGAGACGACGTAGAGACGACCTCGGCGGATCACAGGCGGTGCTCGCCGAACGAATCGAGGCCAGCGTCGGGTACGTATCGCTGCTCGTCGTCGTCGCACGCGAGCTCAGGGCTCCACCGCCCCGCCGCCAGTCCTAGGCCCCACGGCGCTCGCGACCTGCGGCGTGTTCGCGCCTCCCCTGACGCGGCGCGGCGTGCTACTCACCTCAAGCGCGGCCCGGTCCGCATCCCCTCATCGCCACTCGGAGTTCTCGAATCCAGGGCCTCTTCGGACTCAGGGCCTCATCGACACGAGAGACAGGGAGCTATGCTCGAAGAACATTACAAGAGCCACCTTCGCGACACCTTCTTCAACCTCTTCGAGGTCCTCGAGATCCAGACGACGACCCTCGGGAAGGGGCCGTTCGCCGCGGTCGACGAGGAGACCGCGCGCGAGGCGTTGAAGCAGTCCGAGAAGCTCGTGCTCGCCGACCTCCAGCAGAGCTTCGTCGAGAGCGATCGCGTCCCGCTCGAGTTCGACGGCAAGGGCAACGTCAAGGTCCCGGAGGGCCTCGCCAAGGCTTACCACGCGTTCTACGACGCGAGCGCCCACCTGATGACCCTGCCGGAGCACCTCGGCGGGATGGGCCTCCCGCCCAGCGTGAACTGGGCCGCGTTCGAGCACGTCGCCGGCGGCAACGCCCCGCTCGCCTTCTATCTCTTCGGCAGCTTCGCGGCGCGCACCATCGATCGCCACGGGACGGACGCGCAGAAGGCGCGCCTGCTCCCTGGGCTCCTCGAGAAGCGCTGGGGCGGCACGATGGTGCTCACCGAGCCGGACGCGGGCAGCGACGTCGGCGCGGGGCGCACCAAGGCTCGCCACGTCGAAGGGGACATCTGGGAGCTCGAGGGCACGAAGCGCTTCATCACGAACGGAGACTTCGACGTCCCCGAGAACCTCATCCACCTCGTGCTCGCGCGCCCCGAGGGCGGCGCGGTCGGCACGAAGGGCCTGAGCCTCTTCCTCGTGCCGAAGTTCTGGGTGAACGAGGACGGCGGCCTCGGTGAGCGCAACGGCGCCTTCGTCACCAAGGTCGAGAAGAAGATGGGCATCAAGGGGTCGGCCACCTGCGAGATGGTGTTCGGCGACGGCGTGCCCGCGCGCGGCCTCCTGCTCGGTGACGTACACGACGGGATCCGGCAGATGTTCCACGTGATCGAGCAGGCCCGCATGGCCGTCGGCGTCAAGAGCATGGCGACGCTGTCGACCGCCTACCTCAACGCGCTCGGCTACGCGAAGGACCGCGTGCAAGGCCCTGACCTCCTGCGCGCGACCGAGAAGGACAGCCCGCGCGTCACGATCCTGAAGCACCCCGACGTGCGCCGCATGTTGATGAGCCAGAAGGCTCACGCCGAGGGTCTCCGCGCGCTCGACCTCTACACCGCGTGGGTGCAAGACCAGGTCGAGATCCTCGGCGGCCATGGCGCCAAGGAGGCCGACGGGATGGACCGGCGGAACGACATGCTGCTGCCGCTCGTGAAGGGCTACGGCTCCGAGAAGGCCTACGAGCAGCTGTCGCTCAGCCTGCAGACGTACGGCGGCTCCGGTTACTGTCAGGACTACCCGATCGAGCAATACGTCCGCGACCAGAAGATCGACACGCTCTACGAGGGCACGACGCACATCCAGGCGCTCGACCTCTTCTTCCGCAAGATCGCCCGCGACAACGGCGCGACGCTGATGAAGCTCCTTGGTGAGATCGAGGCCGTCGCGACGAGCAGCGACGGCGGGGAGACCTTGGCCGAGGACCGCGCCGCGCTCCTCCGCGCGTTGAACGACGTGAAGGGGATCCTTGGTGCGATGATGGGCAAGCTCGGCGAGTCGCTCTACCACGTCGGTCTCCAGGGCAACCGGATCCTGTTCGCGCTCGCCGAGCTCGTCATCGGCTGGCTGCTCGTCCGCCACGCGATCGCGGCGCAGAAGGGCAAGGCCGAGCGCCCCGAAGACGCGGCCTTCTATGACGGAAAGGCCGCGAGCTGCCGCTTCTGGTCGAAGAACGTCCTGCCCGCGCTGACGCTCACCCGGAAGCTCGTCGAGGGGTCGAGCCTCGAGCTGATGAGCTTGCCTGACGAAGCCTTCTGACGGCGTGGAAACCTCTCACGCCGTGAGCGCTGCCACCCACGCCATCACCCTCGAATCCAAGGAGTTTTCCTGCAAGGACCTGCGCATCAGGTCCTTGTCGGCCGCGAGGCGACCTCGAAGATGTTCGAGTTCGAACCCGAGGTCGTAGCGCTCGACGGCATCGGCCCCGACCGCGACGCGCTCGTCACGAGCTCGATCACGCTCGTGTTCGCGCCGCTCGGGCTCGGCGGCGTCCCTCACCGCGTCCACGGCAACATCACTCCGTGGGATGAGGATCTCGAGGCCCCGCCGGGCCTCGCGCGGCTCTCCCTGCGTGTGGTCCCCGGGCGCTGGCGCTCGCGGCGGTCGAGGCCTCCGAGACGTTCGTCGACCAGAGCATTTTCGACATCGTGCAGAGCAAGCTCGACGTCATCGGCTGCCTCGCGACGAGCGAGTCTCGTCTGCTCGAGCGCTACGCCCCGCGCGACTTCGTGGCGCACTACCAGGGGAGCGACCTGACGTTTGTCTCTCGCCTGCTCGAGCACGTCGGCGTGAGCTACTCGTTCGAACACCACGGGTCCGAGACCCGCATGGTCTTCAGCGATCGCGCCAACGGCTTCGCCCCCTCCTCATCGATACGTTCAGCCACGACGAGGCCGCGGCGGGCGCGCACGTCATCCAGAAGCTCTCGATGCGACGCAAGCCCGTCGGACGCTGCTACTCGGTCCACGACTCGAACGAGTCGCTTCCAGGGCTCGACCTCGCAGCGCAGCACGAGATACCGCACGGGCTCGAGTCAGCGCCGACGGGCCCGTTCATGCGGCCCTCGCAGCCGAGGTGCCGGAAGGTGATGAGGTCGGGGTTGATCGCGCTGTCCGTGAGCGGCGCACTCTTGTCTTTCACGGCGGGGTAGGTCTTCGGGTTGCCGCCCCACTCGACGCCGACCGCGACGAGGCGGTCCCACACGGTGTCCCCCGGCCGTCCGCCGTCGTAGGAGAAGGTGCCGTAGACCCAACGCGTCGGGGAGCGCTCGTCGACCACCGCAACATCGACCTGGATGATCCGCGACGTCTGCACCGACCGCGCGAACGAGTACCGCCCGTCGGCCTTGCGGACGTGGCGATGGATCTGCCACTCGGGCGAGCCCTTTAGGTAAGGCACGCAGTCGACCGGGGCGTTCGTCGCGAGGAATTTCGTGACGAGCATGGCCTCGGGAAACGGGAGCCCGCGGAGGAGCTGGCGCGCGCCGTCTCCCTCGACCTGCGGAACCCCGGGCTTGGCGCTGCTCGAACCGAACGCCTGCCCGTAGACCCAGCCGCCATCCTCGTTCTAGACGCCGACCGCCCAGGTCTCGAAGCCGTACTTCCACTCCTCCTCGCACTTCGCGAGCTCACCCGGGAGATCGTTCACGCCGTAGCTGCCGTCATCCCCGATAAAGTCGCCGATCGAGGCGGTGCGCTCGTTCCTCGTCCCGTGGATGAAATCGCGGCCGTCAGGTCCGGTGGCGGCGGAGCCGGCGCGTCGCTGCAGGCGCCCGACATCGCCGCCAGCAACGAGAGGCCGAGCACCGAGACCAGGACGAGCGGTTGGGATGCGCGGCGAAGGGACATGCTGGGACTCCTCGAATCGAAGGCGGAGACGGTCGGCGGCTCGGAGAGGTCGAGCCGACACACGAGGGCTTCGATAGTCCGTCCAGCCGAGGTCGACCGAGACTTTCCGCACGCGGAGGGCCTGGCAACCGTCCGTGCGAGAGGCTTCGTCCTGTGCAGCGCGCGCTCCTCCATGCTACCGCGGCTCAGGCACGAAGAGAGAAAGACCTTGAGCGCTCAAAAGCCCGACCGCAGCCTTCTTCGGCTCGTGCGGATGTTCCAGGACCTCGGCGACGCGGACCTCGACGCGCTGCTCGCGAGCCTGCGCTTCCGCGAGCTCGAGGTGCCCGAGGTCGTTTGGTCGCAGGGAGACGTCGGCGACACGATGGTGGTCGTCTGTTACGGGCGCGTCGGCGTGTACACCCGCGACGGCGAGGGTCCGGAGCTCGAGCTCGGCCAGTCGGGCGCCGGCGAAATCCTCGGAGAAATGGCGTGCATCGATCCTGCGCCTCGCTCTGCCACCCTCGCGGCGCTCGAGACGACGCTCATCGGGGAGCTGTCCCGCGACGCGCTGAGGATGCTCCGCGAGCACGCCCCCAACGTCTACGCGACGATCCTGTCCGGGGTGATCGGTGACGTCACCCGGCGCCTCCGCGACGTCGACGCCAAGATCGACGCCCTCGGGTCCGACCCCAAGGCGTCGCCCGCGGAGCCTGCGCACGCCACCGCGGAGCCCGCCTCGGAGCGGGGCGGCTTTTGGGGCGTCCTCGACCGGTGGAGGAAAGAGCGATGAGCATCGACGTGAGCCAGCTGCGCTCCTTCGCGAGCTTGAAGGACTTCACCGTCGAGGAGCTCGCGCTCCTCGTCTCGGCCGCGCAGCGCCGAGTGTTCGAGAGCGGCAGCATCGTCGTTAAGCAGGGAACGCGCGGGACGTCGAGCATGCTCCTCGTTGCGGGCCAGCTCGACGTCCTCCGAGAAGTCCATGGGACGGAGCAGCACTTGACGACCATGGCGCCAGGCGCGTTCGTCGGTCAAGTCGCGCTCGTCGATCGCGGGCCTCGCTCCGCGACGCTCCGCGCGAAGACCGAGGTCGTGGTCCTCGAGCTCTTGCGCGACACCTTCGAGTCGCTCTTGCGCGCGCGGAGCCCGCTCGCGCTACGCTTTCAGGAGCTCATCGCGATCGCCGGGATTCGACAACATCGCGCCGCCATGAAGCGCCTCGCCTCGCTCGCCGCCGAGCGAGAGCACGCGGCGCAACCGCCGAGGCCGCTCGACGACGCGCTCGCGTACATCCAGACGGCCACCTCGGAGTGGGACCTCGATCTCGACGCGATCGAAGTCGTCCCCGACGCGACGGTCTCGCGCGGCACCCGTCGTCCCTGAGCGCGGTCCGCTCACTCAAGGGGTCGCGGCGCGTCGCCCCGCGAAGAAGACGCGCGCGGGGCCCCCGACGGACGTGACGTGGAGCTCGCCCTCCCCCTCGCCGTCGCATCCGGTGACCTTCGCGAAGACCTCGTAGGTTCTCGCCAGCGTGCGTGACCGACTCCAGCCGCGCATCGCCGCTCAGAAAATCCGTCCCATCGACCTTCGAGGGCGCGAGCGAGACGCCGCGCGGCACCTCCGCCGAGACCGCGCGAGCGTTGCGCGATGGTCGCAAGCAAGAGCGTCGCTTCCATCATGGCGAAATGGCTCCCGATGCACACCTGAGGCCCAGCCCCGAACGGGAGGTACGCGTAGCGAGGCGGGTCTTTCGCGCGGTCGGGTGCGAACCGCTCCGGCTCTGGGAACCAGCGCGCGTCGCGATGCAGCACCCACTGGCTCACGAGGACCTGCTCCCCCCTTTCCGAGGACGTGCTCCCCGAGCTCGATGGGCTCGAGCACCGTGCGACCGGCGAGGGCGCTCGCGAGCTCGGCGTGCAGTCGCCGCTCGACCTCGGGGTGCCAACTCAGCAGGTATAGGGAGTGCGCGAGTGCGAGCGCCGTCGTCTCCTGTCCCGCGAGGAACAGCGTGACGCCTCGTCGCGGAGCTGCGCCTCCGACATGAGCGCGCCGACATCGTCCTCTACCGCGAGCAGTGTTCCTTGCAAATCATCGCGTGGCGGGCTCGACCGTCGCTCGCGAAGGATGCGGAACACCACGCCATCGATCGCCTCGACGGCCGCGTTCATGCGGCGATTGAGCGGCGTCGGCAGCCACCTCGGAAGCCGGAGCCGAGCGCGCGCACGAGGGCCTAAACGTAGTCGACGCGGCCGACGCTCCGCGCGTGGTGAACGAGCCGCGCCTCGACGTCTCGAGGGTGCCGGAGCATCTAGAACATCGCGCCCAGCATCTCGAAGCGCGCGACGTCACCCTGCTCATCCCCGAGGCGCTGGAGGTGCCCGAGCTGTTCGCGCGCGAACACGGCGAAGGTCGCCACCCCGCGGACGGGCGCCGAGAGGGCCGACGCCGTCCGGCGAAGCGCGGTGGGGATGGCGAGCGACGGCATGAGGGTGAGGACACGACGAACGGTGTCGAGCGCACGACCGACAGCGTGCCCACGAGGGTCACCTTCGTCAGGTCGAACTTGCCGGCGCCCGCGTAGAGCGGGAACGAATAGCTGCCCGGCGAGAGCGGGCCGTTCGTCCAGCCCCAGCGGCTCGTCTGCACGTGGCCCGAGCCGATGAAGCACTGCGCGGCGCCGTTTCCGAACGCGAACGCGGTACCACACGTCCCGAGGTCGGACGAAGGATCCTCGTACGTCATCCGCACGCTGAACCCAGTGGCCCGGTTCCCCTTCTGGACGAGGCGCGTCCCTTCGCCGTACGCCGTCTCCGACGGCACGCCACCTCAAGGCAGCGGGCGCTTCACGAGGGCGTGAGCGACGATGTAGCCGGTGACCGGGTCACACACCTCCAAGCGGCTCGAGAGCTCGAACGTGGCGAGCGGCACTCGAAACGCGTAGCTCGACACCCCCGCGAGCGACTCCGACTTGAACGGGAACAGGCCGACCTTCGGATTGCCCAAGTTCGTCTGCGGCATGTCGAGGATCGACAAGCCCGCCCAGAGCTGCGCCTCGTACAGCCGCCAGCGGCCGGTCGTCGCGTACGTCAAGACGAGGTCATCCTCGTCAATCGCCGCGCAGATCGACCCGGCGACGATCGATTGCCCGGCGAGCAAGCTCACGCACGACGTCCCCTGGAGCACCACGACCTCGCTCGACGAGTCATCGATGCGGTCACCGATCACCGGCGAATTGCCATACGAATTGCCGCGCCTGGGAGCAGAGCCAGGAGCGCCAACCACAGTCGCGTCCGCCATCGAATCATGGTCACCTTCACGCCGGCGAGAAGGCCGGCAGGAAGACAGGTGCATTCGCCGGACCACTTGGCGGTCGCAAAGAGGCTCATGACCGCGATCGGTGATGAGCGGCCTCGTCGTCGACGACGTTGCCCCTACCCCCCCTCGTCCCTAGGATGGTGCCGTGAATCGTGGCGAGTTCGAAGCGATCGTCGTTTCGATGGTCAGCGGCGGCGAGCGTGTGAGCGTGACGGAGGTCAGCGAGCGAGTCGACCTCTCCGTGCGAAGCGTCACGACGCTGCTGGATGCGCTCGTTCGCGACGGGACGCTCGACCGATACGAAGACGCCGGCGCGACCACGTACGGAAAGCCGCGGCTCGTGCGGCGCGGAGTGGGCGCACGACTCGACGACGCCGAGCGCGCGGTGCGCGATGGCATGCTCGACGCCGCGGGCAGGCTCTTGGCCGAGGGCGCGACCGCCCGCGTCGAGGTGGTCCTCCAACAGGACGCGCTCGTCCAGCGAAAATACGGCATCGCGGCCCTCGTCGGCCTGCTCTTCGGGCCGCTCGGGCTCCTCTACGTCGCGCCGTGGAAGACCGCAGGGCTCGCGACGCTCGTCTACCTCGGGGTGCGCTGGGTCCCGTTCTTCCCGAGCGAGGGCATGTGGAAATTCTGGCTCACAGTCCACGTCCTCTGCGCGCTCGTCAACATGGCGTACACCTTTCGCTTCAACCGGAAAGGCGGCCGCTCCCCGCTCCTCCCGTCGCGTCGCTAGCTCCGTCGGGCCGCGCCGCGCAGGACCGTGACCGCGCTCACTCACCGACGGCGAGCAGCTTCACCTCGGCGATGTTGACCCGGTTGAAGCGGCCACCCTTGCCGCCCGCGCCACCGTAGAGCGCGAAGTGGTCGAGGTCCGACATGTTCCCGCTCGCGTCGTCCTCGCGGATCACGACGGCGTAGCTCTTGCCGGCCACGAGGTCGACCGGCACGAGGCTCGAGTCGCGCCAGTCGTCCCAGGTTCCGAGGTGCGGCATCGCGAGCTGTCCGCTGCCGACGACCTTCGCGCCGTCGCGGATCTCGACGAGCTTCACGGCGCAGGTGATGCCGGTGTCGACGCCGCCCGCGCCGTTGCCCGCGAGGACCTGCACGTAGTGCTTCCCGGTGCGCGAGGCCACGAGGTTCGCGACGGTCAGCGTGTGGTCGGCGTCTCCCCAACCTTCGAAGTGCCAGCGCCCATGGTTCTGGACGAGCGTGCCGCCCTCGGTCGCGAACTGGTTCGCGTCGCGCGTCTGAATCGCAGAGAAGCCTTGGCCCCACCAGCACGCGGGCTTCGCGCGCTGCGACGCGTTGCCGCTCGACTTGAAGCGCGCCTCCACCGTGTAGCAGTACGTCCGCGTCGCGTGCGCGGCGCTCCCCGGATCGGTGAACGAGGAGGTCGTCCCCGGCAGCTCGTCGGCGATCGCGACGCCGTCGCGGTAGACCCGGAAGGTCACGTCGTCGGGGCTCTCGGCGATCGAGACGTCGAGCGTCACGCGATCGCCCACCACCTCGAGCCCGTCGACGCTCGGCGTCCGCGGTCCGAACACGTTGCGGTAGGCCGCGACGGCGGCGTCGTCGAGGAGCGTGAGCTTGCCCGCATCACCGCCACCCGGACCGAGGTCGACCTCGAAGAGGTTGTCGTCACCGAGCATCGACGCGGCCACGAAGCCGGTGCCGACGTCGCTCCCGTTTAGCTTGACCGCCTTGACCTCGAGCAAGCCGTTGCCGACGCCCTCGCTCGGCAGACTTAGCCTGACGGACACGCGCTTGCCGCGGTAGCGCAGGTTCGAGAGCGCGAGCGAGGCGCTTGACCCAAAGAGCTCGCTCCTCAGAGTGGCTGGGAATCGCGGGGAGAAGCGAAGCCCGTCGGTGCTCGTCTCGAGGCCGAACAGCACCTCGTGCACCATCGACAGGTAGCCCGCGACGCTCCACAGCTGGCGCTGCGAGTTGACGACCGGGCCGCTCATCGGTCCGTCGTCGACGAAGGCCGCGCCGCTCGCCGCCTCGAAGTTCTCCATGTTCGAGAGGTTCAGCGCCGCGCCGCGAACGAGCGAGCGGACCGCGTGCTCTACCGCCGCAGCATGGCCGACCTTCGCGGCGGCTTTGGCCCAGAAGGCGGTCACGAACGGCCACAGCGCGCGGTTGTGGTAGATGCGGACGTCCTGCTGCTGCGGCCAGATCACGGGCGCACCCTTCGGCAGGTGCGGATACCCGTCGACGATGCGCCGAGCCTCAGCTTCGCTCGCCACGCCCTCGAGGATCGCGAGCGCGCTCGAGAGCAGATCGTAGCGACGCGCGGGGGCCGGATCGAGCGGCCCCGGAACGAACGAGCTGTACTGCCCCTCGTCGGGCAGCCACATCTTCGCGCGCAGCGCGGCTCGGAGGTCCTTCGCCCAGCCGGTGAAGGTCGCCGCGCGCGCGGCATCGCCTTGCTCGGTCGACAGCTCGGCGGCGAGCTCGAGCGCGACGAGGTGCCCGACGTTGGTGCCGAGCGCCTTGCTCATGCCGATCTGCACGGGGTCGGTCGCGGTCCACGCGGGGTAGGTCTGCTCGCGCCAGTCGAGGAACGACTGCTCCCCGCGGTAGAGCCCGTCGGTGGGGTCGAACACCACGCGGCGATCGCGCTCGACGGTGTTCGACACCGCCTCGAGGGCGAGCTTCGCAAACGCCGCGCGCGACTCTCCGTCGAGCAGCCGCAAGATCGAGCGCGCGCCGAGCGCCCACACCACGCGATCGGACGAGATCGGGTAGCTGCCCCCGGTGCCGGTATCCTGCACGAGCTCGCGCTTCGTGCCGTCGCGACGCGGGCTCGTCTTGAACTCGAGCGAGTTCTTCGCGCGCGTCGGATCGATGAGGCCGAGGCCGAGCGCCACGGCGTACGCGGTGTCGCGCGTCCACACGTACGTCCAGAGCCGACCGGTCTCGAAGCAGCCGCCCTCCGCGCACGGGATCGACTGGCCATCGTTGAAGGCGAAGTTGGTGATGGCGTCGACGCTCCCTTCGCGCGCCTCCTCATGGGCGAGCGCATAGAGCGCGTCGAACAGGTCGTGCCCGGTGCGCAGCACCGGCTGCCCCTCGAGCTCACTCACGCTGCGCGGGTTTGCGGGTAGGTTGTCTCGGAGCGGCGCGGTCGTCGACAGCGTGTAGCGACGAACGCAGCTGTCTCGATCGTCGACGAGGACGTTCGCCGCGAGCGAGCCGTCGAGCCACTCGTTCGAGCCGACGCCCACCGTCCCTTCGGCGGGCAAGCACGACGCCGCCGGTACGCCGCCTGCCCCGCTGCTCGCCGTCGCAGCGCCGCTCCCGCCCTTCGCGGAGCACGCCCCGCCGAAGACACCGAGGGCGACGAGGCTCGCCGTCAAGATCCAGCTCGTGGTCACGTGAGACATGGTCGCTTGTCGGTTCGTTGGTTCGCGCGTCAGGGGTGAAGCACCGCGGCGCCCGAGCCGGGGAGCGTGAAGGAGACCTTGCCTCCGGTAACCTTCAACGAGGCGCCGCCGAGCGCGTTCACTAGCGAGCTGCCGTCGCTCCACCCGAGCGTGGCGGCCACCTCGATCGCGAGCGGCACGGGCGTTTGCGCGCGCGTGAGCGCGACGAGGGCCGCGTCGCCGAAGCCGCGCTTGCGACCGAAGACGAGCGTGTCCTCGTCGGCGTAGAGCGTGATGTACGAACCCGTACGCAGAGCCGGGATGTCCCGCCGAGCCTGCCCGAGCTTGCGCACGAGCGCGAGGGTCGTGGCCTCGTCCTGCGAGAGCGCGTCGTCGCTCCGCCACATCGCGCGGTTGTTCGGATCGGCGCCGCCCCACTGGCCGTACTCATCGCCGTAGTAGAGGAGCGGCGCGCCCGGCAGGTTGAGGAGCCACGCCATCGCGACCCGCATGCGCCGCATCGCGTCGCCATCCGACGGGGCGCCGGCGGTGTTGTCCCACTGGTTGCCAGGCACGCTGCGGTCATGGGCCGGGTCCTGGCCGCGGTAGTCCGCGATCGAGACGAAGCGCGGCGTGTCGTGGCTGCCGATGTACGGCGTCATCACCGAGCCCTTCGGCCACTTCGCGAGGCCGTGCTTCAGCCAGTAGTCCGCGTGGAGCATGCCGTTGTCGCCGTGCGCGAACGTCCGGTACGACACGCCGTGGTAGAGCACGAAGTCGAACTGACCGTCGAGCTGCGAGGGCCCGAGGTATTTCGCGATCGTCCCGTAATTGCCGTCGTTGCACGGATCGGCGCAGTCGCTCCAGCCCATCGCGGTCTCGCCCATCAGAAAGTACTTCGTACCGCCGAGCTCGAACCGCTCGCGCACCTCGGCCGCGAGGTTGCGCGTCGCGACCTCCTCGACGTGCTTCACCGCGTCGACGCGGAGGCCATCGAGGTCGAACGCGTCGAGCCAGTACACCGCGTCGTCGACGAAGCGTGCGTTCGCCTCGGGCACGCTGTGGTTGATGTCGGGCAGGTAGCTCGCGAACAGGCACTCGAGCGCCTTCTCGGTCCAGTCGCAGCCGGCGGTGCCGCAAACGCAGCCGGTGCGGAACCACTCCGGGTGCTGCTTGAAGTACTCGTGGTCCTCGTGAACGTGGTTCACGACGTAGTCTTGCAAGATGCGGATGCCGTGCGCGTGCGCCTCCTTGACGAGCGCGCGTAGGGCCGCCTCCCCGCCGAGCCGCGGGTCGACCTCGCGCCCCTTCGTCGGCCAGTAGCCGTGGTAGCCGGTGACCTGGTGTACGCCGTCGGACGCGAGATAGGCCTTCGTCGGGTTGGTCTGGAACGGCGTCAGCCAGATCGCGCGCACGCCGAGCTGGTCGAGCTTGCCCTCGGCGATCGACTCCCGCAGGCCCTCGAGGTCGCCCCCCATCCAGTCGCCGCGCGGGTCGGAGCCGGCGGTCTTGCCGGGGTCGTTCGAGGCGTCGCCGTTCCGGTAGCGATCGGTCATCACCATGTAGACGAGCGCTCCGTCCCAGGTGAACGGCTCGGCCTCGATCCAGAAGACGAGCGGCACGTCCTCGCCCGACGCGCCGTTCGCGGCGCGCGGACGCAAGACGACGCGGTACTTCCCGTCGGCGAGGCCCGCGAGCGCGACGGACACCTTGCCGTCCGCGGCGACCGTGAGCTCCGTGCCCGTGAGCGGCTTCGCGCTGCCGTCCTTGACGAGGGCCCCCTCGAAGCCCGCGGCGTCCGGACCCGCCCCGTCACGTGGCTTGACGTACATCAAGCTCGCCGTGAAGCTGCCCTTGCCAGGCGAGGGGCGTGCGGTCGCCGTCTTCTCGACCGCGAGCGTCGGCTTCGCGCAATCCCTCACCTTCACCGCGGAGTTCTCGACGCCGCCGACGTACTTGCGGCGCCCCTCGCTCGGGTTCAGCACCCACTGCGTGCCGTTCGCGTCCTCGTACACGACCTTGTAGGCGTGCAGGCCCGGCGGCAGCGTCAGGGTCGCGGTGTAGGCCCCGCCCGCGCTCGGACCGATCATCGCGCTGGCCGTCGCGAGGTCGAAGCCGTGCCACTCACCCGCGACGCGCACGCTCGAGACCGTGTAGCCAGGCTCGAAGGTGATGGTCGTCTCGCAGAGCGCGTCCGTCACGCCGCCCCCTTGTCCGCTCGACGCGCCGCCGCTCCCTGCCCCGCTGCTCGAGCTGGCGGGCTCGGCGCTGCAGGCGCCGGCGAGGACGAAGGCGAGCGTGGCGAGCGTGGCGAGCGTGGCGCGAAGGGTGGTGAAAGAGAGGTGCATGGCGAAGATCGAGGTCGAGGGACGCGCCGCGTGAAAATTACGCAGCGGTGGCCCTCTGTCGAGTGACAATGTCCGGCAAGCGCCTGACGGGGAGCCTCGGCTCGCCTTGGCGTGACATTCTTCGACCATCGCGCGTATGTTAGGGGGACCGCTAGCCGATGCGCCGTCGCACACTCTCTCGTCCCGCCTTCGTCCTAAGTAGCGCTCTCGCTAGCCTGGCGGCGGCATGTGCCGAACCTCCGGCTCCGCAGACCTCTGTCGACTGCCCGGCCGGGACCGAGACAGAGCTCGCGGCCGAGTATGCGACCTCGGTTCATCCGCTGCTCCTGCGCCCGGTCGACCAAGGCGGCTGCGTCGCCTGTCACGCACCGGACTCGTCGCGCCCCTTCGTCGTGTGGCCCGATGCCGATGAGACCTTTCGCCAGTCGCGCGTGCGAGGGCTGCTCGACCCCACGGGCGAGCGCACGCTGCTCGCGATGCTCGCTCGGAGCGACGGGCTTCGAATGCCGCTCGCGGGGCAGGCTTGGCCGGAAGCGGAGCGGAGCGCGGTCGAGAGGCTCGTCTGTCGGATGGCGGCAAGCGATCTGCCGCCTGCGAGCTGCAGCGACGCCGACCCTGGCAACGTGTTGCTTCGCCGTCTCTCGAACGACGAGTACGACCGCACCGCAGCGCGGTCGCTCGGGGACGCGACGGAGCCCTCCTCGGGCCTCGCAGCCGATACGCCAGGCCACGGCTTCGACAACGTCGCGTCCGCGCAGACGCTGTCGATCGGCCATCTCGAGCGCTACCTCAACGTCGGAGCGCGCCTCGCCCGGGAGACGCTGTTGGTCCCGAGCTCCGTCGAGACCAACCTCGAGGCCGAGTCGCTTTCCGCGTACATCTACAACGGTCAGAAGCCGGGCCCCGGCCAAGGCTCCGTCGTAGGGGAGCACTACCACTTCCAAAGAATCCGAAGTTATCTGAACGGCGGACTTCAACACGCGCCCTACGCAGGCACCTACACCATCGAGGTGAAGGCGCGCGGCACGAGCGCGCCGCACTACACCTGCCCGGAGCCGAACGCGTACGACCTGTGCGTCCAACATCAAGCCGCGCACGACGGGCCCTGGTTACTCGTCGAGAACAACGTCGCGCCGAAGCTCGTCGTGATGGTCGACGGACAGCTCGTCGGCCAAGGGATCGACGTCGCGAGTGTGGCCGAGCCCTCGCAACTCGGGCCGTTCGCGAGCTATTCGGTCTCGGTGCCGCTCGAGCCCGGCTTTCACTCGGTGCGGGTGTGGCTCGACAACGTCGTGTACTGGGCGCGTGAAGAACGCGATGTCACGCTCGACGTCGACCGGATCCGGTGGACTGGGCCGCTCCCCGCCGATCTCCCGCCGGTCGATGCCGCTCGCATCGCACGGTTCCTCTTGTGCGATTCGTTCGCATGCCGGGACCAAGCCATCGCGAACGCCCTCGCAGTGCTGTGGCGCCGACCCGCCACCAGCGACGAAGTCGCCCGGTATGCCGTCCTGGTCGACGACGCAGCCGCGGCCGGCGAGAGCTTCAAGGACGGTCTCGAGGCCGTGCTCGAGGCGGCGCTCGCGTCGCCGAATTTTCTCTTCCGACCGGAGCTCGACCCTGAGCCCGACGTCCCAGCGAGCCGCCCGCTCGACGGCTACGAGCTGGCAACGCGGCTCTCGTACTTCGTTTGGGGTGGGCCGCCGGACGCCGACCTGCTCGCGCACGCGGCAGCGGGTGACCTCGTCCAAGACGACGTGCTCGGCGCCGAGCTCGACCGGATGCTCCAGGATCCGCGCGCCTCCGCGATCGTCGAGCGCTTCGCCGCGCAGTGGCTGCAACTCGAGTCGATCGAGAGCTCGTCTCCCAGCGCGGGCGCGTTCCCAAACTTTTCGGACGCGTTGAAGGCCTCTTTCATGGGTGAACTTCACGCGATCCTCGTCGATGCCCTCGCGAACGAGCGGACGGTCTTCGAGCTCATCGATTCACCGCGCGTCTTCGTCGATGCGCGCCTCGCCGCGCACTATGGGCTGGATGCGACCGGCCTCGGCGAGGCGTTCGTCGCGGTGAGCCCGGGCGCGTCGGGGCGCGGCGGGCTGCTCGCTTCGGCGGGCGTGCTCATGATGACGTCCCACCCCTCGCGAACGTCGCCCACCAAGCGCGGCAAGTGGCTGCTCGAGCAACTGCTCTGCCGGCCGCCCGGCGCGCCGCCTCCGAACGTCGACGCGACCTTCGAAGGGAAAGACGTCGCGAACCTCTCGCCCAAAGAGATGCTCGAGCAGCACACCACCTCACCGAGCTGTGCGGGATGCCACGCGCAGATGGACCCGCTCGGGTTCGCGCTCGAAGGGTTCGACGCGATCGGCCAAGCGCGGACCACCTACGCCACCGGCGAGCCGGTCGATGACGTCGCGTCGCTGCCAGATGGCGTCACGCTGAACGGGCTCGGTGACGTCGTCGCATACGTCAAGTCGGACCCGGGATTTCCCCTGTGCACCGCCCGCAAAATGCTGACGTATGCGCTCGGGACCGACCCTACCAGGTTCGACCCGTGCGCCGTCGAGGCCGTGACCTCGGGCTTCGCGGACGGCGGCTACACGTTGAAGGCGCTCGTCCGTGCGGTGGCGATGGGCCCGACCTTCCGTTCGCGTCGCCCCGCAAAGCAAGGTGAATACGACGACCTCTTTGGAGGACAACCATGACGGTCGGTGACGGTCGCGCGTTTGGGCGGCGCCTCTTGCTGCGCGGGCTCGGCGTTGGGCTCGCGCTGCCATTGCTCGAGAGCCTTACGCCGCGTGGCGCGCGCGCGGAGCCACCGACACCGATTCGGCGGGTGCTCTATTACTACGTGCCCAACGGTTTCAACATGAACGTCTGGGCCGACGCGGTCGCGACGATGGCGGGGGGCAAGCTCTCCTCGCTGCCCGGTCTCCCGGGGTTTCTCGCGCCGCTCGCCGGCGGCGACGGCAAGAAGGATCTGCGCGAGAAGCTCCTCGTGGTGAGCGGCCTCGACAATGCACCGGCGAACTATCGCGCCAGCGACGACGACGCCAATGGCGCGCACTTTCAACAAACGGCGAGCTTCCTCTCCTGCCGACACGTCGACCGAACACCGTTCGGGGCCGGCCAATCGATCGACCAGTCCATCGCGACCTCTCTCGGGTACATCACCCCGCATCGCTCGTTGCAGCTCGGCCTGCACGGCTCGGCGAACGGCGCCTGCGCTGCGGGCTGGCCTTGTGCCTACCTCGGCTTCATTTCTTGGGCCGACGCGACGACCCCGCTCGCCCAGTTGAACGCTCCGGGCGAGGTGTTCGAGACGCTGTTCTCGTCGAGCGCAGGTGGCGTGAGCCCTGCCGACTTGGCGCGCCGCAAGGCACGCAAGCTGCGGGTACTCGACGTGGTGCACGCCGACGCCAAGTCGCTTCATGGCAAGCTCGGGCAGGCCGATCGCTACAAGCTCGAGCAGTACCTCACCGCGGTCGACGAGGCGGAGGTCAAGGCGCAGGCGATGGGCGCCGCGGCTGCCTGCGAGGTCGACCCGCTCGGAGCCGTGCCTGTCTCATACCCCGAGCGCCTCGACTTGATGGCCGATCTCATGACGCTCGCGTTCAAGTGCGATCTCACGCGGGTGATCTCGTTCATGCGTCACTCGGGCGGGGCGTCGTTTGGGAAGGCCTACGACTTCGTGCTGCACGACGGAAAGCCGCTCACCGAACAGAAGCACACCTACAGCCACTGGAACGCCCCGCTCGCGAGCGAGGTGGGCACGCTCGAGGAGCGCAAGGCCGCCTATCTCGCCAAGCTCGCCGCGATCAACACCTGGGAGATCGAGCGGCTCGCCTACTTGCTGCGCCGCCTCGACGACGTCGTCGAGCCAACCGGTGGCACGCTGCTCGACAACAGCGTGGTGCTGTTCGGCAGCGAGCTCGGTGAGCCCGATCACCATCTCGCGAATGACCTCCCGCTCGTTCTCGCCGGCTCCTGCGGCGGAACGATCGCGACCGACCGTCATCTCGCGTTCAACGGCGGCGCGATGAAAAACGACACGTTCGCGGACTTGCACCTCGGGTTGGCGCAGCGACTCGGCGTTACCTTTGCCCCGCCGATGGGAGGCGGTCCGTTGTTCGGCGAGGACGGGACCAAGCCCCTGCCGGGTCTCGACGGCTGATAGGCGTCACGTCGGCGACGAGGCCGCCGTCTCGCACCGAGCGGTCGTTTTCGTCGGGCAGCGTGGTGACCGCGAAGAGCCGTCCAGGCGAAGGAAGTCCGCGCGCTGCAGCAGCAACTCGGTGTCGGTCCCCATCAGGGCCGCAACATGGTTGGCAACGACGATGGTCTTGTAGGGGTCTGGATCGACGGCGAAGCGGCATCACGCCTCGAGCTACGACTCGAAGCCGCAACCGACCTCGCCCGTGTCGCCGACGGTCTTCGCGCCGTTGCTCCTGAACTCGGTGAGATCGCTCGTGCTCTGTAACGAATGCGTCGGCTTTTTGATTCGGGTCCCAGAGGAGGAACCCGCGGCTGTCCGACGTCGTGACGCCCATCATCGAGCCATCGGTACTCACGCGCATCACGAGGTGGCCGTGATCGTTCTCGCTCGCGATTTTAGCTGGACTGAGACCGAGACGGCTTCACGTTACCGCTGGAATCACCGCGCCGCGACCACCGACGGACGCGCTTCGACGTGACGACGTCACCCCACGGGCGGCTGCCCGGGAGGCGCGGCGCGACGCGCCTCGAGCGCGCGAGCGAAGGCGAGGACCCGCGCGTCCTCGCCGAGGCGACCGACCAGCTGAACCCCAAGCGGCAGCCCGAGCGCCGAGAGCCGCCACGGCAACGTGAGCGCAGGCGCCCCCGAGAGATTGAACGCCGCAGTGCAAGCGCCGAGCGGCGACACGGCGCGGAACCCCTCCTCCGGCGACAGTCCCCGCAGCAGCCCGACCTTGGGCGGTGCGACGGGCACCGTCGGGAGGAGCGCGACGTCGACACCCTCGAAGGCGCGGAGCGCGCGGGCGACGAGCGCATCGAAGAGCCGTCGAACGGTGGCGTCGTCGAGCTTGCGGCCCTCGGCGCGAAACCAACGCGTCAGCGGCTCGAGCCGCGACTCGAGGGGCAGTGGCACCGGCACCGCGGCGAGCAGGCGCTGGTAGATCGGCACGAACTCGTCGAGCGTCGCGGTCGGCGCCTCGAGCCGCACGAGCCGATGCCCGAGCGCCTCGGCCTCACGGGCCGCCTCCTCGACCGCCGCAGCCTCCTCGGCGCCCGTCTCGCCGAGCGGCGCGCGCGTCATCACGCCGACCGTCATCGGCGGCACGCCACGACGGGCGAGCTCGAGAAAGCCGTGCGTCGGTGCGTCGCCGCGCGACACGAGGACGTCGAGCAGCGCGGCCGCGTCGTCGACGTCGCGCGCGATGGGGCCGATCACGGTCATGCGCAGGCGATCGGTGTGATCGTGCGGGTTGGGGACGAGGCCGCGCGACGGCTTGTGACCGACGAGCCCACCGAACGAGGCGGGGATGCGGATCGAGCCTGCGCCGTCGCTCCCCGGTGCGAGGGGCAGGAGCCGCGCCGCGACCGCCGCCCCTGCGCCGCCGCTCGAGCCGCCGGCCGAGCGCGTCGCGTCCCAAGGGTTGCGCGTCGGCGGATGGGTCGCGGGCTCGACGATCGGCAGGAGCGCGAGCTCCGAGGTCGCCGTCTTGCCCACGAGGACGAACCCGGCGCGCCGTAGCGTCCGCACCGTCACGTCATCGATCGGGCTGTACAGCCACGAGAAGGCGCGCGAGCCAAGCCCCATGCGCGCCCCTCGGAGCGCGTGCGTGTCCTTCACCGCGATCGGCACTCCATGAAACGGCGGCAGAGGACGTCGGCCGCGCTCGCGGTCCTTCTTGCGCGCCTCCGTCAGCGCGCGCTCGGGCCAGTGCGCCACGAACGCCGAGAGGCCCCCGTCGAGGCGCGCGATGCGCTCGAGGTAGTGGGCGACGAGCTCCTCCGAGCGGAGCGCGCCCTCGCGGATCCGTCGTGCCTGCTCGAGCGCCGTCAGCTCGTGGAGCGCGGGGTCGGCGTGCGCCTGCCTCGAGCCGTTCGCGTCGTTCATCCGAGCGACGCTAGCACGCAGGGCTCATCTAGCGCCTTCGCGAGCGCCCCCTCACCGCGAGCGGGGCCGGAAGCTGCGAACGCGGCGCTGGCCCTGGGTCGTCGTGGAGGAGCTGCTCGAGGCAGAGCTGCTCGAGGCAGAGCTGCTCGACGAAGCTCCTCCACTGCCCGCGCCTCCCGTCGAGGCGCCCCCCGAGGCGCGTGGCTCTGCCGACCGATGGCCACCCTGAGGTCGGGGCCCGCCGCCGGAGCCTCCGCGCCCGCCGCCGTGGCGCCCGCCGCCGCGGCCCGCATCACGACCAGCGCCGCTCGAGCCGCCCTGACCTCGACCACCCTGCCCGCCCCTCGGGCCCGAGCGCCCGTGCTGGCCTTGGGGGCGTGGCCCTCGCGCGGGCTCGACCTCGGCGGGGAACGCCGACGCGGGGACCTCGCCGAGCACCGGCACGCGCTCCCGAAGGAGCCTCTCGATGTCGCGCAAGAACTCGCGCTCCTCTCGATCGCAAAGCGAAATCGCGCGACCCGTCGCGCCGGCGCGCCCGGTACGACCGATGCGGTGGACGTAGCTCTCCGGCACGTTGGGGAGCTCGTAGTTCACGACGAGCGCGACCCCGTCGACGTCGATGCCGCGCGCCGCGAGATCGGTCGCGACCAGGACCCGCAGCGTCCCTTCGCGGAAGCCCCCGAGCGCCCGCTCGCGCGCCCCTTGGGACTTGTTGCCGTGGATCGCCGCGGCCATGAAACCCGACCGAACGAGCTGCTCGGCGAGCCGGTTCGCGCCGTGCTTCGTGCGGGTGAACACGATCACGCGGCCGTCGCCCTCCTCCTTCAGGATCGACTCGAGCTGGCCGCGCTTCTGGGCGCGCTCCACGAAGTACACGCCGTGGGTGACCGTCTCGGCGGTGGTCGCCTGCGGCGTCACGCTGACGCGCACCGGGTCGCGCACCATGGCCGACGCGAGCTCGACGATCGGCGGCGCCATGGTGGCCGAGAAGAAGAGCGTCTGCCGCTCGCGCGGGAGCTTCGCGAGGATACGCCGCACGTCGTGGATGAAGCCCATGTCGAGCATGCGATCGGCCTCGTCGAGGACGAAGTGCACGACGCCGTCGAGGCGCAGGAGCCGCTGCTCGACAAGGTCGAGCATCCGCCCGGGGGTCGCGATCAGCAGATCCGGTCTTCGCGAAAGCTCCGTCTCCTGTTTGCCCTGGCCGACTCCGCCGAAGATCACCGCGTGTCGGATCGGCGTGCCGCCCGCGGCCTGGAGGTGCTTGCCGTAAGCTGTCGCGCGCTCACCGATTTGCGCCGCGAGCTCGCGGGTGGGCGTCACCACGAGCCCGCGCACGAGACCGGTTCGCTTCCCGGTCGCGAGGTGATGCAAGAGCGGCAGCACGAACGCCGCGGTCTTGCCCGTGCCGGTCTGGGCGCATCCGAGGATATCACGCCCGGCGAGAGCCGGCGGGATGGCGCGGGTCTGGATCGGCGTGGGGGTCGCGTAGCCCTCGTCGCATAGCGCTCGCACGAGCGGCGCCGAGAGACCGAGCGCCGCGAACGCGGCACCCGAGGAGGAGGATGACGAGGGGGTCGAGGAGGCCAAAGTCATGAAAGGGCCGGGACACTAGCACGGGCGTCTCGCACGAAGGGGCGCGCCGACGTCGCGGGGCACGCGCGTCGGGCGCCTTGAGCGCACGCCGCGGACGGCCTAGGACTTCGCCGTGCTCGAGTCGATCTACGGAGTGGGTGTGGCGCCGAAGGACGCGCGCGTGGTGTTGATCCCCGTCCCCTGGGAGGCGACGACCTCGTACGGGCGAGGCACCGCGCGCGGCCCGGAGGCGATCGCCGCCGCGAGCGTCCAGGTCGATCTGTTCGACCTCGAGCTCGCGGCCTTCGGGGTCGCCGAGCCCTACCGGCGAGGGCTCGCGCTCTTGCCGATCGAGCGCGAGGTCGAGGCCCGCGGACGTGAAGCGGCCGAGCGCGCGCTCAAGGTGATCGACGCCTACGATGAGTCGCGGCCCGGCGAGTACGACGGTCCGATCCGAGCCGAGCTCGCGCGCGTCAACGAGCTCTCGGCGTGGCTCGATCGCTGGCTCGAGGCCGAGACCGCGAAGTGGCTCGAGGCGGGGAAGCTCGTGGTCGTCGTCGGCGGCGATCACAGCGTCCCTTACGGGTCGATCCGCGCGCACGCGGCGCGGCACCCGGGCCTCGGTGTCCTGCACTTCGACGCGCACGCGGACCTGCGCGTCGCCTACCAGGGGTTCGTCGGGTCGCACGCCTCGATCATGCACCGCGTCGTCGACTCGATCCCCGAAGTCTCGAAGCTCGTGAGCGTCGGAGTGCGCGACTTCTGCAAAGAGGAGTTCGACGCCGTGACCTCGTCGGGCGGCAGGATCGAGGCGTTCTGGGACCTCACCGTCGCGCGGCTCCTCCAGTCGGGCGCGAGCTTCGCGGAGCTCGCCTCGCGGGTCGCGCGCGCGCTGCCGCGCGAGGTCTACGTCTCGTTCGACATCGACGGGCTCGACCCCACGCTGTGCCCGCACACCGGCACGCCCGTGCCCGGAGGCCTCTCGTTCGCGCAGGCGACCGCGGTCCTCGCCGCGGTGGTCGCGAGCGGCCGCCGCATCGTGGGCTTCGATCTCGTCGAGGTCGCCCCCGGCCCCGACGGCGACGAGTGGGACGCGAACGTCGGGGCGCGGCTGCTCCACAAGATGCTCGGGTACCTGCTCGCAAGCTCTCCTCCGCGCGCGTGAGCGGCGCGCTCGCTCGAAGCCACGCCGTTCAGGCGCATGAACATACCATGTGATGGTAGGCGAGCTCGCGGCCGCTCAGCGGATCGGCCACCGTCGCGAGCGTCACGCTCTCGAACCCGAAGCGTCGGTAGAGCGCCATCGCGCGCTCGTGCCTCGGCGAGACCTCGAGCACGATCCGCCTCGCCTCGCTCGCGCGTGCCCGCTCGAACAGCTGCCGCATCAGCGTCGCCCCGTCGCCCTTCCCCTCGCGCCCGGGGAGGACCGCGATCCGGCTGAGGTAATAGTCCCCGTCCGCGGGGCGAAGGAGCGCGCGCCCCGCGAGCGAGAGTCGCCGGGTCGTCTCGGCGTCCACGAGCTTAAGTCTCGAAAGCACGAGCGCGCTCTCGAGGCGCCGTCGTGACAGGTCGGCCTTCGAGAGCGCGACGAGGAGCCCCGTCGCGGAGCCCTTCGAATCGCGAAGGAAGGCGCAGTGAGGCGGCGCGAACTCGGCGACCCGCTGCTCGAGGAGCGCGCGGTCGACCCGACGAGCGCGCTCGAGCTCGCCGTAGACGAACGAGAGGTAGGGCTCGGACGCGAGCGCCTCGAGCTCGAGGAGCGCGGCCTCGTCGCCGTCGCGAAACGGCTCGAGCGGCGCGGATAGAGACGGGGCGTCAGCGGCCGGGGGTGCGTCTTGCATCGAGGACTCGCGAGCGACGAGGCCGGCCGTGAGCCGTGACCTCAGCCAGCCTCGGACACGATCTCGGCGAAGCCGCCGATGGTCGCGAGGCGCCCGAGGTCGACCTGGGAGACGTCGAGCTGGATGCCGAACGTCGCCTCGGCCGCGGTCACGAGCGCGAGGAACCCGAACGAGTCGATGACGCCGGTGTCGATCAGCTGAAGCTCATCCGCTGGGTCCGCGACCCCGGCGGCGGCGAGCTGCTCGCGCAGATGCTCGAGCAAAAAGGCTTTCACTTCACTTTGGGTGGCCATGGGGTCCTTCTTCCGCAAGTCGTCGCAATTGACGCTTATCCACTTTACCGTTGGCGTTGAGCGGCAGCTCGCTCACCATCACGAGCGCTCGCGGGACCATGTAGTCCGGCAAGAGCTTCTTCACCTCTAGCAGGATGGCAGCCGGAGGCGTTCCCTCTCGGCCCGCGACGAAGCCCAACACGCCCGTCACGGTGTCGCCATCCTTCGGATCGGGGATGACCGCCACGGCCTCCGTCCCCGCGGCTTGCCTCAGGCCGTGCTCGATCTCGGCGAGGTCCACGCGAAAGCCCCGGATCTTCACCTGGTCGTCGGCGCGCCCGCAGAACGCGAGCTCGCCTTCCGGACCGACGAAGGCGACATCGCCGGTGCGGTACCAGCGGTTCTCGGGCCCAGCGTCCCACGGCATCGCGACGAAGCGCTCCGCGGTCTTGTCGGGATCGTTCCAGTAGCCGGCGGTCACCTGTGGTCCACGGACGGCGAGCTCTCCCTTCGTCCCGGCGGGAACCGGCGCGAGGTGCTCGTCGACGATCGCCGCCGTCATGCCCGGGTAGGGACGGCCGATCGGCACCACGCCCTCGACGCACTGCGCCGGCGAGCGCTGCGGCTCCCAGCGATACAGCGTGCAAGCGATGGTCGCCTCGGTGGGGCCGTAGAGGTTCTCGACGATCGAGGCCGGCGCGGCGGCTTGCCAGGCCTCGGCGATCGACTGCGGCAAGCGCTCACCGCAGAAGAGGCTGAACCGCAGGGTGGGAAACGCGCCGGACGCGAGGAGCCGGAGGTTCTTCATCACGATGGCCGCCGACGGCACCGAGAACCAGATCGTGAGCCCCGTGCGCTGGATGAACTTCGCGGGCGCGAGCATGTCGGTCGCGGGGACGCTGTAGAGCGCCGCGCCGCGACCCCAGGCGACGAACATGTCGAACACCGAGAGGTCGAAGGTGAGGTCAAAGGTCTGCGAGAGGCGATCCTCGACCGTGACCCCGTAGCGCTCCCACATCGCGGCGAGGTGGTGGAGCGCGTTCTGGTGCGTGACGCCGACGCCGCGCGGCGTCCCGGTGCTCCCCGAGGTGAACATCAGGTAGCCGATCGAGCCCGGGTCGACCGCGGGTCGCTCGAGCGCGGGGCTCGCTGCGTCGAGGGCGGCAGCACCGACGATGACGTGCGGCGCGAGGCGCGACGCGAGCGCCTCGGTGTCGACCAGATCGGGCACGACGACGGTGACGGGCGCGGTGAGCCCCGCGAGCAGCGCGTCGAGGCGGCCGAGGTGCTCGGAGCCGATCACGAGCGAGCGCGCCCCGGAGGCACGCAGCATGGTGGCGTTGCGGGCGTCTGGAAACCGAGGGTTCAGGGGGACGTAGCCCGCCCCGGAGAGGAGCGTTCCGACCACGCCGAGGTACGACGTGAGCGTGTGCCCTGCGAACACGGCGCCGAGCGCCGGAGCGCTCACCGGCGCGGCGGCGAGCACGGCGCCGATGCGCGCCGCTCGCCCGACGAAGTCCGCATAGGTGTGCGACGCACCGTCGACGACGAGGGCCACCCGCTCGCCGTAGGCGAGCGCGCTGTCGATGAGGAGCGCGCCGAGCGAGGGCCCCGCGGTTCGCGAGATGGACGGTGGCTGTCGGTTCGAAGTCACGGCGAATTTCCTCGAGTGGCGCCGCCGGGCGTCGACCCGGGCGCGCAGGCTAGAACTGGAAGTAGATGAACCCCACGTTCGTGTGCTCGAACATGAAGACGAACTGAAGCGCGAGCGCGTAGAGCGGCGCCCGCAGCCAGAAGCGCCAACCGTCGACGCCTGCCTCGTCGGGCTTCTTCGCGAACCAGCGGAGAAGCCGTGGCTCGAGGAGCAGGTACACGAGGATGCTGCCGAGCAAGAATCCGTAGTCGTTGGGCGAATACGCGGGACGGAGGCCCTTCAGCGTGAACATCGAGCCGAGCATGCCGAGCGCCTGTCCCATCGAGCGCGAGCGGAAGAACGTCGAGCCCGCGAAGATGAGCAGCAGCGTCGCGGCGCGACCGAGCGCGTCGAGGTAGCGCTGCGCAGACTTCGAGCGCTTCGCGACCGGACCCTGCACCAACCGGTGCCCGACCATCAGGAGTCCGTGCCACGCCCCCCAACACACGAAGGTGAGTCCGGCGCCGTGCCAGAGCCCCATCAGCGACATCACGATCACCGTGTAGACGAGCGGGAACCACTTTGGGCGACCTTGCTTCATCAGCACGGGGAGGAACAGGTAGTCGCGGATCCAGCGCGACAGCGTCATGTGCCAACGGTTCCAGAACTCGGACGGGTTCTTGGCGTGGTACGGCAGGTTGAAATTCTCGGGGAAGGTGAAGCCGAGCGCGCGCGCCGAGCCGATGGCGATGTCGGAGTAGGCCGAGAAATCGAAGTAAATCTGGAACGAGAACGCGATCGAGAGGACCCATCCGTCGAGCGCCCCGGGCGCCACCGAGCTGCCGAACCCCGAGTCGACGAAGGCCCCGAGCGTATCGGCGATGACGAGCTTCTTGAGGAAGCCCACCACGATCCGGTCGACCCCGGCGAGCACCTCGGCCGAGGTCGCGGTGTGGGGCTTCTCGAGCTGCGGGCCAAACTCGCGGACGCGCAAGATGGGCCCTGCGATCATGTGCGGGAAGAAGGCCGGAAACAGCAAGAACCGGTGGAGCGGAACGAGCTCCTTCGAGCCCTTGCGGACGTCGAGCAGGTAGCTCACGCACTCGAAGGTGAAGAACGAGATCCCGAGCGGCAGCACGAACGAGGGGACGCCGAGCGCGCTCGCCTTCGGCAGCGCGAGGTTCACGGCCTCGACGACCATCCCGCTGTATTTGTAGAGGCCGAGGACGAAGAGGATCGCGGCGATCGGCAGCCACAGCCGCGACGACGGCGAGCCCTTCTTCGCGCAGGCGTGACCTGCGACATACGTGAACACGCCGAGCCCGAGCAACAGCGGCACGTAGCGCGGGTCCCACGCGGCGTAGAAGACGAAGCTGAGAAGCAACAGTCCCCATTCACGAGCCTTACCCCTGACGAGCTGGGTGAACAGGAGCGTCAGGCCGAGAAACGCGACGTATCGGTAAGTGGTAAACGGCATCGCAAACGTTCAAGGGACGAAGCTCGTCCCCCAGGCCTCGTCGAGTCGCCGCGCGACGGTGAAGTGCCCCTGCTCGGCGAAGTGAATCGGATCGGGGCCGCCCATCCAATAGCCCCACTCGCCCTCAGGGACGGCGCCTCCGAGATCGAGGAACTCGCCCGAGGCGTCGAGGGCGGCCGCTCGCACCGCGTCGACGGTCGCGCGGTACTCGTCCTCGTAGAACATCGAGAGCTTCGGGTTGACCGGGCCGTTATAGACGTAGACGCGCGTACCGTATGAGCGCGCGAGGCGCAGGAGGTCGCGCAGCGCGTCGAGGTTCGAAGCGACGGGCGCCCCGACGATGTGGCGCTTCGACGTGGGCTTGATCCCCAGGAATTTCACGCGGGCCGAGTAGAGAAGCCCGAGCAGATCGGCGCGCGTGGTCTCGCGCGTCTGGTAGAGCGGCAGGTGGCCGAGGCCGCGCCTCAGGAGCGCCTCCGCGCCGTTCTCCGAGGACACCTCGAGGCGGCGCTGCTCGAACTCCTGGCGGGCCGACGCGAACTGCATCCGGTACGACCCGGTCGAGGTCCGCTCGAACTCCGCCTCGATGTCGGCGAACGCAGGCTGTGCGAGGAGTTCTTGAAACTCGGGGCGAACCCCGACCTTGCGGAAGCCATCGAACGCGGCCTGGAGGATCAGCGCGTGAGGGCGATGGCCGAGCTTGAACCAGTAGAGGCTGCGCCACAGGGCCTCGACGAAGGTCTGGTTGGGGGCTCCGACGTTGTAGGCGGTGTACACGCCAGGGGCGCGCTCTTCGAGCTTCTGAAGAAACAGATCGCTCGACACCGGGACCTCGCGGCTCGAGTCGGGGCGCGCGCCCTCGGGGAGCGAGGCGCTGAACTGCTGCGAGGTCCCGATGAAGACGATGAGCTTCTTGCCCGCCTCGGGCCGCGGGAGCTGCGAGCGATTCTCGAGGTCGTGATGCCGAGGGTCGCGCTTCACGGCCTGAGTCTCGGTCGAGTTGCCCGCCTTGAACGTCGCCCCCGCGAGCGCCGCGATCGGGTTCGCCCACCCAAGGAACACGACGACAGCGAGGGTCGCCGCCGCGAGCGCGCCGAACCTGGGCCACGTGAGGGCCCGCGCCGCCGGTGCCACGGCCGACTCCGAGGGAGCCTCTTCGGACGCGGGCTCCGACGCTGGCTGAGGCTTCGATGAGGCGGTCATTTGCGGGTTGAGACGTACAGGCGGCGAGGCGCAGGAGTCGGTCGATTAGGGGCGGCGCATGATAGACCACGAGGTCGTCGGTGTGGCAACGCGTAGGGGGTGAGCTCATCGCTCGCGCTCCCTGCACCTCGTTGCGCGAGGCGCAGCAAGCGTTCGAGGACCGCCCGCTGCGCATCCCGAGTAGGCTCCCGCCGAAACGCGCGAGAGCGCGCAGCGCGCGCAAGGAGGTGTCCTCGATGAGCGGTGACCGCGACGAAAGCGACCTATCGGAGCTCGGGTACATGCAGGAGCTCTCGCGCGAGCTCGGGGCCTTCCAGAACTTCGCGCTCTCGTTCTCGATCATCAGCGTGCTCACGGGCGCCGTAACGCTCTACGGCCATGGTCTCACCTGGGGCGGCCCCTTCGTGATGCTCGCGGGCTGGCCGCTCGTCGCGCTCTTCACCATCGCGATCGCGCTGTCCCTCGGCGAGCTGGCCTCGGCCTTCCCGACCGCGGGCGCGCTTTACCACTGGGCCTCGCTCCTCGGCGGCCCGGGCGCGGGCTGGGCGACGGCGTGGCTAAACACCCTCGGGCAATTCGCGATCACCGCGGGCATCGACTACGGCCTCGCCGAGTTCCTCGCGCCGCTCCTCGGCTGGCCTGCCGATCGCGCCCACGTGCTGCCGCTCTACGGCGCCGTCCTCGCAAGTCACGCGGCGCTCAATCACGTCGGCCTGCGCTGGGTCGCGCGGCTCAACACCGTCTCGGCATGGTACCATCTTCTCGGGGTGCTCGCGCTGCTTGGTGGCGTGCTCGGGTTTGCGCCGCGACAACCTCTCTCGTTCCTCCTCGAGCGACGCGCGCCGCTCGGAGTCGGGGTAGGCGCAGGCTTCTTCGTCGCGCTCCTCCAGGCAGGCTGGACCTTCACCGGCTACGACGCGTCTGCCCACGCCTCGGAGGAGACCCACGACGCCGCCGAGAACGCGCCGCGCGGCATCCTCACCTCGGTGGTCGCGAGCGCCGTCGCCGGCTACGCCATGCTACTCGCGGTAACGCTCGCCATCGGCGACCTCGAGGCCGCGACGAGCGCTCCGAATCCCTTCATCTTCGTGCTCGAGCACGCCCTCGGACGTCTCGGCACCGCGCTCGTGTGGCTTGCGGTCGGTGCGATGTGGTTCTGCGGCCTCGCCTCGATCACCTCGAACTCGCGAATGCTCTATGCCTTCGCGCGTGATGGCGGCCTGCCCTTCTCACGTGCCATCGCACGCGTCTCGCCGAAGTACCGGAGCCCGCACGTCGCGGTGTGGGTCTCGGCGGCGATGGCGTTCGTCGTGTCGATCTGGGCCGAGGTCTACACCGTGATGGTCGCGCTCAGCGTCGTCGCCCTCTATGCGAGCTACGCGATCCCAGTTGCTTTCGGATGGTGGAGGCGGCGGCGCGGGTGGCCGCGCGTCGGGCCGTTCGCCCTCGGTCGCGCGAGCGGCGCGGTCAACGCGCTCGCCTTGGCGTGGCTCGTCTTCATGGTGCTGCTGATGTCGCTGCCCCCGAATGGGCTCGCCGGCGCGACCTTCCTCGCAACGCTCCTTGTCCTCGCCCTCGCCTGGTGGGGCGGCGTGCGCCGCGTCTTCAAGGGACCCGAGGCGCTGGGCTCGCGCAGCGATTGACGCATCGCAAGCATCGGCGCCACCTCGCGCGGGCTGCACCAATCTTCTCGACATTCGCCTCGAATAGGATTATCTCTGAGGCGTTACACGACGTACGACGACGACGCTCTCTCGTTTCGGGACCGCGGACCTCTCTGCGATGTGGCGACAAGGCACGGACCTTCCGTGCAGCGCTTCTCCCGGCCTCTCACGGCTCGCCCGAGCGAAGCGCTCCGAGACTCCGAAGAGCTGTGGGCAAGATCGAATCGAATTCATGAGCACTCGTCTTTACGTCGGCAACCTCTCCTTCCACACCACCACGGACGGTCTCCGCGACGCCTTCTCGGCGTGCGGCGAGGTGACCGATGTCCACGTCGTCCTCGACCGTGAGACCGGTCGTTCGCGCGGCTTCGCCTTCATCACCATGGGCTCGGCCTCGGAGGCCCAGAAGGCCATCCAGGACATGAACGGCTCGTCGCTCGACGGTCGTCCGCTCAAGGTTAACGAGGCGGAGGAGCGCCAGAACCGCGGCGGTGGCGGCGGCGGTGGTGGCTTCGGCGGCGGCGGCGGCGGCCGTGGCGGCTTCGGCGGCG
>VGRJ01000045.1 GCA_016875405.1 Deltaproteobacteria bacterium | reverse complement strand
CGAGGTGACAAGACGATAAGGCTCGAGCCGGGCACGTCAACCCAGCGGGCAACAAAATCCTCAATGTTTTCAAGTGCCCAGGCCGCAGGCATGGGCGTTGGCCGATCCAGCCTGCGGGGGGGCGGGGGCGCCAAAGACGCGACCGTCCGAGCGGCGCCGTAGGCCGTCGACTTACGGCTCAGCGTTGCCGCAAACGTTCCGCGGCCCCGATCCCGAAAATCCTCGTTAGGCCAGAGACCAGGGTTTGGAGCCCTTGAGGACCGAGGCTTCTCGGCCGACCTCCTCGGCGTCGTCGGCGGCTGATGCGCGGGCTGCTCGCCCGCCACTCCTACTGGAGTCGGCTCTGAGGCCCGGCAGCGCTCGCTTCAGCTCGCGGTCTGCGCGCTGGCACGTCCTGGCTCGCGCGGGACTCCACCGTCGCATTCGGTTGCCTCTCGCGCCCGGCCGATTAGGCTGCCGCGAGCCATGCGCATCAAGGACATGCTCTCTTCGGGCAAGCCGACCGTGTCCTTCGAGTTCTTTCCGCCGAAGACCGACGACGGCATCGACAAACTCTACCGCGCGGTCGAGGCGCTCAAGCCGTGTCGGCCGTCGTTCGTCTCGGTCACCTACGGCGCGGGCGGCTCCACCCGCGACCGCACGCTCGAGCTCGTCGCGCGCATCAAGCATGAGCTCCGCATCGAGACGATGGCGCACCTCACCTGCGTCGGCGCGTCGCGGAGCGAGCTCGCCGCCACCCTCGAGCGCCTCGTCGCCGCCGGCGTCGAGAACGTTCTCGCGCTGCGCGGCGATCCGCCAAAGGGGGAGGCCACGTTCGTCGCGGCCGCCGGCGGCTTCGGGCACGCGAGCGAGCTCGTCGCGTTCATTCGCAACGAGGGCTACCCGCTCTGCGTCGGCGCGGCCTGCTACCCCGAGGGGCACCCCGAGTCTCCGAGCCTCGACGCCGACATGTCGCACCTCAAGGCGAAGGTCGACGCGGGCGCCGACTTTCTCATCTCCCAGCTCTTCTTCGACAACCAGGACTACCTCGCGTTCGTTCGTCGCGCGCGCTCTGCGGGGATCGACGTCGCCACCGTCCCCGGCTTGATGCCCGTCACGAACGTCTCGCAGGTCGAGCGCTTCACCAACATGTGCGGCGCCCGCATCCCGCAGGAGCTCCGTCGGAGGCTCTCGATCGTCGAGCATGATCCCGCCGCCGTCGTCGCCACCGGCGTCTACTGGACGACCGCACAAGCGAAGCAGCTCCTCGAGCACGGCGCGCCGGGGCTCCACTTCTACACGCTCAATCAGTCGTCCGCGACGCTCGCCGTGCACGCCGCGCTCGGGCTCTGAGAGCGGCCTCTGGGTTCGAGCGTCACGGCGCCGGGCGAGGGAGCGGCGCGGCCCCCATCGCCCGGTCTTCGGGGTCACATGCCGAGGAGCTTGACCGCCGGGAGGTTGTCGCCCATCTCGTTCGGCTCGTTGCCGCGCGTCAGCGGATCGCCGAGCCCGAGCTGACCGTCGTCGCCCTTGCCCCAGCACTTGACCGCGCCGCTCGAGAGGAGCGCGCAGGTGTGCACGAGCCCGAGCGACATCGAGACCGCCTTCTCGCCCTTGCCGAGGTCGACGGTGGGGAGCTTCTCGCCCATCTCGTTCGGCTCGTTGCCGCGCGCGGCGGTGTCGCCGAGGCCGAGCTGGCCGTCCAGGTTGCGACCCCAGCACTTCACGGATTCGTCGTCGAGCTTCGCGCAGAGGTGACCGGCACCGCCGAAGTGCGAGAGCAGCTTCTTGTTCGTTCCGAGGTCGATGGGCTTCAGGTTGTCGCCCATCTCGTTCATGTTGTCGCCGCGGTTCTGCGCGTCGCCCTGGCCGAGCTGACCCGAGGGGCCGCTGCCCCAGCACTTGATGGTGGCGTCGTCGAGCTGCGCGCAGGTGCGCGTCAAACCGGCCGAGATCGCCATCGCCTTCTTGTTGGTGCCGAGGTTGATGACCGGGAGGGCGTCGCCCATCTCGTTCGTGTTGTCGCCGCGACGAAGGGTATTGCCGAGGCCTAGTTGACCGAAGTCATTGCCGCCCCAGCACTTCACGGTGCTGTCGTCGAGGAGCGCGCAGGTGTGCTCCGCGCCGGCGACGATCGCCATGGCCTTCTTGCCCTTGCCGAGGTCGACGGCCGGGAGGCTGTCGCCCATCTCCCCCGGGTTGTTGCCGCGGCGACTCGTGTCCCCAAGGCCGAGCTGGCCGGCGTCGTTGAGGCCCCAGCACTTCACGGTGCTGTCGTCGAGGAGCGCGCAGGTATGCGACGAGCCGAGCGCGACGGCGACGGCCGTGCGTCCCTTGCCGAGATTCACCGGTGGGAGGAACTCGCCCATCTCGCCCGAGTCGTTGCCGCGCGCGGCGGTGTCGCCGAGGCCAAGCTGCCCGTCGGCGTTGCTGCCCCAGCACTTGAGGCTGCCGCCGTTCAGGATGGCGCAGTTGTGCGCCTCACCCGACCCGAGGTGCTTGACGGTCTTGCCGTTGCCGAACTCGAGGAAGGGGAGCTTGTCGCCCATCTGCGCGGCCTTGTCGCCGCGACGGACCATGTCACCGAGGCCGAGCTGCCCCGACGCGTTGGCGCCCCAGCACTTCACGGTGCCGTCGGCGAAGAGCGCACAGCTGTGGTTGCCGCCAACCGAGAGCCCGCTCACCGTGAGCGGCTTCTTGCCGCACGCGCCGCCTGCGTCGCAGCTGCACAGCCCGCCACAGCCGCCGTTCGTCTCGTCGCACGTCCCGGCGTCCTCCGCGTTCTTGACGGCGCCCGCGAGGCAGGTCCCGTCCATCAGCGCGCCAGCCGTGACCGAACACGCGGAGCACGCGCCGTCGCACGCGGTGTTGCAGCAGACCCCGTCGGCGCAGAAGCCGCTCCCGCACTCGCCAGCGTTGGCGCAGGCCTCGCCGAGCTTCTTGCCTGGGTCGATGGTGCCGCCCGCGCCGCCGCCGCCCGCGCTGCCGGTGGTCGACGTCGTCTCGCCGCCCGACAAGGTGGTGGTCGTGCCGCCGTTGCCGCCGGCGCTGGTCGTCGAGGCGGTCGCGCCGCCCGCGCCCGTCGCGGTCGTCGAGGTCGCGGTGGCATCGACGCTCCCGTCTTCGCTGCCGCACGCGGCGAGTGCCGCGAGGCCGAGGGAGGAGAGCGCGAGGAGGCGGAGAGAGGTGTGGGCGAGCCGGATCATTCGCAGGCGGCTACCTACGACCGCGCCGTGAGTCAACGCTCACGCGCGGATTCATGAGCTTCCCTGCGCGTGTGGCGTCGCCCGAGGTGCACGCACGAGCAGTAGCGCGCCTGCCACGATGAGCGCCGCTCCCGCCAGCGTGAACAGGGTGGGTCGCTCCGAGAAGAACAGGAGCCCCCACGCCGCCGCGAAGGGAATTTGCAGGTACCCGACCGCGGTGCCTCGCGCGACCGGGACCCGCGCGAGGCCGCGCGTCATCCACAGCTGACCCATGTGCGTCACGCAGCCAATCGCGAGCAGCAAGAGCCAGCCGCGCGGGGTCGGCCAGGTCCAGTCGCGGAGCGCGAGGAGGAAGGTCGCCGGTGTCGCCACGAGCGGGAAGTAGAGCGCGACGACGTCGGGGTGGGTGGTTCGGGTGACGCGACGGATCGTGACGTAGGCGCAGGCGCTGAACGTCGCGCCTGCGAGCCCGACGAGGACCCCGGCGCGGGGCAGGGAAGCCTCGATGCCGAACAGGCTCGCCGGCCTCGCGACGAGGAGCGTGCCGGCGAAGCCGAGGCAGAGCGCGAGCCCGACCGAACCGTCGGGGCGCTCCTTCAAGACCACCGCGGCGAGCAGCGTCGTGAGCAGCGGGTTCGTGAACTGCAGCACCGTCGCGTCCGCCACCGGGAGGCTCAGGATCGCCGAGAAAAAGCAGATGATCCCGCCGAGGCCGAAGAGCCCTCGCAGCACGAGGAGCCCCGTGTCTCGGCTCGCGAGCGAGAGGCCCTGTCGTCGCACTACGAGTGCCGCGAACACGAGCGTTACGAGCGAGCGGGCGAAGGTGGCCATGCCGAGCGGGAGCTCCTTGCCCGCGACCTTCACGAGCGAGCTCATCGCGCTGAACCAGAACGCCGCTCCGACGAGGAGCCAGACGCCTCGTCGCTCGTCGTCCTCGGGCCCGACGGTCACGCGTCAGCTCGCGAGGTCGCGCGAGCGGTCGCGGCGGATGTGGTAGCGCTCGAGGATCCGGGCGTTGGCCTCGCGGGCCTCCTCGGGATCGAGCGCGACGATCGAGTCGTCGGAGACCTGGATCTCGATGACGCCCTTGGCCTCCTCGAGGAGCTCAACGAGGTGCGAGAGGTTGCGCGGCACCACGCCGCGTCCGGGAGTGCGCGACGTGCCGATCGAGACTCGCGACACCGTGGTGTTGTCGAGCCCCTCGAAGCCGACCGAGATCGGATCTGCCAGCACCTGCGAGAGGACGACGACCTCCTCGCGCTCCTTCGTGCGCGTGCCGCAGTAGTAGTGGTGGAGCAGCTCGGGAGGAGCCTTCTCCCACCACTCGGGCCAGGTGCGCAGGTAGTCCAGCGTGAGCGGCTGGAAGACGAGGCCTGCGTAGACGAAGTAGCTCGGCGGCTTGTCGTACTGGCTCCGTGGCACGAGCGAGACGTACGGCTTCAGCTCGAGGGTGAGATCGAGGACGCGCCCCCGGCGCAGCACCTTGATCGAAATCACGTCGCCCACGAAGTGGTCGCCGAGGAGGACCTCCGAGCCCGTTCGGAAGCGCCCGTCGTACTGCACCGTGCCGTTGTTGGCGACGCGATGCCCGTCGATCGAGAGGATGGCGTCGCCGACCTCGACGTGACCCCACGCCGAGCTCCCCCACTCGACGCCGACGACCAAGAGGCCGCTCTGCTTCGGACCAAGGCCGGCGCGTCGGCGCAAGAGCGGGTTCTCGAGGCGCTGCATCACGAGGCCGAGCCCAGGGACCGTCGCGGGCTTGCCGGACTTGGTGCCCTCGAGGAACCGACGGATCAGGTTGGACGGCACCATCTCGCCGATGTTCTCGGCGTCGACGAGGCTCTGGAACGCGATCCCTGCGACGCGACCGTCCTTGAACACGGGGCCGCCGCTGTTGCCTTCGTTGATCGCGGCGTCGACGGTCACGGCGAGCAGGTTGCGCTGCGAGTGGCTGTAGCGCTGCACCTCGATGCGCGACACCACGCCCTCGGTGATGCTGATTTCCTCGCCGCCGATCGGGTAGCCGACGACGCTGACCGCGTCGCGGAGTCGCGGCAGCGGCCCGAGCCGCTCGGGGCGAACACCCCGCATGAACCGTGGCTCCTTGACCGAGAGCAAGGCGAGATCGCAGTCGTGGTTGATGGCCTCGACCTCGGCGATCACCTTGTCGGGGTCCGACACCTTCTGCACTTGCAGGAAGGTCGCGTTGGCGACGACGTGCGCGCCGGTGAGGATCTTCCCCTTCCCGATGATGACGCCCGAGCCCGTCCCATGCTCGGGCGGCTCAGACTGCCACGGGCACTGATGATCGGGTTCTTGGGTGGTGGCGAAGATTCGAACGACCGACTGGTACATCGCGTGGTGGGCCCGGGCCTCTCGAAGAATCTCGTCGTAGCACGTCGTCGCCCGGCAGGCGCGGCGTGCGCTTCCGTGCGCCGAGCCTTCGGGGGCGACTCGGGCCGAGCCCGACCGCGTGTGGCGTCATCGAGACGGAGCGCACGCGGGAATGAAGCCGCGGCCTCGCGTGTCTCTCTCTCGAACGACAGACGCCGCGACGGCATGGTGTCGCCGCGGTGCCCTTGGTCGACACCCGCCCCCCGCTCGCGCCCCACGCAACGTTCCCTCCCCGCGTGACCCGACAGCCCTCGTGCGCGAGGGCGCCGAGCGGGGGCTCTTGTCCCCGAGCCCCTCGATCGTCGTCTACGGTGCTACGATCCGTACTCGTGCGGCTCCGACTCCTCCTCGCGCTGACGCCCGTTCTTCCGACGGCCTGCATCGTCTACACGCCCGATCTCGTCGAAGGTCCGGCGTCGAGCGCGGCATCGAGCAGCACGGAGAGTGCCGCGAGCGCGGGCGGAGCGGGCGGTGCAGGCGGGGCCGGGGCGGCCAGCAGCTCTGCGGGAACTCCGGTGACCTCGTCTTCGGTCGCATCGTCGGGGAGCGGCGGCGATCCGTGTCCCCGCGGAGGCTGCGCGTGCGTCGACGGCATCAAGGGCGGCGACGAGACCGACGTCGACTGCGGCGGCTCGTGCCCGAAGTGCACCCCAGGTGAGGATTGCAAGCTCGACGCCGACTGCGACAGCGATGTCTGCGACGGCACGTGCTTGCCTCCGACGTGCAAGGACACGGTCGAGAACGGCGGCGAGACCGACGTCGACTGTGGCGGGAGCTGCGAGGCCCGCTGCGCCGATGGCAAGGGCTGCGTCCTTGGCAAAGACTGCGTGAGCGGCGTTTGCAAGGGCGGCGTATGCCAGAAGCCGATCTGCGGCGATGGCGTCCTCAACGGCGGCGAGGCGTGCGATGACGGAGGCACCGTGGCGTTCGACGCGTGCTCGAGTACGTGCGCGCTGCCGGTCGAGCACTTGCTTCTCTCGGAGGTGGTGACCGGCCCAACGGCCTCCGAGTTCGTCGAGATTTACAACCCGACCTCGCAGACCGTCGACCTGTCGACCTATTACCTCGCGGACTTCCCGACCTATTACCTCGTCACGTCGACGGTGCAGACGACGCAGCACGACTTCGTCGTCTCGTTCCCTCCGGGCGCCAAGCTTGGCCCCGGTAAGTTTGCGGTGGTCTCGCTCCGTAGCGCGACGGAGTTCAAGAATGCGTTCGGGACCTTTCCGACGTTCGATTTCTCGGCCGACGATGCGAACGCGCCCACGATGACCGGAGAGCTCGGTGCAAAATACGGGCTCACCGGCGAAGGCGAGATGGTCGTGTTGTTCCGTTGGGACGGGCAGTCGCAGACCGTGGATGACGTGGACTACGTCACCTGGGGTCTGGCCCCCGACAAGGTCGACAAGACCGGCGTCGCGGGGTACGCCCCCGACACCGCCAAGGCGGAGCAGGCGAGCGCTCCCTCGGTGGCGAGCGGAAAATCGTTGCACCGTTGCCCCATCAGCGAAGACGGCGAGAAGAAGAGCGGCGGCAACGGGATCACGGGCCACGACGAGACGAGCGAGAGCTGCCTCGCCTCGTGGACGGACATCCCCAAGCCAACGCCCGGCGTCGGCCCCGGCGACGGCGTGTGCCCTTGAGCTCGGCGCCTCAGCGAGCCTTGAAGTCGACCTCGAAGCTTGTCTCGCTGGGCGCGTCGAGCGCCATCCCGTAGAGCAGTCCGCCGCAGCGCTCTTGCAGGTCGGGCCGAAGCGGAGGGTCGAAGCGCACCGCGGCGACGTCGCCATCTCCGCCGAGTCGGAGGCGCACCTCGCTCGAGACCGTCACGCGCAGCGCGGGATCCGAGTCGTTCAGGTCGGCCGAGAGGCAGCCGACGAGCAGCGCTCGGGCTGCCGAGAGCGTGAGCTTGACCCCCTCTTTGGAAGGCGGCGCGGGCGCCTGAACGTCGGGAGAGCCGCCAGGCTCCTCGCGGCGCGGGCTCGCTGTCGACGCGCTCGAGTCGCCGTGCGGCACTGCCGCCGAGGCTGCCGTTCGCGGCGCGGGTTCGTCGCTCGGGAGCGAGGTGGTCGTCGAGGCTCGCGCGGGCACCTCTCGCGCAGCGCTCGCGACCGACTCCGACGGCTGAGGCGACATCGGCAGCTCCTCGATCAGTTGGCCATTCGCGAGCAGGAAGGACGCTCGGCTCGGTCCGCGGAGCAGGGTCCCGATCGTCGGACCACGCTGTCCCGAGGGCCCTACGGTCACGACGCCCTCGGTCACCTCGACGAGCACGCGCTCGGCCTCTCGTGCGACGGAGAACGACGTGCCATGAACGGCCACCCGCACGCCACCGACGTCGAGCACGAAGGCTTCCACCATCGCGCTCGCGTCCTCGCGCGACGTGACCTCGGCCTGCACCGTCCCGTGCTCGAGCTCGAGGTGCGGCTCCGCGCCCTGGCGCACCACGCGAACGACCGCGCCAGGCTCGAGGCTGAGCGCGGCGACGCCTGGCCACACGAGCCGCTCGGCTGTCGTGGGAGCGAGCACGCGCGCACCCTCCGCGAGCCCCGTCGCGAGATGCCCCTGACCCGTGCCCTGCGACGCCCTCATCGTCGGGAGCGTCTCGATGGTCTGCAGCCGGAGGTCGGTCACCGTCGCCCCGCGCCCGCCGATCGCTTGCCCGAGGATCACCATGACCAGCGCCGCCGCAGCAAGCGCGAACACGAGGCTCGCGCCCATGCCGGACGTGCGGCCGACGGCGCTCTGCTCCGACCGATGACTCGCAGCGAGCTGTCGCGCGTCGAAGACCGCGTCGAGCGTTCGACGCTCGAGGGCGTTCCAGTCGAGGTCGGGCGGGATCGAGGTCCGGATCTCCTCGACCATCTCGCGGACGGCTCGGATGTCGGAGTCGTTCGACCTTTCCATCATCGCTCTCCTGCCTCGGCTGCGTCGGGGTGCGTTGCCGCCGGCTCCTCGCGGTCGCTCCCTTCGAGCTCGCGCACCAGCGCCGCGAGGGCGGGCTCTTCCCTCATCTTCTCGCCGAGCTCCTTGCGCGCGTAGAAGAGGCGCGTTCGGACCGTCAGCACCGGACAGCCGACCATCGTCGCGATATCGGCCGGCGCGAGCCCCTCGATCTCGTGCAACAAGAAGACCTCGCGCTTCTTGTCGCTGAGCTGCTCGAGCAGCCGATGAAAGGCCGCGATGCGTCGCTCCTTGTCGAGGGCTTGGTCGGGCTGGGCCTCCCGCGGAGCCGGCGCGTCCCGGCCAGGTTCTTCGCTCGTGAGCATGGGGCGGCTACGCGCGCGGCGTCGATGCATCAACACCACGTTCACGGCGACGCGGTGGAGCCACGTCGAGAACTTCGCCTGTCCGCGGAAATCACCGAGGCTGCGGTGAACCTGGAGGAACACCTCCTGGACGACATCCTCGAGGTCTGGCGAGCGCCCCATCATCCGGTACGCGAGGCCCGTCACTTGCTGGACGTGGCGCTGGAAGAGCTTGGAGAAGGCGTGGCGGTCCCCGCGTCGTGCGCGCTCGACCAAGCCCTCGAGTTCATCCCCCACGGCGTCCCTCACGCTAGCGGCTGTCGGCAGTGTCGGTCGAGGGGCCTCGGAGGGCAAGCTGCCGAGGAGCAAGCGGAGCGAAGGCCCGGTGGAGGTGGCGTCGCAGGCCTTCGGCGACGATGCTCGAGTCTGCGGAGCAGGTGACCCGTCACGACGAGCTGGATGTGCCACCTCAGGCTCGTTGCCGGGGTCTCCGGCCGCATTCAGACATGCGAATCGATTTCAGATGCGTGAGCGGCGCTCACGACCCGAGAAGAGGTCCGAGGCCACGAGCGTCACGACGGCAGCGACGGCGAAGAACACCATGACGGTGTCTTCGCGCAGCGCGAGAGGCCGGGCCAACAGGATGTGCGCGATCGGAAGGACAAAGTGCGAAACGCACCTACACGTGCGCCCCTTTCGAGCGCACCGAGGTGCGTTTCATGCCCGCTCCGGACGTCGCGAAGACGTCGCGAACGGAGCTGTCTCAGGCCTTCTTCGGGGCCTCGAACAGATCGGCGAGGGCGACGGCCGACTGCTTGCGTTGCTCGAGGATGTGGTTCACCGCGCGGAGCACGCGGGTCTTGGTCGGACCCGAGACCGCCTGGCCCGCGATGGCCTTGCCGAGCGTCGCCTCGGACACCGGCTTGCCGGAGCGGGGCTTCGGCGAGCCGGGCTCGCGCTTTTCGTCCTTCTTGCGGGCCTGTTGCTGGGCGAGCTTGATCGCGCGGTCCTCGATGCGGAGCTTCTCGAGCTCGTGCGAGGCCGCAACGACGCGGCGGCTGTCGATCTTCTTCTCGGTCAGGAACGTCTCGAGCTTGGTGGCCATGAAGTCCTCAGCGTGAAAGGGCGCAGGTCTTAACACACGTCCGACCCGAAAGGGAACAGCCTCGCGCGCCAAGCTTGACGGACAGACCTGGGATTCGCGACCATCACGAGCTTTCATGACCCAGCCCCTCACTCAGCGCCTCGACGAAGCCGTCGCGGCCGTCCGCGAAGCCACCACGCTCACCCCGAGGGTCGGCCTCGTCCTAGGCTCCGGGCTCGGCGCCTATGCCGACGGAATCGCCGACCTCGTCAAGCTGCCGTATACGTCGATCCCGCACATGCCATCGCCGGGCGTGTCGGGGCACGCCGGAAACCTCTGCCTCGGCCGGGTCGGTGACGTGCCCGTCGCGTGCCTCCAAGGCCGCAGCCACGTCTACGAGGGCCACGGCATGGACACGGTCGTCTTCGGCGTTCGGCTGCTCGCGCGCCTCGGCTGTACGGCCGTGCTCCTCACCAACGCTGCCGGTGGCATCCGCCCCTCGTTCAAGCCAGGGACGCTGATGCTGATCCTCGATCACCTGAATTTCATGGGGAAGAACCCGCTCGTCGGCCCAAACGAGGCAGCCTTCGGCCCGCGCTTCCCCGACATGACGCGCGCCTACGACCGTGAGCTCGCCGCGCTCGCTCGCGCCGCCGCGCGCGAGGTGGGGACACCGCTTGAGGAGGGCGTCTATGCGGCGATGCTCGGACCCTCCTACGAGACGCCTGCCGAGATCCACATGCTGCGCACCGTGGGCGCGGACGCGGTCGGCATGAGCACCGTGCCCGAGGTCGTCGCGCTGCGACACGCAGGGGTTCGCGCCGGCGCGATCTCGTGCATCACGAACATGGCGGCGGGAATGTCCGGCAACCTGCTCGACCACTCGGAGGTCGAGGAGACGGCCCGCGAGACGCGCGGCCGATTCGAGACGCTCCTGACCGCCTGGATCCAGAAGATTCATTGACTCGGACGGCTCGCGAGGGCTCTCCGAGGGAGCGCCCAGACGAGGCCGTCCGAGGAAATCATTGACAATCCAAGACGCTAAAACTAAGACAGCCACCCCTTTTCCCGGTCCTCCCATGAATCCGCACCGCAGAACCTTCTCGGCAAAGCCCGAAGAGTCGCAAGACCAGCGTGGCTGGTGGGTCGTCGACGCCACCGATCAACCTCTCGGCCGTTTGGCCACCGCGATTGCCGACAAGCTCCGCGGCAAAGACAAGACTGTCTTCACACCTCACGTCGACACCGGTGACTTCGTCGTCGTCGTCAACGCGACCAAGGTGAAGCTCACGGGCCGCAAGCTCGAGCAGAAGCAGTACTTCCACCACACGAGCTACCCGGGTGGCATCAAGGCTCACGGCTATGATTACCTCATCGCCAACGAGCCCGAGCTCCCGATCCGCAAGGCCGTCTGGGGCATGATCCCGAAAGGCCCGCTGGGCCGGAAGATCATCAAGAAGCTCAAGGTCTACGGCGGCCCCGACCATCCGCACACGGCGCAGCAACCCAAGGTCTTCGAGGCGAAGTGAGTCATGGCTGAAGCTCAAACCGACAAGTTGTACGCTACCGGCCGTCGCAAGACCGCTGTGGCTCGCGTCTGGGTGAAGCCGGGCAGCGGCAAATTCACCGTCAACGAGCGCGAGGGTGACACCTACTTCGAGCGCGAGACGTCGCGCATGGTGATGCGCCAGTCCCTCGAGCTCCTCGAGCTCATCGAGAAGTTCGACGTGAGCGCGACGGTCTGCGGTGGCGGTCACGCCGCGCAAGCCGAGGCCGTGCGCCACGGCGTCGCTCGGGCGCTCGCCGCGACCGACCCGGAGCGCCGCACCGCGCTGAAGCGCGCCGGCTTCCTGACCCGCGACTCGCGCAAGAAGGAGCGCAAGAAGTACGGCCAGCCGGGTGCCCGCAAGCGCTTCCAGTACTCGAAGCGCTGAGACGCGTTGGACGCGGGCCGACCCCGGCCCGCGGTTCGACCCCGCGAGGGACGTGCTCCACGAGAGTGCGTCCCTCGTCGCATTTTTGCCCCCATCCGATCGCCGCCCGGGGATCGCACGGAGCGTCGACGCGCGTCACTCGTCGCTGGGTTGTCTCGAGTCTGGCACGGGCGCCGCGGTCGCGAGCGCCTCGGTGATGGCGTAGGTCTCGCGAGCGCCGAACACGCCGAACTGGAGTCCCACCCCGCGCGGCTTGCTCCACCGAACCACTGCCGTCGTCACGATGGCGACGCCTCCCAGCTCGAACTGCAGCTCGAGCGACGTGCCGTACGGCGGTGCAGGCTCGACCTCGAGGAGGCCGCCGCCGAGGCTCATGTCGAGTAGGACGCCAAGCTTTTCAGGCCCGCCGCGCTCGCAGACGATGGCGGGAATGCTGACGCGCTTGCGGACGTGCTTGCGGCGCTCTCGGTTCACTCGGGATGTCCTCCGACTGGTGCTATCCTTGGGCTCTCGCTCACCAATGTCCACCGCGAAAGGTCTCCGCCGTCACCTCGAGGGCTGGCAAGCTGCGCTGCTCGCTCTCTTGCTGGGCGGCGCCGCCATCGTCCTCGCGGCGCCGCGCGCGGCCGAGCCGCTCGACTGGCCTCAACCCGACGTCGACGGCGACACTTTGACGAAGGTCATGTCGCGAGACGACGACCTCGCGCGCGAGGCGACGAGGCAAGAGCTCGACGTCGACGTGCGCGCCCTCGGGCGCGAGCTCCGCGGCTACAACGACGCCGCGGCCCTGGCCGAGGAGGGCGAGCCGTTCGCGCTCGCGAGGCAACGCGTTGCCGAGGCGGCACAGAAGGTCGCGAGCGACGCCGATGGCCTCGAGCGGCTGCGTGCCTACCAGCTCGTTCGGTTCCTCGAGGAGCTGCGCGCCTGGCAAAAGACCGGGACGTTCAGCGACGAGCTCCGCGCGCTCTCCGGCGACTTCGTCGAGGCGCTCTCTCGAAACCGCTGGTGTTGGCCTGGAACTCGGGACCTGTTGCTCGACGAGCGCGCGCTCCGCGTCCTCTTCAAGAAGCGATGGAACGCCATCGTCGGTGCGAACGGCGAGGCCCTCGCGCTCACCGCCGACGAGGAGCGGGTGCGCCTCGGCTTCCTCGTCGTGCACCCGTTCATCAACAACGATCCGCTCGGGCGCGGCGTCACCGATCCCACCGCGGTCGAGCGCCTCGTGGCACCTCAGCGCATGGAGACCACCGAGAAGCTTGCCGAGCTCGACCCGAGCTACCCAGTTGAGCTCGCGCGCGGCATGACGCTCTACCGAACCGGACAGTTTCAGCCCGCTGCGGACGCGTTCCGTCGGCACCTCGAGCAGGCGCCCGACGGGCCCCACACGCTTCGCGCGCGCAACTACCTCAAGGCTGCGCTCGACCAGAGCCCACTCCCGGCGCCGTAGCGCACTGCTGACAGCCGCCATCGCTAGTGCTACCTCGCCTCGCGATGCCACGGCGCGAGGATCTCAAGCGGATCACGGTGATCGGGTCGGGCCCGATCGTGATCGGTCAGGCGTGCGAGTTCGATTACTCCGGGACCCAGGGTGCGAAGGCGCTGCGCGCCGAAGGGTACGAGGTAGTGCTCGTCAACTCCAACCCGGCGACGATCATGACCGATCCCGGGCTCGCCGAGCGCACCTACATCGAGCCGCTCGAGCCGCGGACGCTGCGCGCCATCCTCGAGCGTGAGCGCCCCGACGCGCTGCTCCCGACGCTGGGCGGTCAGACGGCGCTGAACCTGGCGCTCGCCCTTGCCGAGGATGGCACGCTCGCCGAACTAGGCATCGAGCTCATCGGTGCGCGGCCCGACTCGATCGCCAAGGCCGAAAGCCGCCGTCAGTTCCGCGAGGCGATGACGAAGATCGGGCTCGAGACGCCGCGCGCGGGCTACGCCCATTCGCTCGATGAGGCTCGCGCCATCGTCGAGGGCAAGGACGGTGTCCCGGGGACCGGGTACCCTGCGATCGTCCGCGCGTCGTTCACGCTCGGCGGCATGGGGGGTGGGATCGCGTACCGTCCGGAGGAGCTCGAGCGCGTCGTGCAGTGGGCCCTCAGCCAGTCGCCGCGCAGCCGCATCCTCGTCGAGGAGAGCCTCCTTGGCTGGAAGGAGTTCGAGCTCGAGGTGATGCGCGATCGCGCCGACAACTTCATCGTCGTGTGCTCGATCGAGAACATCGATCCGATGGGCGTCCACACCGGTGACTCGGTGACGGTGGCGCCGGCCCTCACCCTCACCGACCGCGAGTACCAGCGACTCCGCGACGCAGCGCGCATGGTGATCACCGAGATCGGCGTCGAGACCGGCGGCGCGAACGTGCAGTTCGCGCTCGATCCGCGCAGCGGCCGGATCGTCGTCATCGAGATGAACCCGCGCGTCTCGCGCTCGAGCGCGCTCGCCTCGAAGGCCACGGGCTACCCGATCGCCAAGATCAGCGCGAAGCTCGCCGTGGGCTACACGCTCGACGAGCTCAAGAACGACATCACGGGAACGAGCGCCGCGTTCGAGCCGACGATCGACTACGTCGTCGTCAAATGGCCGCGCTTCTCGTTCGAGAAATTCCCTGGCGCAGACGTGCGCCTCGGTACGCAGATGAAGAGCGTCGGCGAGGCGATGAGCATCGGCCGCACGTTCGTCGAGGCGCTCGAGAAAGCGGCGCGCTCGCTCGAGACGGGGCACGACGGCCTCGCGACCCTGATCGGCCGTGTCGATTATCGACGCCTCGCGCAGGACCCGAACGCCACGCGCGACATGCTGATGGACGCGCCGTCCGAGCCGTCGGCTCCGACCGACAGGCCGCCGCCGAGTCACCACGAGCTTGCAGACATGCTGCGAAAGCTCGTCCCGGTCGCGCTCGGGGAGCGCCTGTTCTTCGTCGCGGACGCGCTCCGATTGGGCGTTGGCATCGACGAGCTCGCGCAGCTCACCAGCATCGACCCCTGGTTCCTCGGTCAGATCGAGCGACTCGTCGCCGAAGAGCGGCGCATCGCCGTGCTCGGGGCGCGCGCCCTCGAGGCCGAGTCGCTTCGGGCGTCGAAGCGCATGGGCCTCGCCGACGTTCGCATCGCGCGGCTGACGGGGCTCACCGAGGCCGACGTCGCGCTCGCGCGCGAGCGTCAGGGAATCCGCCCGACTTTCTACAACGTCGACACCTGCGCCGCCGAGTTCGAGGCGCAGACGCCCTACCTGTACTCGACCTACGATGGAGTCGGCGGTGCCGAGATCCCCGTCAGCGAGCGGCGCAAGGTGATCATCCTCGGCGGTGGACCGAACCGCATCGGGCAGGGAATTGAGTTCGACTACTGCTGCGTCCACGCCTCGTTCGCGCTGCGCGAGCTTGGCATCGAGACCATCATGGTCAACTGCAACCCTGAGACGGTCTCGACGGACTACGACACCTCGGACCGACTCTACTTCGAGCCCCTCCGTTTCGAAGACGTGCTCGCGATCTGCCGCGAAGAGCAGCGCAAGGGCGAGCTCCTCGGCGTGATCGTGCAGTACGGCGGGCAGACCCCGCTAAAGCTCGCGGTGCCGCTAGCCAAGGCAGGGATCCCGCTGCTCGGGACCAGCGCCGACGCGATCGATCGGGCCGAGGATCGTCAGCGCTTCGACGAGCTGCTCGCTAAGCTCAACCTACGTCGACCCTGGGGCGGCATCGCCTCGAGCCCCGACGAGGCGCGCGCGATCGCGGCCGAGATCCGCTACCCGGTCCTCGTGCGGCCATCCTACGTGCTCGGCGGGCGCGCCATGATGATCTGCGACGACGAGCGCGAGCTCGACGCCTACGTGCACGTAGCGGTCGAGGCTGCGCGCGAGGCCGGCAGTCACCGCATCCTCATCGACAAGTACATCAACGACGCCGTCGAGGTGGACGTCGACGCGCTCTCGGACGGAGTGACCGTCGTCATCGGTGGCGTGATGCAGCACATCGAGGAGGCGGGCATTCACTCCGGTGACTCGGCGTGCGTGCTGCCGCCGCACTCGCTGCCGCGCGCCGTGATCGCTTCGATCGAGGAGCACGCGCGGCAGCTCGCCCTCGAGCTCGGCGTCGTCGGTCTGATGAACGTGCAGTTCGCCGTGAAGGGAAGCGACGTGTACGTCCTCGAGGTGAACCCTCGCGCGGCGCGCACCGTGCCCTTCGTCTCGAAGGCGACCGGGCGGCCGCTCGCGAAGCTCGCCGCAAAGGTCATGGCTGGCATGAGCCTCGCCGAGCTCGGCGTGACCGACATCCCCTTCCCGCCGCACGTCTCGGTGAAGGAGTCCGTCTTCCCGTTCATCAAGCTCCCTGGCGTCGATACACAGCTCGGCCCCGAGATGCGCTCGACCGGCGAGGTGATGGGGATCTCGGATTCGTTCCCGCGCGCTTACGGCAAGGCGCTCGTCGCCGCGAACGTGCGCTTGCCTCGCAAGGGCAGGGCGTTCATCAGCGTGCATGACAAGGACAAGCCTGCCGCCTGCGTGGTCGCGAGACGACTCCTCACGCTCGGTTTCTCGCTCGTGTCGACGAGCGGAACCGCCGACGCGCTCGAGCGCGCGCGGATCCCGACTGAGCGCATCAAGAAGGTCGCCGAGTCCTCACCTCACGCCGTCGATGCGTTGAAGGCAGGTGAAATCCAGCTCGTCGTCAACACCACCCGCGGCGCTCGTGCCGTGCGGGACAGCTACTCGATCCGCCGTCACTCGTTGCAGCTCGGCGTCCCGTACTTCACCACCATGAGCGCCGCGCTCGCGGGAGTCGAGTACCTCGAGGCCGTCGACGAAGCGGAGGCGAGCGAGCTCCCGCGCGTGTGCAGCATCCAGGAGTGGACCGAGGCGTGACCTCAACCTCGAGCCTCCCGGTCGCGTCGCCATCCCTCGAGTTCCTCGACCATCGTGCGGCTCCGGCGGGTTGGGTACGCGCGCACGGCATCTCGGGAGAGGCGGCCGAGCTCCTCGCCACATCAGACGCGATAGACCTGCACCTCGACTCGTTCATCTGGCACAGGATCTTCGGCTACGACCTCGCGAAGCGGCATGGCCGTGGGCCGCTCGGCGCGCGCTTCCTCTCTCAGTGCGACTTCCCCCGCGCGCTCGAGGGTGGGCTCACAGGCGCGACCTGGATCATCACCACGAATCCATGGCGCACGGCTCGAGGTCGGCGTGACGCCTTCGTCCGCAACATCGCCCGGCTGCGCGAGGTCTTCGCCGCCAACGCCGAGCACTTCCGCGTGGTGCGGAACGCACGCGACTATCGCGAAGCGCGCGCCGCAGGGCAGCACGGCGCGTTCGTCGGTATCCAAGGTGGCAATGCCCTCGACGAGAGCCTCGACGCCCTCGACCTCATCCCCGACGATCTCGTCCTCCGCATCACGCTCGTGCACCTCACCTCGTCGCGGATCGGGGTCACGAGCTCGCCGCTCAAGCTGCGGGGCGGCGGTCTCTCGACGTTCGGCAAGGATTACGTGCGGCGGCTCGACGAGAAGCGCATCTTCGTCGACCTCGCGCACGTGAACCGAGAGGGCTTCTTCGACGCCGTCGCCGTTCACGATCCGAGCCTCCCGCTCATCGTCACCCACACCGGGGTCTCGGGCGTCTACCCGCACTGGCGCAACCTTGACGACGATCAGCTTCGCGCGATTGCCGAGACGGGCGGGACGATCGGGGTCATGTACCAGGCGAGCTTCCTCGGCCGCGGCAGCGACGGGCGCAGTGCGGACGCGGTGATCGCTCACCTCGAGCACATCGTAAGGACCGTCGGCGAGGACCACGCGTCGCTCGGGAGCGACTGGGACGGGGCGATCGTCGCGCCTCCCGACATCGCGACCTGCCTCGAGCTGCCCGTCCTTGTCCAGCGCATGCTCGACCGTGGATGGTCGCCTGAGCGAGTCCGCAAGATCCTTGCAGGCAACTTCCTACGCGCGGTCGAGCACCTACGCGGATGACTCGCGTTTGCTGGGGGTCCGCGCGTCTTCCCAGCCAACCCAGTACGGACCTTCGGGGCCGTGTTCGCGCTTCCAGATCGGCACCCGCGCCTTCACGCGGTCGATGAGCTCTCGGCACGCCGAGAACGCCGCGTCGCGATGGGGCGAGCTCACGGCGCAGACGACCGCGGCCTCCCCGACGCGCAGCGTCCCGACCCGGTGGAAGCACGCGATGCGTGCGCCAGAGAACTCGACTTCGAGCTCGGTCGCGATCGCGGCGAGCTCGCGCTCCGCCATGCTCGGGTACGCGTGATACTCGAGCAGGGTGACGGCGCGCCCGCCGCTGTGGTCGCGGACCACACCGAGGAACGTCGCGATGGCGCCTGCGGCGTCGTCTTGAACGAGAGCAACCGCTTCGTCGAGGGCGAGGCGCGTCTCACGCAGGCCGGTCCGACTCACGGGGTCTCCCCGCGGCGGTAAGCACCGCTGCGGCCGCCCGACTTCTCGGTGAGCACGACGTGCTCGATGGTGGCGCCGCGCTCGACACCCTTCACCATGTCGTAGACGGTCAGCGCCGCGATGCTCGCGGCGGTCAACGCCTCCATCTCGACCCCCGTTCGGTCTCGAGTCTCGGCTCGCGCGTTGACTCGAACGAGCCCCGCCTCGACGTCGACGTCGAGCTCGACGGAGACGCGCGTCAAGGCGATGGGGTGACACAAGGGAATGAGCTCCGAGGTGCGCTTCGCGGCGAGGAGCCCCGCGATCCGCGCGGTCGCGAGGACGTCGCCCTTTGGGCCTCCGTGCGCTGCGACGAGCGCCGCTGTCGAGGGCGACATCCGCACCGAGGCCGTCGCGATCGCCACCCGATGCGCCGCAGCCTTTTCGCCCACGTCGACCATGTGGGCTTGCCCCTTGGCGTCGAGGTGCGTGAGTGCGGGCGCGACGAGCTCGTCGTAAGCGCGCGCGATTCGCTCGGCGTCGCCGCGTCGGGCGAGGTGCCGAAGCGCGAAGCGCCGGAGCGGTGGGAGTCCTCGCCAGTGTTCGGCGAGCGGGCGCTTGGCTCCGAGGAGACGCTGCGCGTCCTCGTCGCACGGCTCCAGCGTCGCCTCGTCGAGCGGCGCCAACGGCGCAGGAGGAGGGGTCGCACCACTCGCCAGCGCGCGCACCACCTCCGGCGCGACCTGCGCGCTCGTCCCTTCGCGGACGAGCCTGCGCCTCACCTCGAGCGGCAAGGCACGCCACCCGGCGAGCGAGACCTTGATGCCCGCGACGTCGAGGGCGCGGCGGGCGGCGAGCGGGACGAGGTCGAGGTCGTCGCCCATGCCTTCGAACGCGAAGACCCCTTCCATCGGCCGCTTAGCCTCCGGCCACCGGTGGCAGCAGCGCGACCTCGTCCCCGTGGCGCACGACGTCGCCGTCGTCGGCGTAGCGGCCGTTCACCGCGAGGCGAAGGCTGCGGCGCATCGGCCCGAGCGCCGGGTAGCGAGCGATGATCGCGTCGAGCAAGGCGGTCGCGGTCGTCTCGTCGTCGAGGGCCCAGGCGACCTCGTCGTTGCCGATTACGTCACGAGCCCCGGCGAATGCAAGCACCTTGACCATGCCTGACATCGCGCGGACCCTAGCACCGTTTTCAGTGCTCGTGGGGCTGGCAGTCTGCCCGCGCATTGATAGTCTCCCGCTCGCACCCATGGCTTCGGCCAAGCCAAACGCCCTCGCCGTCGGCTCCGTGCTGGCGGGACGCTACCAGGTTCGACGCGAGCTCGGCCGCGGTGGCATGGGCTACGTCTACCTCTGTCGCGACCTTGCGCTCGATGAGCGCGTCGCGCTGAAGCTCATGCCGCGCGGCGCGGAAGAGTCGGAGGAGGGCGGTGGCGCCGACACAAAGGAGCGACGGAAGGCGCGCCAGGACGACGCGTGGTTCTTCTTCGAGGAGGCGCGCGCGCTCGCGGGGCTCTCGCATCCGACGATCGTCCGCGCTCGCGACTACGGGGTCCTCGAGGACGGCGCCCCTTACATCGTGATGGACGTCGCCTCGGGCCGCTCGCTTCACGAGTGGATCTACCGAGCGAAGACCGAGGGTGCGATCCCCTGGCAGGTCATCTGGAGCACCATCGATCAGGTGCTCGCCGGCCTCGGTCACGCGCACTCCCGCGGCGTGATCCACGGCGATCTCAAGCCCTCGAACATCTTGCTCGATCGCTCGCTGGGCGACGACCGTAGCCGAGCCTACCTGCTCGACCTAGGCCTCGCCTGGCTGACACGCGACCTCGTCGACCACCGGCTGGACGGCACCCGCGAGGTCGCGCCCACCGTTCGTTATGGAGCCGGCACGCCGGGCTGGATGGCGCCCGAGCAGATCCGCATGGCGACGCCGCACGTCGGTCCGGCGACGGATCTCTACCCGCTCGGCTGCCTCATCTTCACGCTGCTCGTCGGTGAGGAGCCGTTCGACGGAACCAATGAGGAGCTGCTCGAGCACCACAAGAACTCGCCGCCGCCTCCCGTGAAGTTGCCGGCAGGAGTCCCCGCCGGCGTCGAGGGCTTCATCCATCGACTGATGGAGAAGTGGCCCTGGAATCGCTTCGATTTCGCGGCCGATGCTCGCCGTGCATGGGCCGAGTTCCGTCCGAGCGGTGCGCCGGGCACGTTGCCTCCTCTCGCGCCTCCGAGTCGCCCCGATTCGAGCTGGACCGGGCCGAGCCTCATCAGCGACGTGGGCTCTACTTCCGAGGGACTCGTCGACGACACGCGCGCGCCAAGCGTCGCTACGCCGGGGCTCCTCGGCATTCGCCCGAGCCCGATGGTGGCACGGACCGAAGAGCGCCGTGAGCTCCTCGACACCGTGAAGGAGGTCGCCGATGCGTCGGAGCCGCTCCACCGCTTCGTACTCCTCTCCGGGACGGCCGGCGTCGGGAAGAGCCGCATCGCGGAGTGGCTCTGTCAGGAGGTGCACGAGCAGGCCCTGATGCGACCGCTTCGAGCGAAATACCGGAAGATCGCCGCTCCACTCGATGGTGTCGTCGGCGGGCTCGTGCAGCACTACCGGCTCGAGAAGGCCAAGCGCGCGACCGTCGAGAAGGTCCTCATGAACCTGTGGCGCGTCCCGCCTACCGATGACGAGGAGCTCACCTGGGTCGCGGGTGCGGCGGCGTGGCTCTGCCGCGTCAAAGAGGAGGCCGACGTCCTCGGTCCGACGAAGAAGCGCTTCGTCCTTGATCGCCCCGAGCTCAAGTGGCTCGTCATTCGAAGGACGATCGAGAAGACCTCCGTCGGCCGCCCGCTCCTCTTCTGGCTCGATGATCTCCATCGCGCGCCGGCCGACACGTTCGCAAAGCTCGCGCGCATCAAGCGCGATCTGAAGCACGTTCCGATCCTCTTCGTCGCCACGATGCGTAACGAGGATGTCGCGAACGACCCGACAGCCCGCGCGCGGATCGAGCTGCTTCTCGAGGAGTTCGGTGGCCGTCGCATGGAGATCGAGCCGCTCGAGGTGCGCGAGACCGAGGCGCTCCTCCGCGACACGTTGCCTCTCAGCGCCACGGCCCTCGTCGCTGCCGCGAAGCGCGCCAAGGGCAACCCGCTCTTCGCGCTCCAGCTCCTTCATTCGTGGGCGATGAGCGGCGCGCTCACCCAGCGCAGCGATGGCACCTACGATGCGAGCGACGACGCGCTGTCCCACACCGCGCAGACCACGGCCGAGCTGTGGGAGGAGCGACTCGCGGCGCTGCCCCCCGATCTGCGGCCCGCGGGCTACGCGGCGTCGGCGCTCGGCGGTGACATCCGGCGCGACGTCTTGCGCGCGCTCCTCACCGACCTTGGCCTCGACGCCATGCGCGCCATGAGCGCGATGAAGCGGGCGCAGCTCCTCTTAATGTCCGGCACCGATCAGCTGCAGTGGCCGCACGCGCTCCTTCAGGAGTACTTGCTGCAAGAGCTCATGGGCCGGTCCGAGGCGCGCCGCGTCTTCTTGCTCGCGTCGAACGCGCTCGCCCTGCATCCCGCAGCTTCGAGCGGACGCATCGTACGGCACCGCGTCACGAACCTCGATCGCGCCGGTGAGCTCGAGCAGGCCGCGACGCTCCTCCACGGCTACGTCGCGGGTTCATGGAGTCAGGTGCGTGATCCGAGCGCCACGCTCCGCGACCTGTCGCTCCTCGACGACAAACTCTCCGACGTCCACCTCGCGCATCACCTTCGTTGGCGTGCCGAGGCGAGTCGCCACTCGGGCGCTCTCGAAGACGCGCGCCGCGAGGCCGAGGTCTCGCGACGCACGTTCAAAGACTACGGCGACGAGATCAACGAGGCCCACGCGACGCGCCTGCTGGGCCACATCACCTCGGATCTCGGGGCATCGAGCTACGCGCGGCGCCTCGTCGCTCGCGCGCATGCCCTCTTCAAGAAGAACGATCATTTTGCCGGGCAGGCCCAGTGTGAGGTCTTGATCGGCGAGATCGACTACCTCCTCGGCGAGCACGCCACGGCGCTCGAGGCTCTCCACCAGGCCGCCGGTAAGTTCTTGCAAGTCGGCGACATGCTCGGGCGCTCGCAGTGCCTCATCCTTCAGGGCTTCATCGAGCAGTCGGGCGGCTCACCCGCGCGGGCGCGCGAGGTGCTTCAAGTCGCCCACGCCGATCTCGAGCGTATCGGGTACCGGCTCGGCGTCGCGCAGTGCGATCTCGCGCTCGCGCACGCGGACCATCGCGAGGGCAACTTCATCCGTTGCCACGAGCGCGCGACCGCGACGCTGAAGGCGTTTCGGCTCATCGAGAATCCGCGTGGCGAGGCGGGGTGCGAGCGCTTGCTCGCCATGAACGCGCTCGACGGGGGGCACCCCAACACCGCCGACGTCCACGCGCGTGCGGCGGGCGGTCTCTATGCAAAACTCAACGATCCTTGGGGAAAGGTGGAGTCCTATCTCCTCCTCGCCCAGGTCGCGCTCTACCGGAAGGATCCGACGGCTGCGCGCGATGCCCTCATCCGTTGCGAGGCCGTCGCGCTCGCCGACGCGGAGCCGAAGCAGCACCGCCATTTGACGCTCGCCTGGATGGGCGCGCTCGAGGGTCGATGGGTCGATGTGGTGCGCGAGATCGACGCCGCGCGCCGAGCTTTCCGAGACGCGAACCAGAGCGGAGATCACACGCCGCAGCTCCTCCGTCACTTCGACACGCTCGATTGGCCCGAGGCCGCTGGCGCGCGTGTGAAGCAGTGGCTGAGGTCGCTCGGTCACACGCCGCGTCCCTGAGCGCGCGCGCCGTCTCGAGGCGGACACGACGCTCCGGCCTCCTCTCCGCGGTCGCCGTGCGCGAGCGAGGATGCCACGCGCGGGCTTACGTCTCCGCGGTGGCTCTCACGCGTGCTCGCCAGCCTGGGCCTGGCGTCGAGCGTCATCCTCCGCGTCGGCCCTGTCGAGGCGTCCGAGCGTCGCTCTAGGGCGGCCGCCGAGGCCCTCGAGCACGGAGCTCGCCCGCCCCTCGGGGCGCTCGTGACGCTCGCCGAAGAGCGTCGAGTCCCGAAACAATTGCGGCGATGGCTCACGTGGGGTGAACGCGGGAGGAGCGCCCTCGTTCCCACGGGGCTCATCGACTTTGGTCTCCGCCCGAGCGTTGGCCTTTACCTCACGAGCGACGGCTGGCTTTACCGCGGCAACTCGCTGCGGCTGCACCTCGCGACCGGCGGCGTCGGCTGGTATCGGGTTTCGGGCTCGACTCGGCACCGACCGGGGGTGACTCGAGCCCCCGCCCTCGAACTCCATGGCGAGGTCGAGCGCCGAACCGACCCGCTCTTCTGGGGAGTCGGCCCGCGGGTTCGTGATGTCGAGCGACGTCGCGATGCCCGCACCTTGGCCGAGGCGCACGTCGGGCTTCGGCTCGAGCCTGGGCGACAGCGCCGAGTCGAAGGGTGGCTCGGACTACGCCGTGCTGGGTTCGACGACGCGAGCGGCGAGGGCTTCGTCGACAGCCTAGCCGCGCCCGACGGGTTTGGCGGTGACCTGTTCGCGCGCGTGGGTCTGCGCGGGAGCCTCGACTCGCGCCCGCGCGGCCTTCGCGCGCTCCCATCGGAGAGCGACGTCGTCGAGCCAGCCGGCAGCGGCGTGCGCCTCGGGGCGCGCGTCGAGCTCGCCGGAGGGCCTCGGTTCGACAATGCGCTCGGTGCTTCGCGCGGCCCTCAGGCGCTCGTGCGCCGCGGCGTCGTCATGGATGCGAGTCTCGATCTCGTCCGACGCCGGGTGCTGACGGTGCGCTTCACCTTCGATACGGTTAATCCGCTCCTCGCTCGCGGCGACCCGCTCCCGGTCACCGAGCTCGCGACCCTCGGCGGCCAGTCTCCGATGCGAGGCGTGCGGCCTCGGCGGCTCCTCGGTCGGTTCGCGCTCGCCGCGACTCTCGAGCATGCGCGGCGCGTTCGAATGTGGCTCGACGGCATCGAGCGCTACGCGCTCGGGAACGCCTTCGGCCCGGCCCTCGACGGCGCGTTGCTTGGCGCGCTCCGACAGTCGTTTGGGATCGGCCTCCGAACGACCCTTGGCGGAGAGCATCGCTTCGAGCTGCTCCTGGCGGCGGGGACGCGTCCGTTCGATGAGGGAGGCGAGCCTGAGTCCTTGCACTTCGTCGTCGGTAGCGCGCTCGATCTCTGACATCGGCGTCTCTGCTCGGTAACGATGACCGCGCTCGTGATACACCCCGCGCGTGTCGCTCAAGCATCACGCGCTCCTCCTCCTAGGTCACGTCGCGCTCCTCGCCGGGTGCAGCTCGCCCTCTTCGCCACCAGCCTCTCCGTGCGCCGAGCCCGAGGTGGCGCGGGGCTCGCGCGGCGTTCGCTGCGGGCACCTCGTCGACCCCGAGGGTCGCGTCGAGCTCTTGTTCGGGATCAACGCGAGGGTCGAGGGGCTCTTCGACGTGACCTTCGACGACGGTCGCACGCCGCTCGAGCCGATCCCCGCGTTCACTTTGGAGGACGCCTCGCGCATGCGCGCGCTCGGCTTCGATTCGCTTCGCTTGCCCATCAACTGGAGCGGCCTCGAGCCGACGGACGGCGAGCCGTTCTCGGAGCCGTACCTCTCAAGGCTCGACGAGGTGGTGTCGACCGCGGCGGAGGCGGGGCTCTCGGTATTGGTTGATTTTCATCAAGACGCGTACTCGAAGGAGATAGGCGAGGATGGTGCGCCGCTTTGGGCGATCGTGCCTGCCCCCGAGGCGCTGCTCGAAGGGCCGCTCACCGACCTCGAGGAGCGGCGTCAATCGCCCCAGGTCCTCGCGGCCTTCTCCACTTTCTTCGGGCCGAGCGAGGCAGGGGCGGGCCTGCGTACCCGCTACGCGCGTGCGGTGGCCGCGGTCGCTGCGCGGCTCCGCGGGCGCTCCGAGGTGGTGGGCATCGAGGCCTTCAACGAGCCCCTGTCTCCGAGCGCCTACCTGGACGCGCTGCACGACGAGGTGATCGCGCGCGTGCGCGAGGCGGACCCCGAGCGCGTCGTGTTCTTCGAGCCGGATGCGCTCCGCAACGTGTTCGACAAGGCGACCCTCGCGACGCGCGAGCCGTGGCCTCTCACGGCGTATGCCCCCCACGTCTACACGCTGGCCTTCACCGGTACGGATGCGCAGCGCGCCGCGATCACGAAGGAGACGCTTCGCCCGTCGAATGAGGCCGCTCGCGACGAGGCCGAGAGCTGGCGCGCGCCGCTCGTCATCACCGAGTTCGGTTACGACCCCGACCGCCCCGAGTTCTCCGACTACATCGCCTGGCAGCTCGAGCTTCAGGACGACGTCCACGCGAGCTCGTACTTCTGGCTCTGGAAGGAGCAGAGCCAGGACAGCTGGGGCATCCACGACTTCGACCCCGAGACGGGCGGGTGGAAGGAGCGGCCGGAGGTCTTGTCGGCGCTCGCCCGCGTCGCGCCCGAGCGGATCCCAGGGTTTCCCGTGCGCTATGGATACGACCGCTCCGCGCGCCGCTTCGAGCTCACGTTCGATGGCGAGCCAGCCGTCGATGCGCAGGCCGTCCTTCGCGTGCCGCCGGCGCTCGGCGCGACGAACCTCTCGGCGGCCTGCGACGGCGAATCCGTGGTCGTCACGCGCGAGGAGGCACACGCCGCCGTCCGCCTCCGGTGCGGTGGGGCCGGACGCCACACGCTCGTCTTGAGCCTCGAGTGACGTGCGCGACGCCCCCGCTCGTACGGCAGGGTGTCACGCGAGCCCGCGGATCGCGCCCTCCTCGACGTCGATGCGCTCCGCGGCCGGCTCGCGAGGTAGCCCCGGCATCCGGAGCAAATCGCCGGTCAGGATCACGACGAAGCCCGCGCCCGCGCTCACCTGCGCGTCGCGCACCGTCAGCGTGAAGTCGCGCGGTCTGCCGAGCCGCTTCGGATCGTCGGACAGCGAGCTCTGGGTCTTCGCGATGCAGACGGGCAGCTCCCCGTAGCCAAGTCGCGTCGCGTCCGAGAGCGCGCGCTCGGCCTGCGGTGCGAACGACACGCCCGCCGCACCGTAGATCGTCTTTGCGACCTGCTCGATCTTCCCCGCGAGCGGGGTCGCTAGCTCGTATACCGGGGTGAACGGCGCCGACGGCTTGGACCCGAGCTCGATGACGCGCGCCGCGAGGTCTCGGGCTCCGTCGCCGCCGCGCGCGAAGTGATCCGCGCGCTCGCACGCGACGCCCGCGCGCTCGCACGCATGGCGGATCGCCGCGAGCTCGTCGTCGGCGTCGGTCGCGAACCGGTTCACGGCGACGACGACGGGCTTGCCGAAGCTGCGCGCGGACTCGAGGTGCCGCTCGAGGTTCTCGAGGCCGCGCTCGACCGCCGCGACGTTCGTGTCTCCGAGGGCTTCGTGTCGGACGCCGCCGTGGAGCTTGAGCGCGCGAGCCGTCGCGACCAAGACGACGACCGCCGGGTCGAGCTTTGCGCTGCGGCACTTGATGTCGAAGAACTTCTCGGCCCCGAGGTCGAAGCCGAAGCCAGCCTCGGTCACCACCCAGTCGGCGTGATGCAGCGCCATGCGCGTCGCGAGGACGCTGTTGCAGCCGTGCGCGATGTTCGCGAAGGGCCCGCCGTGCACGAGGGCAGGCGTCCCTTCGAGCGTCTGCACGAGGTTTGGCATCATCGCGTCCTTCAAGAGGGCGAGCATCGCACCCGTGACGCCGAGCCGCCCTGCCGTGACGGGGGCGCCATCGCGCGCGAAGCCGACGAGCGTGCGGTCGATTCGCCGCCGTAGATCGTCGAGCCCCTCCGCGAGGCAGAGCATGGCCATCACCTCGCTCGCGGCGGTGATGTCGAAGCCGGTCTCTCGTGGGACGCCGTTCGTCGCACCACCGAGCCCGATGACGCAGTTTCGAAGCGCGCGATCGTTCATGTCGATCACGCGTCGCCACGTCACCCGACGGGGGTCGAGGCCGAGGTCGTCTCCGTGAAACAGGCGATTGTCGAGCGTCGCGGCGAGCAGGTTGTGCGCCGTCGTCACGGCGTGCAGATCGCCGGTGAAGTGGAGGTTGATCGCGTCGTTCGGGACGATTTGGCTGCGTCCTCCACCGGTCGCGCCGCCCTTCACGCCCATGCATGGGCCGAGCGATGGCTCGCGCAGCGCGATGCACGACGACACCCCGAGCGCCCCGAGGGCCTGCCCGAGGCCGATCGTCGTGGTGGTCTTGCCCTCACCAGCGCGCGTCGGTGTGATGGCAGACACGAGGACGAGCCGCCCCTCGCCGTCGCGTTGCCGCGGTGCCTCGAGCGCCGCGAGGTCGAGCTTCGCTTTGTCGCGGCCGTACGGCAGGACATGGGCCGCGTCGACACCGAGTCGCGCGGCGACCTCGGCTATCGGGCGGGGGGTGCGATCGGGTCGCGGTTGCGTCATGCCCGCAGGCTAGCGCGATCCCTCGTCGGGGTCCCGCGCGTGCGGATGCATCGCGTCGAGGACGGCGCGCATCCAGGCGCGGACCGCAGCGCGCCCGAGCCCGCGCCCGAGCCCTTCGTCGGCGATGCGCTCGAGGATCGCGGCCTCGCGCGCCTCGTCGAGGAGTGGAACGCCCGCGGCGCGCTTGTGCTCCCAGATCGCGGCCACGAGGTCACGGCGTTGCTCCAGAAGCTCGAGCATGCGACCGTCGAGGTCATCGAGTTCGCGGCGTCGGGCGGCGAGATCCGTCGACGGAGGCTCGAGCACGCGAGGCTCCTCGTCGGCTCGCGTCGCGCCGCTCATCGTTGCGCCTCGAGGTTCGCGGCTCGGCCCGCACGCGAGGTTGCGATCGATTGTGGAAAAGCTCGGGAGAAAAATTCTCTCAAGGTTTCCCGCAGGCGACCGTTCAGCGAGTCGAGAGAGGCTCCGTCATCCCATCCCCGGGGTCTCCCCTCCACACCATGCGCATCCCTGGCAGCAATGGATCCGAACGTGGCGGTCAGGTTGACCGTGCGCGGTCTTCCTCCGGCCGGAAGGTGGCCGACGCTGGCTCGTCCGGGGCCGGTGCTCGCGCCAAGGTCACGGCAACGGTGTCGGCCAAGGCCCGCTCGCTCGCGGCCGATCACGGCATCGACATCGACAAGGTCGAGCGGCTCCGCGAGGCGATCCAGTCGGGCAGCTTTCAGATGGATTTCCAGCGGATCGCCGACCGCATCGTTTACGACGGCGCCTGAGCTCACGCCCGAGCGCTCGGTCTGCTTCGGAACGCCTCGTTGAACCGCGCGAGCTTTGGGCGCGCCGCGAAGTCGAGCTTCAGCCCCATCCCGAACGCGAACGACAGCGCCGAGAAGAGCGTGCAGTCGGGGATCTGAGGACGGTCGCCGAGCAGGAACGCCGCCTCGCCAAAGCGTACCTCGAGGACGTCGAGCGCGCGGTCCAAGGCGCGCTGGCCCATCTCAGCAGCGTCGGCGCTCTGCTTGTACTGGCTCGCGAAGAAGGCGTGGGTGTTCTGGAGCACCTGACCGACCCGCAGGAGCACGCCCTGCTCGGCGATGCGATCGAGCTCGCGCGCGCGGAGGCGCTCTTCCGGCGTGGTCCCGAGCATGCTCGGTGCAGGGTGCAGCTCTTCGAGGTACTCGACGATCGCCCCCGACTCGGCGACGAACGAACCGTCCTCGAGCTCCAGCACCGGCACGGTGCCCATCGGGTTCTTCGCGCGAAACTCGGGGCTCCGCGTTTCACCGCCGACGAGATTCACGGTGACCAGCTCGAGCTCGAGCCCCTTCTCGGCGAGGTAGAGGTGCACGCGCCGAGGGTTGGGCGCCTTCGGGAAGGTGTGGAGCTTCATCGGCGAAACAGTACCATGCGGTACCATGCCGAATCGCATTAAGCTGAACGACGAGGCGCTGCACGACGGGCTCCGAGGCCTCCCCGAGTGGACGTACGTCGAGGGGAAGCTGAGGCGCGAGCTTCGCTTCCCGGATTTCGTGGCGGCGTTCGGCTTCATGACGCAGGTGGCGCTCCACGCCGAGCGGCTCAATCATCACCCCGAGTGGTCGAACGTCTACGGCACGGTGCGGATCGACCTCGTCACCCACGACTGCGGCGGGGTCTCGGCGCTCGACCTCGAGCTCGCCCGGCGGATCGACGCATTGATCGCCTGACCGGCCGGTCGTGCTAACGTCCTTAGGCTGCGTCGCGCGCCCTCGTCATGGCCTCCTCCACCTCGAACGCCCACGAGCAGCTCGTCGCCCCGGGTACCGTGGTGAACGGGAAGTATCGCATCGAGCGCGTCATCGGCGTCGGCGGCATGAGCATTGTGGTCGAGGCCTGGCACCTCGACTTCGACGAGCGCGTCGCCATCAAGTTTCTCTCGCCCTCGCTCGGCGCGAATCAGGAAGCGGTGGCGCGCTTCGAGCGCGAGGCCCGCGTACTCTTCAAGATCAAGAGCCCGTACGTGTGCCGCGTCCTCGACATCGGTCGCCTCGACACGAGATCGCCGTACCTGGTGCTCGAGTTCCTCGAAGGAGAGGATCTCGCCGTACGCCTCACGCACCGCGTGGCGAGCGGTGTGCAGGACTCGGTCGACTGGATCGTGCAGGCCTGCGACGCGGTGGCCGAGGCCCACGCACGTGGCATCGTCCACCGCGACATCAAGCCTGAAAACCTCTACCTCGCGCGCTCGGCCGATGGGAACTCGCGCGTCAAAGTGCTCGACTTCGGGCTCTCGAAGATCGCGTCCCCGCAAGGCGCCGAGCGGCAGCGAACGCTGACCGCGACGGAGCAGGCGATGGGTACGCCGCACTACATGTCGCCCGAGCAGTGGATGAGCGCGCGCGATGTCGGGCCGGCGACCGACCAATGGTCCCTCGCGGTGATCCTCTACGAGCTGCTCTCGGGGCTACCGCCGTTCGATGGCGAGCAGCTGCCCCAGGTCTGCACGGCGGTGCTCCACGCCCCGATGCCCGCGCTGGTTCCGCGCGCGCCCGGCGTGCCCGCCGACCTCGAGGTCGCGATCCGTCGCGCCCTCGAGAAGGAGCCTGGCAATCGCTTCGCGAACCTCGGTGGCTTCGCGAAGGCCATCGCTTCCTTCGGGCGCTCCGAGAGTCGCGCGATCGCCGACCGCATCGTGCGTATGTTCGAGCAGGCCGAGTCGCTGCTGCAGTCGGCGGAGCTCGCCAGGCTCTCGGCGTCGTCGCTTGCAGCGATCCGCGCGTCGTTCCCGGGCGCTGCCTTGCCCGCGCCGCCGCCGTCGCGCGCGGGCGGCGCCGTCCCGTCTCCGGTGTCGTCGCGCGCGGGCGGCGTCGTCCCGTCTCCGGTGTCGTCCCGCGCCGGCCGATCGGCGCGGGAGGAGGGCGCCTCTCCGAACACGTCCAAGAGCGAGCCCCGAAAGGCGGAGGCGGCGCCTATCGGCGTGGACGCTTCGCCGAGTGAGGTGCCCGCCCCGACCGCGTCGAGCCCGGGCGCTGAGCCCGTCCGCCTCTCGGAGCCGAGCTCGGTCGAGCTCGACCTCGACGTCGACGCAATCGTCGACGACGCGCCTGCTCAGCCGCGGCGGCTCCCGCTGCCCAAGACCACCATCGAGCTGAAGGCTCTTCCGAAGATGCCGGTGTTGCCGTTCGTGTCCCCGGACGCGAGCGCGCCGCCAGGCGAAGTGGACGCCGCCCCCTCGCTTCGCAAGCGCAGCCAGACCGCGCAGAGCTGGCAACGTCACGGGTCGGAGCGACCGTCGCGTCGCGAGCCGAGCGCACGCAAGGTGGGGATCATCTCGTTCGCGGTCGCGCTCGCCGTGCTCGGGCTGGTCGGCTTCCTCGCGGGGCCGCGGATGGTCGCCGCCGTCCGCGGTGGCGAGGTGTTCACCTCGGCCGTCTCGGCCCCCCCGACCGGGCTCGCCCCCTCCGCCGCACAGGCCTCGGCGCCCACCGCCGGCGCCAAGAGCGAAGCTGCCGCTAGCGCGACGCCATCGACCGGACTCGAGGCCTCCGACTCGGTCGTCCCGTCGGCCAAGCCCGCAAGCTCGTCCGCACCCGTCGCGTCGGCCTCGGCCTCAACTCACTCGCCAAAGGCCCCGCAGAAGGCCCCGACCCCGAAACCTCCGGCCCGCGTGACGCCCACCATCCGGCCTCCGCTGCCGGTGCCGCCGAAGGCTCCGCCGTTGCCCCGCTCGAAGAAGGGCGGCAGCATCTTCGACGATCGCTGACGCGCCGCCGTCGCCTCGCGCGTTGGCGGTTGACGGATCGGACCCCGTGAGGAATTGTTCGCGCACGAAACTTCGCGTGCGAAGGAATCGGCCAGCGGGCCCAACCGAGCGCGCAGAGCACGAGGCGGGACGATGAGTGATCTTCGGTTCGATGGCAGGGTGGTGATCGTCACGGGTGCGGGCGGCGGGCTCGGCAAGTCGCACGCGCTCCTCTTCGCGAGCCGCGGGGCACGCGTCGTGGTGAACGATCTCGGCGGCTCGATGCACGGCGACGGCAAGTCATCGCGCGCAGCCGACGCGGTCGTCGAGGAGATCAAGGCCGCCGGCGGTGAGGCGGTCGCGAACTACGACTCGGTCGAGGACGGCGACAAGATCGTGCAGGCTGCGCTCGACGCGTGGGGGCAGCTCGACGTCGTCGTCAACAACGCCGGCATCCTCCGCGACGTGAGCTTCCACAAGCTCTCGAAGGAGGACTGGGACCTCGTCTACCGCGTCCACGTGAAGGGGGCGTTCGCGGTCACGAGCGCCGCTTGGAACCACATGCGCGACCGTGGCTACGGGCGCATCGTCATGACCGCGTCGGCTGCGGGCATCTACGGCAACTTCGGTCAGGCGAACTACGCGATGGCGAAGCTCGGCCTCGTCGGCTTCGCGAACACGCTCGCCGTCGAGGGCCGCAAGAAGGGCGTGCAGGTCAACACGATCGCTCCGATCGCGGGCTCGCGCCTCACCGAGACGGTGATGCCGAAGGAGATCGTCGATGCGCTCCGGCCCGAGTACGTCTCGCCGCTCGTCGCGTGGCTCTGCCACGAGGAGTGCCAGGAGACGGGCGGTCTCTTCGAGGTCGGCGGCGGCTTCTTCTCGAAGCTGCGCTGGGAGCGCACCAAGGGCGAGACCGTGCGCCTGGGCCGCGCCGTCACTCCCGAGCTCGTCAAGAGCCGCTGGAGCCGCATCACCTCGTTTGCCGGTGCCACGCACCCGACCGACATCCAGAGCTCGATGGCGCCCATCATGGAGAACCTCCAGGCCGGCCCCTCGAAGGGCGGCAACGACCTCGTCGATGCCGATCTCGCGCT
>VGRJ01000044.1 GCA_016875405.1 Deltaproteobacteria bacterium | reverse complement strand
GCCCGCCCCCGCGCCCGCGAAGCCCGCGCCCGCGCCCGCGCCCGCGAAGCCCGCGGCTCCCGCCCCCGCGCCCGCGAAGCCCGCGGCTCCCGCCCCCGCGCCCGCGAAGCCCGCGGCTCCCGCCCCCGCGCCCGCGAAGCCTGCGGCAGCCGCGGCCGCACCAGCCTCGCCCAAGCCGCTCGCGACTCCCCTCGTGACACCGGGGCCCTCGCTCGACGCGGCCACCGACGTCCAAAAGAAAGAGGCCGCGGCGGCGATGAAGTCGGGCAAGGCGGCGCTCGACGCTGCGAAGTACGAGGAGGCGCTCGGTTTCTTTCGTCAGTCGTACTCCGCCGTGTCGAGCCCGAACTCCCGCATGCTGCTCGCCCGAGCGCTCACGAAGCTCGGGCGGTTCAGCGAGGCGTACCGCGAAGCGCTCGCCACCCAGGTCGAGGCGAACTACGCCGCGCAACAGAACCCGAAGTACAGGCAAACGGCCGATGGCGTCCGCGACGACCTTGCAGAACTTGAGCGAAAGCTCGCCTTCGTCACGGTGAAGATTTTGGGCGAGCCGGACGAGGCGAGCCTCACGATCGGCGGCGCTCCGGTCGACCGTACCCAGTGGGGGCGACCGATCCCGGTGACCCCCGGGCGCGTCGCGGTGGTCCTCACCACCCCCGATGGCAAGGCGACTCAGACGCTCGACCTGCTCGCGGGAGCGAAGGTGTCCCTACCGCTCGAGATGCCGACGTCGCGCGTCGCGGACGCTCCGGTCGTCGCGCCGCCGCCTCGCCGGAAGAGCACCTGGACCGGGCCCGATCGCAAGAAGCTCGGGTACATCTCGGCGGGCGTCGGCGGTGTCGGCATGCTGGCGTTTGGTACGTTCGGCGCGCTCTCGAATGGCCAGTACAGCCGGCTCGAGAGCGGCTGCCCGCTCAAGACCAACTGTGACTCGGCGCTCGCGGACGTCGCGAGCCGCGGGAAGGCGTACCAGGCGGTCGCGAACGCGAGCCTCGTGCTCGGCGTGGTCGGTCTCGCGGCCGGCGCCACGTTCATCGTCTGGGACGGGCTCGACGGTGGAGGGTGGCCTTGGAGCGAGGCCGGCATCGTCAACACGCGCGTCGCGGTTGGCCCCGGCTCGCTGTCGCTCTCCGGAGAGTTCTAGGCTCGAGGCGGCACCTCGCTCGCACCTACGTCGCTTCTTCTTTTGTGAAAGGCAATCATCCGATGACGTTCGCATGGCGCAATTGGGCCCTCGGCATGTTCACCGTTTCGGCGGTGGCCGTGAGCTGTACTCAGGACTTCAACTCCTTCCAGTTCAACAAACCCTCGGGGGCCGGCGCGGGGAGCTCGTCGTCGTCTTCGTCCTCGATGGGCGAGTGCTCGACCGCCATGCCGTGCCCTGCTCCGGCGACGAAGTGCAAGCTCGTCGAGTGCAAGGACGAGAAGTGCGTCGAGACGAACGCCTCGGCTAGCTCACCGTGCGACGACAACGGCGGCGCCGTCTGTGACGGGCAGGGCACCTGCGTCGAGTGCCTCGAGAACGACGCGTGCCCGGCTGAAAAGCCGATCTGCAGCGACAAGAAGTGCACCCCGAAGGCGTGCATGAATGGCGTCAAGGACGGCAGCGAGACCGACATCGACTGCGGCGGGAAGGACTGCCCGAAGTGCGACAAGGACAAAGACTGCGTCGCGGCCGGTGATTGCCTGTCGAATTTCTGCAAGCCTGCCGACAGCGGCGCGGGTGGCGCAGGGGGTGCCGGCGGCGCTGGCGGAGCGATGAACGCCAGTGCCGTCTGCCAGCCCTGCGGGGCGAAGCAGGATTGCGCATCGGGCGAGTACTGCGACTCGAAGAAGGTATGCGTGCCCGAGCTCGTCAAGGGCGACGAATGCGCGGCCGACGGGGACTGCGCGACGGGCTTCTGCACCGACGGCCGCTGCTGCGACAAGCAGTGCGGCGGCGTCTGCGAGGCGTGCTCGAAGGTCAAGACCGGCGAGACGGACGGCACCTGCGCGCTCATCAAGGCTGGCCAAGACCCCGACATGGAGTGCGTCGACAGCGAGAAGAAGGACTGCGGACCTGAGACCGGCAAGGGGTGCAACGGCACGAAGAACGCCTGCGACGTCTGGCCGTCGACGACCGAGTGCCGGATGGCCTCGTGCGACACCGTGACGAACACGCAGACCGCGATGGCCAAGTGCGACGGCGTGGGCGCGTGCCCGGCGCCGATGACGACTTCGTGCGGGCAGTACGTCTGCAATCAGGGCAACACGGCCTGCCTCAGCGATTGCACGGGCAGCAAGGAAGGGAACTGCAAGAACGATGCGTACTGCAAGGCAGACAAGTGCACGGCGTGCGGGAAGAATCTGAATCCGCCTGGGAGCATGAATGCCCCGCCAGAGTGCGACTCCAGCACAAAGATTTGCACGAAGAACTGCAACGGAATCGAGTGCAAGTCGTCGACCTACACCTGCCCGGCAGGCTACGACTGCGTCGTCGACTGCGCGACCAATGAAGCCTGCAAGTCCGCAGTCATCAACTGCCCCGACGAGTTCACCTGCACGGTGAAGTGCGGCGCCAACGGGGCGTGCGAAAGCGCGAAGATCAACGCGGGCAAGGGTGGTGTGCTCAGCGTCGCTTGCGCGAACGCGCCTGACAGTTGCAAGAGCACCGAGGTCAATTGCGGCGTCAACGAGTGCGAGGTGTCATGCGTCGGTGCGTCGAAGCCGACCATCAAGAACTGCGAGGCGATGCCGGGGCCTGGCAACGCCTGCAAATGCACGAAGGACACCTGTATGTGACGACGCGGCCCGCCGACCGGCGAGCTTGCGCGTGACGACGAGGCTCACCTTCGGGTGGGCCTCGGGTTCTTGGTGGGGGCGCTCACGGCGCGGGGGCTGGTCGCTCGCGGCCCGACGCGTCGTCGCTCGGGTCTCCGGGGAGCGTCGGGTTGAAGGGCAGCTTCCAGGAGTGGTGGGCCCGCTCGACGATGCGCTCCCATGGTTCGTTGCGCTCGCGCTGCTTCGGCGCGCGCGGGTCGGTCGGCGCACCGTCGGGCTCGGCGCAGCAGCGCCAGCTCAGGTAGTAGTAGGCGAAGCTCTCGTCGTGGGTGCGAATCTTGGGGCGGCACTGGTTCCGCACTCCGATGTACCAGGGGCCACCCGTCGTCACGTTGTCGAAGTCGGCGCCGAATTCTCTTCCGCGCACGACCATCCGCTCGCGGACGTGCACCTCGGAGGCCGCGAGCTCGTCGGCGTTTCCGGTCAGATCGTGGACGCCGTAGTCGCTCACGCAGCCCGGCTGCGAGCCGCTGAGGACGCCTTGCCACAGCCGCTCGAGCTCGGCCGGGTCACGCGCGAGCACGCGCGCCGCGTTCGGAAAGTCCCAAGGCTGGTCGCCGCGACACCGTGCCGGATCCCGGACGTAGCCGTAGGGGAAGGGCTTGTCGGCCGGCCCCTCGCAGGCCTTCGTCCACTCGGACTCGGTGCAGACGCGCGTGCCGCGTGCCGCGCAGTGCACTTGTGCCTGATAGAAGTTCTGCATGACCATCGGCCTCACTCCCGCGCGATTCGGGAACTCGAAGCGATCGATGCAGAACCGCATGGGTCGCCGCGGTCCTTCGCACACGGTGGGCTCCTTCACGCGCAAGCACACCTGCCGCGTCTTTTCCGACGATGGTCGTGACTCGAGGCAGTCGACGCGCAGCGCCTCGCAGTAGCTTCCATCGACGAGGAGCATGTCGGTCGGGCAGCTCGTCCGCGAGGTCGGGGTGCCGGATGGCGGTGGGCTCACGCTTTCCGATGGCTCACGAGGCGGCGACGGTCCTGGGGCGAGGCTCGGCGCGGCGTCGGCTCGCGTTGGGGGCGCGCCCGCGGGCTCGGAGGAGCGGTCGCGATCGGGTGCGGCCGCGCGCGGTGGCATCAGCTGGTTTACGCCGAGCATGGACGGATCGCCGCCGCACGCCGACGTCGCGAGGACCGCGAACGTCAGCTGCGCGGACGCGCCGACGCGAGGTACTCGGGCGCGAGCGCGCGCGGGTTCACGAGCGAGGTGAGGACGTGGTCGCGCCATGCGCCGTTGATGTAGATGTAGTCGCGCGCGTAGCCCTCGACCGAGAAGCCGAGCTTGCGCAAGAGACGACCGCTGCGTTCGTTGATGGGCATGTAGTTCGCCATCACGCGATGCATGCCGACCTCGTCGAAGAGGTGGCGCAGCGCGCGGCGTAGGGCCTCGGCCATGAGGCCATTGCCCTGCGCGCCTTCGGCCATGCTGTAGCCGAGCGTGCAGGCCATGAACGCCCCGCGCACGAACTGGGTGAAGTTCGCGAGGCCCACGACCGGACCGTTGGGCTCCTCACGGCGTCGCAGCACGAGGCGGAGCGAGTGGCCGTTCACGTACTCTTGTTGGTTCTGCGAGAGGCGGTGCTGCCAGAACGATGGCGTGAACATGCCCTTCGGGAAGGGCGGCTCCCATGGGCCTAGGTGGGCGCGGTTCGATTCGTAGTAGTGAGCCATGGGCGAGGCCGCCTCCGGGCCCGGCAGGTGCAGGAGGAGGCGGTCGGTGTGGAGCAACAGCGGAGAGCTGTCGGTCATGGCCGTTGGTCTACCACGACCCGGGGCCGCTCGGGGCAGGGGCCCCGCCATCGCAGGCGCGGATCACTGTCCGATGCAGCTCGCGCGCGCGACCTCGACGCGGTCGGGACTGCCCTTTCGGACGAAGCTCGCGAGCATCGCGTTTCCCTGGGGTGACGCGAGGGCATCCGAGAACGAGAGACCACTCAGCCCGTTCGGCGTGATCGCCGACGAGACCGTCCCCGTTCCCCCGACGTAGCGGAGGACGAGCGTCTGGGCTTCGTCGAGTCCGCCGTGGAGGATGAGCACGCCGTCGAGGAAGGGCACGAGCCCGAACGGGGTATCGGCAGCGGACTCGCTCAAGGCGATCGGTCCGAGCTCGACGAGCCCGGTCCCGGCGCTCACCCGCGCGACGCGCACGCCGCCGGCGTCTCGCCAGCCGACCCAGGCCGCAGCGCTCGGTTGCGCCTCGATCACGACCTGCCGCACTCTCCCCTGCGCAGCGAACGCAAGCACGAGGGCGGGTTTGCCGAGGTCTGCGTCGACGGACGCGAGGAACACCCGATCCGCCGGCTTTCCGCTGGCGGCCCCGCACGCGTCGCCGCCGAACGTGCCGTCGACGCCGGAGCCGACGACGAGCCAGCCGCTTCCGCTCGCGACCGCATCGGCAGAGAGTCCCGCGGCGCAGGCGAACGGCCAACCCGTCCCGATCGCGAGCGCATCACCGATCACCGTGAGGGTCCGCACCTTCGCCGGCGTCGTGCCGCTCGCGGTGGTCGCGCCCACGAGCTGGAGGTCTGCGCGCCGCGCCACGAACAGCGCGCGCGTCGCGTCGTCGATCGTCTGCGCATTGGGCACGGCGCCGCTGCCGGGCTGCAGCGCCGCGGTGAACTGGATCCCGTCGGGGTCGGCGGGTTTGTCGCCATCGCTCATCGCCAACGCGAAGCGGTTCTTCGGCGCGTCGGCGATCGCGAACGAGACGCCGGCGTCGAAGCTCGCTCGGAAGCTCAGCTCGAGCGGAGCGCTCGGCCACGCACCCCACGGCTTGAAGCTGACGTGGCGGAGCTCGGACGGCGAGGTCGGTCCTCCCATCACCCACTCCATCGCCAAGGTCACGCGGCTTTTGTCGTTGCTCGAGAAGGCGAGCTTCGGTTGCCGCTGCGCGAAGGTCCCGCCACCGTCGACGCCGACCGGTGCGGTCAACGCGACCGGGCAGGGCCAGTCCACCGCCGCGCCGCCGCTGCCGCCCTGACCGCCGCTGCCGCCCTGACCGCCGCTGCCGCCCTGACCGCCGCTGCCGCCTTGACCGCCGTCACCTCCAACACCCTCGCCGCCAGAGCCCCCAGCGCCGTAGAAGCCGAAAGGATACGGGAACAGGGTGGTGCGGCTGCACGCGCCCGCGAGGACGGCGGCGGCGATGCCGAGTGGGGCGAGCGTGCGAAGCATGCGTGACCGAAGTGTAGGCCTGGAAACCAGCCGGGGGGAAGTCACGTCACGGGAAGCCTGCGCGCAGGCTCGTCCAGCGAGACTGGTAGTGCTCGGTCTTGTTCGCGGGGAAGAACTCGTCGAGGCCATCGAGTCCGCCGACGTAGGCGTGCCCGTCGTGATCGAAATCGACGGCGACGAGCACGTTATTCTTGGCTCGTCGTCGGGTAGGGGGTTCGTCTCGCAGCGCTCGAGGTCGCGCGTTCCGCTCCGGAGCAACGTGACGACCGAGCTCGGCGACGGGCCGTAAGGTTGCGTGATATCAATCAAGTCATCGTCGCCGTCGTGGTCGAGGTCCGCGACGCCGCCGCTGCGAAGGACCAGCCCCTCGACGTCGAGCGCGATGGCCTCGAGCCGCCCGTCGGCGGTTGGGGGCTCGAGCTTGGCGACGCCCTCGAGCCGCGTCTCCCGCTCGTGGAGCTCGAGGTCTCGCCCGCCGAGACTGCGCAGTCCGCGGTCGTCAAGGTGGACGGGGTAGCCTTGCCGGTCGTCGGCCCTCAGACGGTCCTACGTCTCGACGCCGGGGCGCACATCGTCACGGTCGAGGCTCCGGGGTTCGAGCGTGCGGCCGGCGCCGTGGCCGTTCGAGAGCGCGAGCGCCGCCGCGTGAGCGCGTCGTTGGCTCAGAGCTTCGCCCTCGGCGACGTGCCCGTCGCGACGTTGGTCTCGGGCGGTCTTGCCATCGCCGGACTGCTCGTTGGCGGCGTCACCGGCGTGATGTCGATGGTGGAGACCGAGTCGCTCCTCGCGCGCTGCGAGGCCGGCGTCTGTCCGCCGACCTCTAGGCCTCGCTACGAGCGTACGCTCGACCTCGCCCGCGCTTCCAACGTGGGCTTCGCGGTCGCAGCCGCGGGGGCGGCGGCCGCCCTGCTCACCCTCGGCACAAGGAAGGAGCGGCCGAACTCTCGCCTGAGGCTCGACGTCGGCGTCACGGGGCTCCGCGTGAGCGGCTCGTGCTGACGGCCTGCCTCAGCCCGCCTCGCGTGCGCCGCTCTCGTCCGACCCGGTCGAGCTCGAGCGCGGCGGAGGGGTCTGCTCGCTGGGGCCAATCTCGACGCGGGTGACGTGCTTCTCGTCGGCGTCGCGCACCACGAGCTCGAAACCGTAGACCCTCAGCGTCGTGCCCACCGTCGGCACTTGCCCGAGCTTGTCTATGATCAAGCCGCCGATGGTGTCGTACTCGTCGTCGGGATCGAGATCGCGGCCGAGCTGCCCCGTCAAGTCGCAGAGCAGCGTCGCCGCGTCGACGAGCAGTCTCCCTTCGGGGAGCGCCTCGACCGCGGTCTTCTCGGGGTCGTGCTCGTCGCGGATGTCACCGACGATCTCCTCGAGCACGTCCTCGAGCGTGACGACGCCGCTCGTGCCGCCGAACTCGTCGACCACGATCGCCATGTGCTGCCTGCTCTGGCGCATGTCGCGTAAGAGCTCCGAGAGCGGTCGTGACTCGGGGACGATCTTCACGGGCTCGCGCACGATCGCTCGGATTCCGTCGGCCTCCTTCGCGGTCGTCGCGGTGGAGACGGGGGCGGCTTCGAGCGCCGAGCGGGCGGCGAGCAAGCGGAAGAGATCCTTCGCGTAGAGCAGGCCGAAGATGTCGTCGACGTCTTCGCGGTAGACGGGGTACCGCGAGTGGCCGCTCCTCGTCACGATGCCGGAGATCTCCTCGAGCGGCGTGTCGAGCGAGAGCGCGACGACCTTCTTGCGCGGGATCATGGCGTCGCGCGCGGTGAGGTCTGGGAACTCGAGCACCTTGCGGATGAGCTCTGCGTTGCCGTGATCGATCGCGCCGGACGCCGCACCTTGGTCGACCATGATCTCGACCTCGGTCTCGGTGATGCGTGGGTCGAGCTTCCGCCGCGGCGACGGGCCGACCAGCGTCGCGAACAGGCTGCTCACGATCGCGACCGGAGCGAGCGCCACCTCGAGCGGGAACAGGAATCGCGCCACGCGCGGGACCACCCAGTCGCCCATGCGACGTCCTACCCGCGACGCCGTCTCGAGGAGCGCCGTCAACGCGACGAGCGCGAGCCCGCCCCAGACGAGCTGCAGCTCGAGCGAGAGCGCGGTGCGACCGAGCCAGACGACGAGCGAAGCGACCACGCACGCGAGCGAGACGATCCGACCGGCGACGTAGCGCGCCTGGACGTCCTCGCGGTGCGACTCCACCCGCCTCAGCGCATCGTGGAAGCGCTCCCCGGCCTCGATGACGGTGGCGGCGAGGCGTGCATCCGACAGCGACGTCAGAGCCGTATCGGCGCAGGTGAATAGGGCAGCCGTCGTGGCGGACGCGACGGCCGTAAAGAGCAGCGCGCTGGACGTGGAAGGGTCTGGGGTCAACGGGGGGCTCTGGACGAGGAAACGAGCGTAGTCCCACGGCTCGAGCCGCGCAATGCTCGCCCCTCGAGCGTCCTCAGACGAACCCTCGGAGGACGCGGTGCGACGCGGACTCGCGGACGCCCACCGCGACGACGCGGCCGTCGGGTTCGACCCACGCGGCGAACACTCCTTCTCCGGCGGGGGCGATGAAGTCCTCGTCGGCGAGGCGCTTTCCCTGTCGGGCCCGCAGGACGGAACCGGGGAGAAGGCTCGCGGTCGGCATCGCCCGCCCGGCAGCGACGGGCAGCGCGAGCAGGCGAGCGGGCCAGTCCTCGGACGCGAGCAGCGCGTCAAGCGGCACCGCATCGCGGACGAGGAACGCTCCGCTCGCCGTACGACGTAGCCGCGAGAGGTGAGCCGGGCACCCGAGCGCTACGCCGAGGTCACGCGCGAGGGAGCGGACGTAGTAGCCCTTCGACGTGTGCACCTCGAGCGACATCCGCCCGTCGTCCGTTAGGTCGAGGCAGCGGAGGGAGCGAACTTCGATCGGGCGCGGCTCGAGCGTCGGCTCTTCGCCACGGCGGGCCAGCGCGTGGGCGCGCACGCCGTCCACCGAGATCGCCGAGTAGGCGGGGGGGATCTGTTCCGTCCGACGTCGCTCCTCCACGAGCGCGGTCTCGACGAGCTCGGCGCGCCGTTGCGTCCACGCGGATGGGAGTGGGCCCTCCGTGACGACGCGACCCCCCGCGTCGAGGGTGTCGGTGCTGCGGCCAAGCGTGACCTCGGCGAGGTAGCGCTTGTCCTCGGCGGTGAGGTAGGGGCCGAGCTTCGTCGCTTCGCCGATCATCACGACGAGGACCCCTGTCGCCATCGGATCGAGCGTGCCGGCGTGGCCCACGCGAGAGGTGCGAGCGACGCGGCGGAGCCGCTGAACCACGTCGTGGCTCGTGAGGCCCGACGGCTTGTCGACGGCGAGGACGCCATGGTGTTCGCTGTCGCGCCGACTCACGGGGCATCCTTGCCGAGTGGGCAGCGATGCTTGACGTACGTCAATTGTGTGCCGCGCCGCAGCCAGAGCACGACGCGGTCCCACGTCGACGCCACGATCACGTCGTCGGCGCCACCGAGCGTCGTCACGGGGCCGAGCGCGCGGTCGCCGATGACGAGGGCGGCGTGGAGCGGCGCGGCCTCGCCATCGCCTGAGCGCCATAGCGCGAGCCACCCGTCGCCCACACGCCTCAGCCATGCGTGCTTCGCTGGCTCGGGCGAACGCAGCGTCACCGTGGAGCCTCTGCTCGTCGCGAGCCGCACCCCGCCGCTCCCGTCAGGCGCCGCCAGCATGGTGGTGAGCGCCGCGAACTCGTCGCCGCGGCGCGAGGTGGCGAGCGGAGAAGTGTCGAGCTCGAGGGACTCGGACGGCTCGACCGTGTCGCCGCGGACGCGGAGCCAGCTCGCGCGTCGAGGCTCACGTACGGCGAGGAGCGTCTCGTTCGGACGCAGCTCCTCGATTGAGACGCCGACCGTCGCCGCCGGGAGCTCGACGCGACGCCATCGCTCGGAGGCGGCGCCGTACGATCCGAGCAGGACGAAGCCTCGGCGCTCGCCCTCCATGATGGCGCTCGCGAGCACCGCGACCTCGCCTTGCCGAGTCGCGAGCCCATCGAGCGCGAGCTCCTCGCCGCGGGCGAGCTCGAGCGCTTCGGTAGCGGTCGAACCCACGAGCGAGAGCGCCCGCCTATCGTGCGACACGGAGGCGACGAGCCACGGAGGTCCGGCGACCGCGAGGTGCGAGGTCCGCGCGGTGAGCGCGATGGGCTCGGCGCGAACCACGCCGGGGGTCATCCTCAGGATCCCGGCGTCGGGCGAGCCCTCCTCTCCGATGGTGGCGAGGAGGGCGTCGAGCAGCGCGGCTCCGCCGTAGAGGCGCGTCGTCGGGAGCACCACCGTGCGGAGCGCCGCCCCCTCGCGGACGCAAGGCGACGGGAGCCCGAGACCTGGCCCCTGTGCCTCGGGTGTCAGGTTCCAAACGAGCGCGTCGGTCTTCGACGGCTTCGGGCGAGCGGGCTCCTCCTTCGTACAGCCTGCGGAGAGCGCGGTCGCAGCGGCAGCGAGAACGGCGCGGCGTGCGCTCACGGCTCGAGCTCCACGCGCAGGACCGGGTAGCCGTCGACGCCTGCGACGCGACGGAAGCCCGCGGCCTCGAGCGTGGAGAGGGGGCCGTTCCACAGCGACGCGTCTCGCACCGGCGGCTCGAGCTTGCGCGGGAGCGCCTCGAGCGCTCCTGCGCCGAGGCCTCGGGCGACGTCGAGCGAGGCCCGCACGAGCCCTGTCGCGACGCCTCGCCGCCTCGCCGCGGGCGCGACCAGGACGCAGCCGATCATCAGGACGCGCTCGCGATCGGCGCGAAACCATGGCTCCGCGCGGTAGAGCCGGCGCGCGAACATCTTGGGCACGTCCGCGGCCGGAGCGAGCTTCAGCCATCCGACGACGCGGCCCTCCTCGAGCGCGACGACGCCCCGCTCGACCCCGGTGCGGACCGCGGCGACGAGCTCCGTGCGGTTCGTCGAGGGCTCGGTAGCGACGCGCAGTTGCCACGCGTTGTCATCGCCCGGGAAGCTCCAGAACCTGCAAAAACAGGCGACCCCAGCTTCATCGAAGAGCGCGGCGAGGGTCTCGGCGTGCTCGACGCCAAGCGGTGCGTACGTGAGCGTCACGCGACCTCCGCACGCATCGTCGGCGTCTGCCGCTCGACCGCACGAGCGAGCGCGAACAGGCCGGCCTCGTCGAAGGGTGGGCCGATGAGCTGCAACCCCACGGGCATTCGCGATCCCTCGGCGAGGCCGCACGGCACGCTGAGGGCCGGCACGCCTGCCAAGCTCGAGGGCAAAGTGTAAATGTCGGCGAGGTACATCGCGAGCGGATCGTCGAGCCGGGAACCGAGCGGGAAGGCGACCGTTGGGGAGACCGGAGCCGCGATCGCATGCACGTCGCGGAACGCCCGATGGAAGTCGTCGGCGATGGCCCGGCGGACGCGCTGCGCGCGCTGATAGTAGGCCTCGGCGTAGCCCGACGACAGGACGAAGGTGCCGAGCAGGATGCGTCGCTTCACCTCGGCGCCGAAGCCGCGGCCGCGCGTGATGCTCGTCATGCGCGCGAGCTCTCGCTCACCCTCGGCGCGCGCCCCGAAGCGCACTCCGTCGAAGCGCGCGAGGTTCGATGAGCACTCGGCGCTCGCGATCACGTAGTACGTCGCGATCGCGTGGCGCGTGTGCGGGAGCGCCATCGGCACGAGCTCGACCCCGTCGCGCTCGAGCGCGGTGAGCGCCGCGCGCACCGAGGCCTCGACCTCGGGCTCGAGCCCCTTCGCGAAGTACTCCTTGGGGACCCCGACGCGGAGGCCACGGACTGAGCGCTCGCACGCCGCGACGAGCGCGGGCACCGGTCGCGTCGAGCTGGTCGCGTCGTTGGGGTCGTGTCCGGCGATGACCTCGAGGAGGGCCGCCGCGCTCTGGACGTCGGCGGTGAGAGGTCCTACCTGATCGAGGCTGGACGCAAACGCGATGAGCCCGTGGCGGGACACCCGCCCGTACGTGGGCTTGACGCCGACGGTTCCGGTGAAGCTCGCGGGCTGCCGCACTGAGCCGCCGGTGTCCGTCCCGAGCGCGCCGGGCACCATCGCGGCGGCGACGGCGACCGCGCTGCCGCCCGACGAGCCGCCGGGAGTGCGCGACAAATCCCATGGGTTTCTCGCGAGCTTGAACGCGCTGTGCTCGTTGGAGGACCCCATCGCGAACTCGTCGCAGTTGGCCTTGCCGAGGAGCAACGCGCCGGCGTCCCTCAGTCGGCGCACCGCCGTCGCGTCGTACGGCGGTCGCCACGGCTCGCCGTGCCTCACGAGGATCCGCGACGCCGCCGTCGTCGGTTGATCGACGGTGCAGAGGACGTCCTTTATCGCGATCGGGATCCCCGCGAGCGGCCCGAGCTCGTCGCCGCGGGCGCGACGTTCGTCGACGATCCGCGCGGCGTCGCGGGCTGCGTCGCTCGCGACGTGGAGCCACGCCCCGTAGGCCTCGTCACAGCGCTCGATGCGCTCGAGCGCGGCCTCGCAGAGCGCGAGGGCGTCGAGGCGCCCGCTCCTCACGTCTGCGGCGAGCTCCGGGATCGAGCGCGTCCGAAGGTCCATCATCCCTCGTCGACAAAGGTCGGGACGGCGAAGCCGCCCTCATGCGCGTCGGGCGCCGCGGCGAGGACCCCGTCGCGCGAGAGCGAAGGGCGAGGATCGTCCGGGCGAAGGGAGGCTTCCTCGCGCTCATGCGCGAACGGCGCGAGCGAGGCGAAACCCGGCTCGTCGAGTGCGTCGGCGAGGCTGCTCGCGAGGCCGACGATCTGGGTAAGCTCGCCCGCCATGAGAAGCGCTTCCGCGTCCGTGAGCTCGAGCCGTGCGAGACGCGCGACGGCGCGGACCTCATCGGTCGTGATCGCAGAGACCCGAGCTCCCGAGCTCGCTGACATCGAGGGGCGGCTTAGCACTATCGCCGCGGCGCGCGGGGACAATTGCTGGTACCATATGAGGTCGTCGCACCCCGTCGCTGTCTTCCGTGTGGCGCATTCGAGGCTTCATGCATGCACGTAAACTACGCTATGGAATCGTTCTCGTTCTCGCTTCGGTCGCGGCTGCCTGCTCGGCCACGGACAACGAGCTCGACAAGGAGTCTGGGTCGAGCGGTGCGAGCGGGTTTGGGGGAGGTCTCTCGACGGGGTCGAACCTTGGCTCCGGCGACGGCTCGACCGGCGCCGAGATGCAGTGCGGCAAGAGCACGTTTGGCAACGAAGTGCCTGGCGCGCTGCTGCTCTTGCTCGACAAGTCGGGGAGCATGTCCGACCCCGCGAGCGGCAATAACGGGCCGAGCAAGTGGGACGCGACCGTCTCGGCGGTGAAGAAGATGGTCGACGCAGCGAGCCCCACGCTCCAGGTCGGCCTGCTCCCGTTCCCGGCAGGCAAGTTCAACAGCCTCCTGATGCAGCAGTGCCTGATCCCGATCCCGGGGCTCCCCCAGCCGCCGAACTGCCCGCAAATCCTGGCGGACGGCGGCTGCAAGGACGTCGACCCTCAGCCGGTCGTGCCCGTCGTCCCGCTCGTCGAGAAGGCCCCGGCGATCGTGTCGTGGCTGAACCAAAACGACCCGACCGGCGGCACGCCGACGCTCCACGCCCTGAAAAACGCCTACGCCGTCATGAAGGCGCACCCCACGCCCGGTCAGCGCTTCGTTTTGCTTGTGACCGACGGCGTCCCCAACACGGCGCAGCCGTCGGTGTTCCCGCTGCCCGCGCTGCAGACCGACTGCGGCAAGCTCGCCGATATCGAGAACGAGGCCGCGATCGCCGCGAGCGGCTCGCCCGCCGTGCACACGTTCGTCATCGGCTCGCCGGGCAGCGAGGACGCCGCCAAGTCGCTCTCGACGATCGCGCTGAACGGCAAGACGCCGAAGAGCCCCGGGTGTTCGCCTGCGGCCGGCGATTGCCATTACCAAATCGGCAGCGCCGACTTCGAGGCCGAGCTCGCGAAGGTGCTCGCGGCGATCGCAGGCAGCGTGGGCGACTGCGTCTTCGCCATCCCCGAGGGGCAGGACGTCGACCCGAACCTCGTCAACGTGACCGTCGAGACCGGGAACGGCCCGCAGGAGGTCTTGAAGGATGCGAGCCACGCCGACGGCTGGGACTACACCGACGCCTCGCAGAAGAAGATCCAGCTCTTTGGGCCCGCTTGCGAGGTCTACAAGACCTCGAAGGGCGGCTCGATCACGATCATCCTTGGCTGCGAATCGAAGGTGAAGTGACGCGCGCCACTTCGTTGCGACCCTGACCGGCGCCGTGGTAGTCCCGGCGACGATGTCGGTGCGAGCCAAGCCGGCCTGGGGCCTCGTCGGTGTCGCCGCGCTGGCAGCGCTAGTGGCGACGGGCGTGCGTTCGCGCCGGGTGTCTGGGGCCGACCGTACCGAGGCGCTCGTCTCGGCTCTCGCGGGGCACGGCCTCGATGTCGATCGAGAGGGCGTCGTGTGGCTCGAGCCCCCGCCGATCTCCACCTGGCGCGCGGCGGCCGGGCGCGTTCCGGTGGTGGTGCGCGCCAAGCAGAAGAGCGGAGGCTCAGACGAGCCGCATGACATTTACCTCGTCCACGCGCGCCTCTCGCCTGAGGGCGTGCTGCTCGACGTCGATCGCCCGCACGACATCAGCGACACGACGGCCGTCGACGAGCTGCGGCCCGTTGGGCGTGGGGTGCGCTTCGCGTACGCGGACCCGAGCGGAGCCGTCCGACTCGTCGATCTCGGGGGCGAGCCTCGCGAAGGTCGCGCGACGTGGACGAGACTCGAGCGCCTGCAAGGTGCGGTGACGCGACTTCAGGAGACTGGGGTCCTCGATGGGGTCGCGCGCTACAGCTACCAGCTCGTTCGAGAGCCGAAGTCACTCGCCCTCGCGCTCGACGATGGGTCGCTCCTCATCTCGGCGGACGGGAAGCGCTTCGACGTCTCGCTCGCGCGGCCGACCGATGTGCCCGACGCGCTCGGTGTGCAGCTCGTTCCGGAGAGTACACCCGGAAACCTCGTCACCTGGGCGGTCGATCGCGTCCGGTCCGAGGTCGGTGACGAGGCGATGCAGTACGTTAAGGCGGTGGCCTTCTCGGCGCTCGACGTCGTGAAATCCGGCCAAGAGGCGGTGAGCGGGGATTCTGGCGCGGCCGAGGACATCGCGAAGGACCTCGGCACCGGGTCTCTCGATGAGGCGACGCGCGCGATCCCCGTCGACCCCGAGATCGGCTTTCCGCCACCACCGCTCGAGACGATGGTGAGCCCCGCGTTGAACAACGAGGGCGTGTGGCAAGCGAAGTCCGACGACCCCTTCATCCACTCGCTCCCGGGGCTACCGCCGACCTTCGTCACCACCTACATCCGCAGCGATCGCATGCGAAAGACGAGCGTCGTCTACATCGCGATGTGGGATCCGCGGGTCGTCGCGCTCCACACCATGGCGGGCGTCGCCGAGCCCAAGAGCGCGACCGGCGCGACCGGCCCGGGCTCGATCCCTCGTGAGCCGACGGTGCTGCGACGCGTCGCGGCCGCGATGAATGCGGGGTTCCAGGCGCTCCACGGCGAGTTTGGGATGATGAGCGACGGCGTCGTGTACCTCCCACCAAAGCCCTTCGCCGCGACGGTGGTCGAGCTCGCCGACGGCAGCACCGGCTTTGGCACCTGGCCCGAGGACCCCTCGATCCCAGCCGAGATGGTGTCCTACCGTCAGAACATGACGCCGATGGTGATCGACGGGAAGTGGAATCCCTACGGTCGCACCTGGTGGGGTGGAACGCCGTCCGATTGGGAGGACAAAACGCACACGGTTCGCACCGGCATCTGTCAGACGAAGGAGAACTTCGTCGCGTACTTCTACGGCGCGGAACTGTCCCCGGAGGCGCTCGCCCAGGCGATGATTCAAGCGCGTTGTCACTACGGCCTCGCGCTCGACATGAACGCCGGCCATAGCGGGCTCGAGTTTTATCGTGTCGGGCCGGCTCGCGATCTCGGCACCCTCAGCCGACCGCTTGACTACGAGTGGGAGCGGGAAGGCGACGTCCTCGAGATGGACGGCTGGAAGTTTCGCGCGCGCCGCTTGATCAAGGGCATGGGACTCATGAACTTCCCGCGCTACATCAAGCGCGAGGGGCGCGATTACTTTTACCTGACCCTGCGCTACGTCCTCCCGGGAGCTCCCATCACGGTCACGAGCGGGATGGAAGGCGACGGCGTGTGGCAGACGAAGGGGCTCCCGCAGCACGGGTTCCCGTATGCGCTCGCTCGGACCGAGCTTCCCCTCGGGAGCAAGCGCGCCGTCGTGCTGCGCGTGGACCCACGAATGCTCACGCGCGCCGGCGGGGCAGGGGAAGCGGCTCAGGCGCCGACGGTCCTCAAGGTGGTGCCGCCTGGGGAGGCCTCACGCGAGACGCCCTCCCTCTGGTTCTCGCGAGCCGCGTTCTCGCTCACGCCCCAGGCCGAGGTGCACGGCGCGGTGCGCCTCGCGTCCGCTACGGCGACCGAGCGCGCGGTGGGTGCGGTGGCGGTCGAGGACGAGTCGGGGATGCTCGTCTACGCCGAGGTCGTCGGAGGCGAGGCGGTTCCGCTCGCGGAGCTGAAGGCCCTCACCACGCGCCTCGGTTGCTCGCGCGTCCTCGGGCTCGCCGAGCCGTGGCCGCTGTTGCTCGGCGGGGACACCGATCTCGCGTCACGCGCGTCGCGCCTGCCCGGCGAGGGGGCCGTCGTCCTGCAGCGGCAGCCCGGCCCCGGGTCGCGCAGGGTGTTCGAAGAGACGCCGGTGGTCCCCTACGATCGCTGGTACCCGCTTCAGTCGCGTCGCATCCGGTACTTCAAAAAACCGAAGGAAATGTGATCAAAGCGCTTCAATGCGCGATCGGCCCGCTGCCCGAATTCGCTACTCAAGCCCCGGTGATTGCGGGTATTCTTCGAGGCCCGCAGGTACTGGAGCGACACCACGATGGCCGACGACAAAGGCAGTGACCTCGACATCTTCGAGGGGCTGACCAAGAAGAAAAAGAGTGTGTCCCCTGGCTCGGAGAGCGCAGGCGCGTCCGTCGCGCAGCCGCTCATCCCCTCGTTGGCCGCGCCGCCCGTGCCTCAGGCAAAGCTCCCGCCACCGAAGAAGACCCTGCTCGGGATGTCCCCCGTGGGCGTCGACGGCGAGCCCGTCTCGATGCCAAAGCCCAACCCGCCGCCGCGCAAGCCTGCCTCCGCGCCGCCGGCCCCTGCGACCGACCTCAACGCCGACCTCATGCCCGAGGCCACGGCCGAGATGCGGCGCCCGTCGAAGCAAGAGATTGAGCGGCTGATGCGCGGCGAGGACCCTGACGCGCCTGCTCCGGAAGCACCTGCCTCCCCCACGGCCGCCGCCAAGGACGCGGGCGATCCTGCCGTCTCGAGCGGTGCCGCCGTCACCCAGAGCACGGATGGCCCCGGCGTCCCGCCGTCGCTCGTGCTCGTCGAGGAGTCCGACGAGCCGGCCTACTCGGTGCCTCCCGAGGAGGTCTCCGCGGTCGCGCTCGACGCCGAGGAGGGGCTCGACTGGGACGACGAGAACGAGTCGACCTCCGTATTTGGCAAGGCGCACGCGGCCGAGCTCTTCGGGGACTTCGCGGGCGAGCGGGTGACGACTGCGATGGGGGAGAGCGCGCGTCCCGACGCGAACGTTCGCCCAGAGCTCAGCGCGGCGGCAGCGTTGCTCGCCGGCTCCGGCAAGGCGGCCTCGATCGCGCCGGCCGCAGGCATGCCGTCCATCCCCTACGATGGGATGCCGAAGATCCCCGCGCCCGCGCCCGTGCCTCGCGAGATCGTGGCGGCGCAGCCCTTCGACTCGGCACCGGCGCCCGCAGCGACGAGCCGACCACCGACCTCCGAGTGGGCGCCCTCGGTCCCCGCGACGACGCCTGCCGCTGACAAACCGAAGGGCCGCTCCAACGGACTCATCGCCCTCGTGGCGCTGGCGCTCGTTGGGCTCGCCGCGTTCTTCTGGGTGCGCTCGACCGGGCCTGGCACGGTCGTCGTCCGCGTCGAACACAACGGAAAGGCCGTCGACACCGCTCAAGTCTACGTCGACGGCCAGCAGGTGTGCACCTTCGTCCCGTGTCGCGTGAAGAACGTGGACCCTGGGAAGCGTGACGTGCGCGTTGCCTCCGGCCTGCTCGCGGGGCAGAGCTCGATCGAGGTCAAGGGCGGCAGCGGCGAGACGGAGATCACCATTCATCTCGGCGTCGCGTCGAGGGACGCGCCTGCGGTGGCCCCGAGCGACGTGGCGGGCTCGACCTCGGCGCAGCCTTCGTCGACCGAGGCGCAGAAGCCGGCGGGCCTATCGCTGAAGACTGCGATCACCGACAAGGTGAAGGTCTTCGTCGACGGTCAGGAGAAGGGCACGCTCCCGCTCGAGCTGAAGGACTTGAAGCCCGGAGAGGTGACGATTCGCTTCGAGCCTGCGGGTTACCGTTACGGCAAGCTCGAGCGGACCTACACGCTCGAGGCCGGCAAGACGCTTGCGGTCGATGACCTCAAGCTCCCGCTGAAGACCGTCGCGGTCACCTTCAAGCTCGAGACGTCGGGAGCTTTGGTGAAGCTCGTCGAGGAGGGCAAGGGCGACTCGCCGCTGGTCATCGCCGGAGGCCGCATCGAGCGCAAGCTCGACACCGGGTCGAAGTGGAAGGTCGTCGCCACACTGAAGGGCCACGCCGACTTCGAGCAGGCGATCGTCTTCGAGGAGGACAAGCCGACCCTCACCGTGTCGATCAAGCTCGACAAGACCGAGGCCCCCGCAGCGGCACCGCCGGCCGAGCCCGCGTCTGCTCCGACCCCCGCGGCCGCGGCTGCTCCGGCCGCGGAGGCGGCAAGTGGCGGTACGATCAACGCGAATTCGCTGCCTCCCTCGAGCGTGCTGATCGACGGTCGACCTCAGGGGCAGACCCCGGTCACCGGCGTGCGCGTGCCTGCGGGAAGCCACACCGTCGTGTTCAAGCACAAGGACTTCGGCATCCAGTCGCGCAGCGTCACGGTTACGCCTGGCAAGACCGCAACCGTCACGGTGAAGTTCGACGTGTCGGGCGGCGGCTCCGGCGGCGACGAGAAGCCGAAGAAGAAGAAGAAGAAGTCGGACGACGACGAGTGACTCTGCGGGGATTTGCCCCCGTAGAGCTTGGCCCCCGCGGAGCTCCTGGCCGCCCTCGCGCGGGCGAACACTCCTGGCCGAACGGCCCGCTTGCGGGGCGTCGCTCTCCGCGAGCGCGCCGACGCAACCGTGCGGATTAGTGGGCCTCGCGCGCCTCGGCCCAGGCTCGCCAGGTCGTCGCGCAGGTCGTCTTGTCGCGGTCCTTCCCGACGCAGCTCGCGCGCAGGCGCGGTCCTAGGAGCAGGTAGCTCGTGTCGTCGTCGCCGAGCCACGAAAACTCGGCCGTCCGCTCTGCGTCAAACGCCTTGCGCCGCTCGACGATCTTCGCGCGCTGCTCTTCGCCGAGCAGCTTCGTGAGGCGGCGCTCGATGGTCCGCCTCAGCTCCGGATCCTCGGTCACGGCGTACTGGCGCTCGTAGAAGCGGATGGCGGCGTCACGCTTGCCCTCGCGCGCAAGCCGCGCCGCACCCCCTAGCGCCTGCCATCCGATGCTCGAAGATGCGCCCAGCTCTGCGGCCCGCTCGAGGTACGCGAGACCTTCTCGTCGCCAGGTGGTTGCGAGCTCGGGTCGGTCTTCGAGGTAGCTCGCGGGCGCGACGAAGGCGACGAACTGGCCGAGGTTGAGCCACAGCTCGGCGTCGAGCGGCCGGTTCTGAACCCCGCGCTCCAGGATGCGACGCGTCGCAGCGACTTCGTCGAAGCCGATCGCCGCAGACTGCAGCGTGATGAGCGCATCGGCGAAGAGGTAGGGCGTACGCCACGTCGGGGCGAGCTCGTTTATCGCCTCGTAGAGCTGCACGATGCTCGTGAAGCGTCTGCGCTCTTGGAGGTGAATCCCCTGGGCGACGAGCGTGTGAGCCCAGAGCAAATCCGACACGGCGGTGTCGTAGCCGAGCGTCAGCGTGCGCAGCTGCGAAGGGGGAGGGAGGAGATAGGCCTCGGTGGTGTTCTTCACGCGGGCGTGCTCGGCGAACACCTTCGGGCGCGCTTCACGCACCAGCCCAACGGCGACGGTGAGCGCGGCAAGAGGAACGAGCCAGTCGCGCAGGCGACGCTTCACTCGACCTCCCGATCGACGAACATCCCAGGCAGGACGCGCGCCCCGTCGCCCGGTAGGCGCTCGCCGCGTACCGCGAACGTCGAGAGGACGTCGTCTCCGTCCAGGTCGCCGTGGGCAGTCGCCACGAAGCGCGCGACGCCGGTCTGCGCATCGAAGGCGCTCTCGAAGCGGAAGGCGAAGCCGTGAGGTTGATCGAACCGAAAGTCGAGCGACCTCCAGGTGAGGTGCTCCCAGGCATCATCGGGGTCGCGCTCCTCGACGCCGCGCGGGACCTTCTCGGGCGTCAATGGGGCTGAAGGTGGGAAGCTGAGGTTCTGCGGGCGACCTTCCGAATACACCACGGCCGCCGTGACCATGCGGTCGAGCCCGTCGATCGGCTCGCTCATCTTCGAGAAGCTCAGGTTCCGGATGAAGGCCGGCACGGCAACCATGGTCAGGCTGCCTCCTACCGCGATCAGCGCCGCGATTTCGGGTGCGCTCCACGTCCGGGCCATGTCGTCGTCTCGGTCTCGATGAGCCAGATCCTGGCTCGCCTCCAAGAATACACCAAAAAAAATGGGGCGACCGGCTCCACGCCGACCGCCCCGAGGGTTTGGGAATGCTCGACGGATCAGCCGATCATTCGTACTCGTCCTTGATGTGGATCTGAGAGGCCTTCTTGAGTTCGCCGTTGGTGATGATGCCGGTCTGCGAGAACTGGGCGGTCAGGGTGTCGCCGTCGAGGTCGCCGACTGCCTGCGTCTCGTAGCAGTTCGCGGCGCACTTGGCCGGATTGGTGGAGTTCGCGGCGGCCGTGTTTTTGGTGTAGTGGTACTGATAGTAGTGCGGCTGGGTCATGCTGAACTTGAGGCACTTCCAGCCCGTGGTCATGTCGCCCGAGTCGAAGTCTTTGCCGTTGGTCGTCAGCGGCTGGTACTTCTTGCCCGCCGGAACGTTGGCCGGGACGATGGTCGCGGTGCCACAGAGGTCGTGGCTCGCGCCCTTCGACTCGGTACCCTCAGCAACCTCCTCGGACGCTGCGTTCTCGCGCTCGTAAGCAGCTTGGGCCGCGCGCGAGATCGCGCCGATGGTGTTCTTCGCCTCCGAGGTCTTCGCGCTCGCGAGGTAACGGCGGACACCGTAGATCGCGAGGGCTGCGAGGACGCCGATGATGGCGACGACGATCATGAGCTCCACGAGGGTGAAGCCGCGCTTACTGAGTTTGATCCTGCGTTTCATGGCGTTAGTGGTTCCTTTCGAGCTCCCAAAGCCCCGACGCCATTAGGTGTCGGGGGAAATTGGTCGTGCGTGTCAGTGGTTCTTTGACGTGTTCGTGAAGCGTGGTGGTCAAGGCGCGCGGAGCGCGGTCACTCCGTGTCGTTTTCGACGTAGATCTCGCCGTTGAATGACGAGGAGACGAGGTAACAGAGCACTCCGTCTCCGTCGTTGTCGCCAGCGGCCTGGATCACGTACCACGGCTCGGAGGTTGGGCTTGGCCAGGCCGGCTTCAAGCTGGTGTTCGTGTTCGGGGCCTTCTCGCCCGGTGCCCCTGCAACCACCGAGAACCCGAAGGTCGTCGGCGAGTCGACGGTGACGTTGAGGATTCGCCAATCGTCGTACCGAGAGTGCGAGGTCCAGCCGTTGAAATTGCGCTTCTTTCCGTTGGGCGTTCCCGGATACCAGTCCGAAAGGCTGGTCCCGCAAGTACGGTACGTCAGCGTCTCAGCGCGATAGGACTCCTCTGCGATGCGGATCGAACCGATCACTGCCCGTGCGTCCGCGGTTCGGGTCGAGTTCATGTACTTCTTGAACCCCACCACCGCGAGCGCGGACAAAACGCCGATCATCGCTACGACGGCCAAGAGCTCGACGAGCGTGAATCCCTCCGTGGCGCGATGACGTCGCAGGGAGGCGACGCGGAGCGGAGCGGTCGGAGGTGGTGCCATGGAGGGATTGAACTCGCCGAGACCTCGCTGGAGCGAGGAGCATGCCATCAGCCGAGGAAGCTTCATTAAAGCCCGCGAGCGTGCGAGCCAGCCAATTCTCAGCACTCGAGCCCCGCAGCGGTGACGGAATTCGTCCCTGGAGCGCTCGCCTCCCAGACCCATGGGCGTCGGCCGGCTCGCATCGCCTATCACTCCCCCTCGTTGATTCGGAAGATGACGCCCGGGGAGAACGAGGAAGTCATGTAGCGCGCGAAGGTCTTGTCGTCGTCGAGGTCGAGCGCGCCGACGAGGACGAACCAGGGCTCCTTGGGCTTCGGGAACGTCACGCTGAACCCGGTCGGCGTCGTGGGCGTTTCATTCTTCGTTCCCGCGCGGACGGCGAACGACATGTAGGTCGGGCCCATCCGGACGTTGTAGAGGGACCAGCAGGCGTGCCTGGGGTTGTTCGGGTTGTTGAGGGGATGCTTCTTCCCGGTGGGGGCCATCGGGTAGTAGTCCTCGTAGCTCTCGCTGCAGTTGAGGTAGCCGCGGTTCGCGTCGTAGTAGGCGCGAATCGCTGATGCCATCCCGAGCATCGCGCCGTCGGCGTCGGCCTTCGCCTTGCCCGCCATGAGGTACTTGCGGATTCCGAACACGGCGAGCGCAGCCATCACCCCGACGATCGCCACCACGATCATCACCTCCACCAACGTGAAGGCGCGCGCTGTGTCAAAGCGACGGCGGGTAGTCATGCGTCACAGACCTTGGAGTCCACTACAAAGCGGGCAGCAAGGAACAAGCCAACGGCGATGTGCGGGCCTCGATGCGACCGAATGTGCGAAGAGCGAAGAAGGGCGAGGTCGCCCTCGCGCCACGGAGCACGCCGGTCGGAACGAACGTCAAAGCGGCCGACCGCTTCGTTCGTTGGGGAATGCTCGACGGATCAGCCGATCATTCGTACTCGTCCTTGATGTGGATCTGCGTGGCCTTCTTGAGTTCGCCGTTGGTGATGATGCCGGTCTGCGAGAACTGGGCGGTCACGGTGTCGCCGTCGAGGTCGCCGACTGCCTGAGCCTCGTAGCAGTTCGCGGCGCACTTGGCCGGGTTGGTGGAGTTCGCGGCGGCCGCGTTTTTGCTGTAGTGGTACTGATAGTAGTGCGGCTGGGTCATGCTGAACTTGAGGCACTTCCAGCCCGTGGTCATGTCGCCCGAGTCGTAGTCTTTGCCGTTGGTCGTCAGCGGCTGGTACTTCTTGCCCGCCGGGACGTTGGCCGGGACGGTGGTCGCGGAGCCACAGAGGCTGTGGCTCGCGCCCTTCGATTCGGTGCCCTCGGGAATCTCCTCGGACGCTGCATTCTCACGCTCGTAAGCAGCTTGCGACGCGCGCGAGATCGCGCCGATGGTGTTCTTCGCCTCCGAGGTCTTCGCGCTCGCGAGGTAACGGCGGACACCGTAAATCGCGAGGGCCGCGAGGACGCCGATGATGGCGACGACGATCATGAGCTCAACCAATGTGAACCCTCGGACTCTGAATCGGCGGCGAATCGAACGCATCGTGTGAATCTCCTTTAGGGTGGTGGCTCGTGGACGTTGACGTCCCCGCGAGCTTCGAACGGCTTTGATCATACTGAAAGACGAGCACCCATCCAAGCAACCAACGTGCCTGTAGGTATTGGGGGGGTCTCGAAGGACGCTGTGCGCCGACAAAAAAGAAAGATCCGCTCTGAACGACGCGACGACGGCCACCGGCTCTGCCTCGCGACCGCCTGGTCACCGTGAGGGCGTGACGATTTGCGGCACCCCTTCCCAGAGAGGATGCCGCGTCGTGTCACCGCGCGGCGCCGGAGGGGCTCGGCTTGGGGGTGACGACGAGCCCTCAGCTCTCGTCGATTGTATCCTCGGACTCCTCGGTCGGGTCTGCGTCGTCGGTCGCGACGCCCAGCTTGTCGAGGCGGTAGCGGATCGACCGGAACGAGATGCCGAGCAGCTTCGCGGCGCGCTTGCGGACGCCGCCAGTTCGCTCGAGCGCTTGCTGAATGAGGCGACGTTCGACGTCGGCGAGCACGTCGTCGAGCGCGAGGCCTTCGGGGGGGAGAAGCAGGCCGGTGCTCGGCGTGGCGGCCCGCCGAACGAGCGCGTCGGGCAGGAGGTCGACGTCGAGCCACGACCCCGACGCGAGGGCGACCGCGCGCTCCATCATGTTCTCGAGCTCGCGCACGTTGCCGGGGAAGGCATAGCCGTCGAGCGCGCGCAGGGCGGCAGGGGTGAGGCCCTCGATCGGCTTGCCCACCTCGCCGGCGAAGCGCGCGACCATTTGCTGAGCGAGCCGCCGCGCGTCCCCAGCTCGCTCGCGCAGCGGCGGCAGCTCGACCCGCAGCACGTTGAGTCGGTAATAGAGGTCCGTGCGGAAGCGGCCCGCGGTCACCTCGGCCTCGACGTCGCGGTTGGTCGCGGCGAGGACGCGCACATCGACGGGCACCTCGCTCGAGCTCCCGACGGGGCGCACGCGCTTCTCCTGCAGCACGCGGAGCAGCTTCACCTGCAGCGGGAGCGGCAGCTCTCCGACTTCGTCGAGCAGCAGTGTCCCGCCCTGAGCCTGTCGAAAGAGCCCTGTCGTCGCGGAGGTCGCGCCCGTGAAGGCGCCCTTCTCGTGTCCGAAGAGCTCGCTCTCCATCAGCGCCTCGGGAAGCGCGCCGCAGTTGATGACGCAGAACGGCCCTGCGCGTCGGTCGCTCCGCTCATGGAGGATGCGCGCGACCCGCTCCTTGCCGGTCCCGCTCTCGCCCGTGAGGAGCACAGTCGCCTTGCTCGCGGCGGCCTTCTCGACGAGCAAGCCCACCTTCCGCATCGTCTCGTTGTGACCGAACACCTCGTCGGCGGTCGGGGCGAGTGCGGCGAGCTTTGCCTTGAGGCGTCGGTTCTCCTCGACGACCGCGTTCTTCTCGAGTGCCTTGGATGCGAGCGTGACGATCTCCGCCGGCGAGAAGGGCTTCGTCACGAAGTCGTACGCGCCGCTGCGCATCGCGTCGAGCGCCGACTCGACGGTCGAGTACGCGGTCATCACGATGACCTGCGTGTCGCTGCTGCGGGCGCGCGCCGCGGCGAGCACATCCATGCCCGAGCCGTCGGGCATGACGAGGTCGGTGAGGACGAGCGGGAACGGGACCTTCGCGTCGCCGATCGCCCGCGACGCGGCCGCGACACCGCTCACGGTCTTCACCTCGTAGCCGCCGCGCCGAAGCGCGATCTCGAGGACCTGCCGGAGGCTCGGCTCGTCGTCGACCACCAGGATTGGTGCGCCCATCGGTCGACGCCCTTCGGTGCTCACGGCGCCGCGCAGGCGGCCTCGTCTGCCAGGCCGCTCTGCGTCGGTGTGACGAAGAACCCCGTACGCGCCGACTGCGTGTCCCCCACGATTTGCCACACGGTCGCGTAGTCGCAGGCGACGGCGTCGATGCCGATCGAGTAGCGCCCGTCGGCGTCGTCGTCCTCGAGGCCGAAGATCCGCCCGGTCGCTTCGTTCTCGACCAGGACGAGCGCACCGGGCGAGCACGCCCCGCGGACCAGCCACACCGTCTCGGTCGAGCCCTCGGACGCCGCCTTGCCGGTGTCCTCGACGCCAAGCGGGGCCTCCGGCGGCGGCAGCGGCAGCGTCGGGCTCAGGCAGCCCGCGAGGCTCACGGTGGCGGCCAGCGCACGGAGGAGGGCACGTCGCGTCACGCCCGTAGGATACCACGCCTCAGCGCCGGGGGCGTGGCTCGTCGGGGCGACCTCGGCCTCGCGTGCTCAAACCCGGCGCTGATCGGTCGGGAGCATCCGCAGGCCGACGCGTCGGGGCGCGCCCTCGCTCCGCTCCGGCATCCGCACCACCTCGCCGGCGAGATCGTAGTCGCTCGCCTGCGTGATGCGCACCTCGACGAGCTCTCCTGCGCGTGGGAGCTCGGGGAGGTTTTCCGTCCCGGTGAGGTAGACCTGTCCGTCGATCTCCGGCGCCTGGCCCCCGTGGCGTCCCATCAGCACCGACTCGTGCTCGTCGCTCTCCCCCTCGACGAGGACCTCGACGGTCTTGCCGACCAGAGCTTGATTTTTGTCACGAGCGATGCGCTGCGCCATCGCCATCAGCTTCTTGTAGCGGCTCTCGGCCGTTCGCTTCGGCACCTTGCCCTCGAGCGCGTGGCTCGCGCAGGACTCCTCGTCCGAGTATCGGAACACGCCGACGCGGTCGAAGTTCGCCCACGCGACGAACTCGCACAGCTCGTCGAACTCGGCGGCCGTCTCGCCCGGGTGCCCCACGATGAAGGCCGTTCGGAAGGTGAGCTCCGGGACCTTCTCCCGCAGCTCGCTGACGAGGTCACGTAGACGCTGCCCGCCGTGCCCGCGCTTCATCCGACGGAGCATCCCGTCAGCGGCGTGTTGCAGCGGCATGTCGACGTAGGGAAGCACCTTGGGGTGATGCGCCAAGAGCTCGACGAGGTCGGGCGAGAGCTTCTCGGGGTAGAGGTAGAAGATACGGGTCCACGCGAGGCCCGGGACGTCGGCGACGCGACGGACGAGCTCGGCGAGATCGGGGCGCTCGACGGCCGGCAGATCGCGACCGAAGGCGATCGTGTCTTGGGACACGAGGTTCACCTCCTTCACGCCGCGACGGACGAGCTCCTCGACCTCTCGCACGACGTCGTCGACGCTCCGTGAACGCTGCTTGCCGCGCAGATCCGGGATCACGCAGAACGAGCAGTTCCGGTTGCAGCCCTCGGCGATCTTCACGTAGGCGCTGCCCTGCCGTGACGAGAGCGTGCGCGGGGTCTCGGCCGCGACGAGCCAGTCCGCGGGGTTGCCGACCGCGATGCGCTCGCTCGCGCCGCGGAGCACGCTGCCGAGGCCGAGCATGTCGCTCGAGCCGAGGAAGTGGTCGACCTCGGGGAGTCCGGCGGCGAGCTCCTCGGGGTGGCGCTGCGACAGGCAGCCCGCGACGACGAGGCGGCGGCACGCGCCGCTCTGCTTGTGGTCGGCCATCTCGAGGATGGTGTCGATCGACTCCTTCTTCGCGGCGTCGATGAACCCGCACGTGTTGACGACGATCACCTCGGCGGAGGCGGGGTCGTCCACGTGCGAGAAGCCCTCTTTCTCTGCGACGCCGAGCATGACCTCGCTGTCGACCCGGTTCTTCGGGCACCCGAGCGAGACGAAGTGGATGGTGCGGCTCACGAGGCTCCTCGGCGCGCGTCGATGCGCTCTACGAAGCGGCGGAACAGGTAGAGAGAGTCATGCGGGCCGGCCGCGGACTCCGGGTGGTACTGAACGCTGAACGCGTCGGCGTCGTCGAGCGCGAGGCCCTCGCTCGTCCCGTCATTGAGGTGTACGTGCGTCGAGCGCGCGCGCCCGCCGAGCGACTCGAGATCGACGCAGAAACCATGGTTCTGCGTGGTGATCTCGACGCGACCCGTGACGAGGTCACGCACCGGTTGGTTGATTCCGCGGTGGCCGAACTTCAGCTTGAAGGTGCGAGCGCCGGCGGCGAGCGCGAGCAGCTGGTGGCCAAGGCAGATCCCGAACATCGGGCGCTTGCCGAGCAGCTCGCGGAGCGTTTCTATCGCCGTCGTGACGGCGGCGGGGTCGCCCGGGCCGTTCGAGACGAAGATGCCGTCGGGCTCGAGCGCGAGGATCTCGCTCGCGGCTGCGGTCGACGGGACCGCCGTCACGCGGCAGCCGAAATCGACGAGGTTGCGGAGGATGTTTCGCTTGATGCCGAGATCCACGACGACGACGTGGCGCTCGGCCTTCCCCTCGCGCGGCGGAGCGCCGGGTACGCCGTGGAGCGGGAGCCACGCACCGCTGCCCTCGGTCCACGCGTAGCTCGACGCAGGGGTCACGCGGCGCGTGAGGTCGAGGCCTTCCATGCTCGGGGCCGAGCGCGCGCGGTCCACGAGCTCGTCCGGGTTGCCGGTTCCGATGGCCGCGTTCTGCGCGCCCCTGTCGCGGAGGTGCCGTGTGACCTGGCGCGTGTCGATGCCCGCGATCGCGACGATGCCGTGACGCTCGAGGTAGGCGCCGAGCGACTCGCTCGCACGCCAGTTCGATGTGAGCGTGCTCGCGTCGCGTACGATGAAGCCGCCGACCTTCGGGCGATCGTCGGTCGACTCCGGGTCCTCGGCGTTGCAGCCGGTGTTGCCGATCTGCGTCGCCGTCATGGTGACAAGCTGCCCGCAGTACGACGGGTCGGTGAGGACCTCCTGGTATCCCGTGAGACCGGTCGTGAAGACCGCCTCGCCGACGGTGTGCCCGGGGGCGCCGTAGGCGAGCCCCTCGAAGCGAGTCCCGTCGGCCATGCAGAGCCAAGCGCACGTCATCGGTTCCGTCCTCTCTGGAAAGCGAAAGCGTCGCCGAGCATCGTGAGTTCGACGCGGCCGCGGTAGCTGCGATCGAGGAAGGGCGTGTTCTTGCTCTTCGAGCGGAGCGACGCCGCGGACACGACGTGCTCGACCGTGGGGTCGACGAGCGTGAGCTCCGCGCGCGCGCCGACGATGAGGCATGGCGCGTCGAGGGCCACCACCTTCGCCGGGGCGCGGGTGAGGGCGTCGACGAAGCGCCCGAGAGGCAGCGCGCCCGAGTGCACGAGCTCGAGCAGCACCGGCACGACGAGCTCGAGACCGATCATTCCCGGCGAGGCCTCTTGCATCTCGCAGTCCTTCTCGAGCGGGGAGTGCGGTGCGTGGTCGGTCGCGATCGCGTCGATGGTGCCGTCGGCGAGCGCCTCACGCAGGGCCTCGACGTCGCCCGCCTCGCGCAGCGGGGGGTTGACCTTGCAGAAGGTTCGGTACCCGACGACCGCCTCGTCGGTCAGCATCAGGTGGTGTGGCGTGACCTCGGCCGTCACGTGAATCCCGCGCGACTTTGCCTCACGGATAAGCCGCACCGAGCCCGCCGTCGAGACGTGCGCGACGTGGTAGCGGGCGCCGGTGGCCTCGGCGAGCAACAGGTCGCGCGCGACGATCGCGTCCTCCGCGACACGCGGCCAGCCTCGGAGGCCGAGCCGCGTAGCGATCGCGCCCTCGTGCATCTGTGCGCCCGCGGTGAGCGCGTGATCTTCGCAGTGCTGGATCACCGGCATGTCGAAGGTGCGCGCGTATTCGAGGGCGCGGCGCATCACGACGCTCGACATCACGCACACGCCGTCGTCGCTCACCCCCACGGCCCCCGCGTCACGGAGGTCGGCCATCTCGGTCAGCTCCTCGCCGCGCTGTCCCTTCGTGATCGCCGCGATCGGGTGGAGCCGCGTCCCGCCGGCGCTCTTCGCCCGCGACATCATCATCTCGGTGACGGCGCGCGTGTCGTTGATCGGCTTCGTGTTGGGCATGCAGCACACGTGTCCGAAGCCGCCTGCCGCCGCTGCCGCGAGGCCGGTGCCGATGTCTTCTTTGTACTCTTGACCCGGCTCTCGGAAGTGCGCGTGCAGGTCGACGAACGCGGGGAGGAGCCACTTGCTCGACGCGTCGACGACAAGCACGCGCTCCGAGGCGAGCTCCTCCGGCGACGCGGCGTTCGGGCCCAGGCGAACGATCCGGCCGCGCTCGACGAGGACATCCACGGTGGCGTCGAGGCCCGCGGAGGGGTCGACGGCGCGTGCGCCCCGAAACACGACGAGCTCGGGGTGCTTCGGAGCGCGCGGACGGGCATCGACGGGCTCGGACATGGTGGCTCGACCGGGTCGTTAGCACCGTCCGGCGAAGAGCCAAACAAGCTTCGACGCGGCAAGCCTCGGCCGGTGCCCTTCGGCGTCTCGCGGGGCCTGGGCGCGCTGAGAGGGCGCCGCGGAGCGGAGGCTTCGCGGTCGCGTTACGTGAGAGGCCTGTGGTATTCCCTGGGGTCCTGTCTCGGCTCGAGTTCCGCGGCGGAGGCTTGCCCGACGAGGTCGTCGTCGTCGCTGTCCGCGGGCATGAGCGTCTGTCGAGGCCCTACGAGTTCGAGATCTGGCTCAGGGTCTCGCTGGCGGCGGCGGCGAGCCTCGACCTCGATGCGCCGCTCGGTGAGCGCGCGACGCTGCTCGTGAAGTTTGGCGAGGACCTCGCCGACGAGCGCCCTTACCACGGCATTCTGCGTGAGATCGAGCTCGTCCACGCGGCGGGAGGGCACGCGCTGCTGCGCGCGGCGCTGGTCCCGGAGTACTACAAGCTTCTGCACACTCGGCGAACGCGCGCCTACACGTTCACGAAGCTCGACGCGGTGATCGACGACGTGCTCGGGCGCGCCGGCATGGCGATGCCTTGGTCCGTCACCTCGAACGAGGCTCACCCCGAGGAAGAGCACCTCGTCCAGTACCGCGAGAGCGACGCCGACTTCCTCGCTCGGTGGATGGAGCGCGAGGGGTACTCGTTCTACTTCGCGCACGGTGACGGGCGCGAGGAGCTTCGGATCACCGACTCGTCCCTCGGCGCCGAGGAGTGTGGGAAGGTCCGCTATCGCCCGCTCGCGGGAGCCGACACCAGCGCCACCGCTTCGCTCACAAGCTTTCGCGCGCAGGAGGCCGCGCAGCCCGCGCGGGTTCGCCTCCGCGACTACGACTACGCGCGACCCGCGCTGACGGTCGGCGGCGACGACGAGGTCGACGGTCGGGGAGGTGACGTGGTCCTGTTCGAGGAGCGCAGCTTCTCCCCGGACGATGCGCGGCGTCTCGCAGCGGTCCGCGCGCAGGAGCTCGCTGCCGCGAAGACGACCTTCGTCGGGACGGGCACCGCCTTCGGGCTTCGCCCGGGCTATGTGTTCGAGCTCGAGGAGCACCCTCGATTGTCAGGGAAATACCTGGTCGTCCGAGTCGAGCACCGCGGCGCGCAAGGTCGCGAGGCGCTCGACGTCGCCGGGCTCGAGCTGCCGCAGGGCTACGAGGTCACGATCGAGTGCATCCCTGCCGACGTGCCCTATCGCCCCCCGCGTCGTGCGGCCTGGCCTCGGGTCCACGGCTACCAGCTCGGCCTGGTCGATGGGCCCGCGGACGACGACTACGCGCAGCTCGACGACGAGGGCTGCTACCTCGTGAAGCTCTTCGCCGACGAGAGCGAACTCGCTGGCGACGAGGTCTCGACGCGCGTCCGGATGATGCAGCCGCACGCTGGCAGCCCCGAGGGCTGGCACTTTCCGCTGCGCAAGGGCACCGAGGTCGTGGTTCAGTTCCTCGGCGGGGACATCGATCGTCCGGTGATCGTCGGCGCGGTGCCGAACGCGGTGACGCCGAGCGTCGTGACGTCGGCGAACGCGACCGAGAACGTGCTGCAGACGGGAGGCCGAACCCGGCTCGAGATCGAGGACGAGAAGGGCAAGCAGTTCATCTGGCTCTCCACGCCGCCGGCCGACACGTACCTGAACCTCGGTCACCCGGAGCATGGGACGCACAACATCACGCTCCACACCGACAAGGATGGGCTCTACGACATCGGCAGCCACCAGCTCATCGAGGTCGGAGGGAACCTCGACGAGCAGGTCGTGAGCGATGTCACCGAGACGTACGCGCAGGATCAGACGTCGACCGTCACGGGCCCACAGCAGACCACGGTCGACAACGCCGTCTCGGAGGTCTACCTATCGACCCAGACCACGACGGTCACCGGCGCGCCGCGTACGGAGGTCTTCGACAACGGGCAGCTCTCGTTGGTGCTCGGAGCGCGCGAGGAGCGCTACGCGGCCTCGCAGTCGCAGCATGTCTTTGGGACGACCGACGAGCTGTGGGTCGGGGGCTGGACGCGCCAGTCGGGGGCAACGACCGAAGTTCACGTCGGCAACTTGACGGAGGCGATCTGCGGTCCGTCGATGGAAATCTGCCCCGCGGGGGTGACGGAGGCGTACGGACCGACCACCGCCGTCTGGGCGAGCCTCCTCTGGATCGGCGCGAAGCTCGGGTACAATGCGCGGTGAGCTCCCTCGTCGAGCCTGCGACGGGGGATCGGGTGCTCGTCGCCGAGGTCGACGGCGCGGCGTTCGTGCTCGCCGTCTTGCGGCGCGACCCCGCGATGCCGGTGCGGCTCGAGTTCGACGCGGGGCTCGAGGTCCGTTCGAGGAGCGGCAGGGTGTCGCTCGCGGGCGAGAAGGTCGAGCTTACGGCGAGCCGCGAATCTGTCATCACGGCTCCGCGCGTGGAGGTCTCTGCGCTCGAGGGGAAGTTCTTCGTCGAGAAGCTGTCGATGCTCGGGGCGCGGGTCGACGCCGAGATCGGCAAGCTCTCGCTCGTCGCCGACACGATCGACACGCTCGCGGATCGGATGAGGCAGCGCTTCCAGCGGTGCTACCGCTTCGTCGAGGGCCTCGAGCAGCTGCGCGCCGGGACGATCGACACCAAGGCCACCGGCTACGCCCGCATCCACGCGCACGACGCGGTGGTGACGGCCGACAAGCTCGTCAAGATCGACGGCTCGCAAATCCACATGGGGTGAGGGGACGATGCTCGCCAACACGCAGATGATGGGCATGGATCTCGGGTTCCCGGACGTCGTCCTCACGCCGCCCGTCATGGTGCCGATCCCTTATCCGAACGTCGCGGCCGGACCGATGGGCTTGCCCGCCGCGTACAACGTGCTGCAGAACCTCACGAACGCACCCGGCATGCGCATCGTGCCGAGCCAGCCGAAGGTGCTGCTGCTCGGACCGTGAAGGCGCCGGCCACCCACGCGCGCCCCGCGATGAGCGGTCACGCGCCGCGATGAGCGGTCACGCGAAGAGCCAACTCACGCCGCGATGAGCGGTCACGCGAAGAGCCAACTCACGCCGCGATGAGCGGTCACGCGAAGAGCCAACTCACGCCGCGATGAGCGGTCACGCGAAGAGCCAACTCACGCCGCGATGAGCGGTCACGCG
>VGRJ01000043.1 GCA_016875405.1 Deltaproteobacteria bacterium | reverse complement strand
AGGGGAAGCGCGGCTTTCGCCTCACCGTCGCCGGCGGCACGGCGATCCTCTGCCGCTCGGGCCACGAGCTCGCATCGTTCGTGCCCGCGAACGACATCCTCGCGTACGCCGAGGCGGTGCTCCGCGTCTTCGACCGCGAGGGTGACCGGATTCATCGCCAGAAGAACCGGCTCAAGTTCCTCGTCCGGCAGCTCGGGTGGGACGCCTTCCGCGAGCGCGTCGAGGTCGAGCTTGCGGCGGTGCGCGCAGCCGGCGCCCCGACCTTGCCGTTCGACCCCGAGGCGCCCCCAGTCCGCAGCGCGCCGCCGGTCAGCCGCGCGCCGGCGCCGACGCGCGACGCGCTGCTCGCGCTCCTCGAGGGGGACGCACCACGAGGTCCGGGGTTCTTGCCTCGCGCGCTCCCTGTCCTCGGCGACGAGCGTGGCGAGCGCTTCCGCCGCACGAACGTCCGTCCGCAGCGGCAGGCTGGCTATTCGCTGGTGTCGATCGTGCTGCCGCTCGGCGACGTCACCGTGGGCCGGCTCCGCGCGCTCGCCGCACTCTCGCGCGCCTACGCGGACGGCGCCGTGCGCTTCACACCCTCGCAGAACGTCGCCTTCCATTGGGTGCGCGACGAGGACATCGCTCCGCTCTACGAGCACCTCCGTGCGCTCTCGCTGGGCGAACCCGACGAAGGCAGCGTGGCCGACGTCGGCAGCTGCCCGGGCGCCGAGACCTGCAAGCTCGCCGTCACGCAGTCGCGCGGTGCGGCCCAGCTCCTCGGCGAGGCGTTCCGCGCCGACCGTGCCTTCGTCGACCGCGCGGCCGGTCTCCACATCCGGATCAGCGGCTGCCCGAACGGCTGCGGTCTCCACCACGTCGCGCCGATCGGCTTGCAAGGCGGGATGCGCAAGATCGCGGGCCGCGCCGCGCCGTTTTACACGGTCTATGCGGGGGCGGCGGTCGCGGGCGATGCGACGTTCGGCCGCATCGTCGGCAAGGTGCCGGCGCGCCGCGTCGTCGACGTCGTGCGGGCGCTCGTCGCCTCGTACGAGGAGCACCGCCAGGAGGGCGAGCGCGCCGACGAGTACCTCGCGCGGGCGTCGACCGCCGAGCTGCGGGCGGTGATTGCGCCGCTCGAGGCGATCGACGGCGAGTCGGCCAACCCCGAGGATTTCGTCGACATCGGCGATCAAGAAGCGTTCCGGGGCGAGACCTCGGAGGGCGAGTGCGCGAGCTGAGCCGCCAGGCTCCCGCGAGCGCGTGACGACGGCCCGGGCTTCAGAATTCGAAGTAGTGCTGCAAGCTCAGGTAGCGCTCGCCCGTGTCGGGGAAGACCGTGACGACGCGCTGTCCCGGCCGCAGGCGTGATGCGACCTCGAGCGCGACGTGCACCGCCGCGCCGGCCGAGATCCCGGCGTTGATCCCCTCGAGTGCGCCGAGCCGCTTCATCGCCTCGAAGGCCTCGATGTCGCGCACCCGGACGATCGCGTCGATCACGCCCCGATCGAGCACCTTCGGCACGAAGCCCGCGCCGATCCCCTGGATCTTGTGGCGTCCGGGCCGCTCGCCCGAGAGGACCGCGGAGCCGTCGGGCTCGACCGCGACGATGCACACGCCCGGGCAGCGCTCGCGCAAGACCCGACCAACCCCGGTGATCGTCCCGCCCGTGCCGACCCCCGCAACGAACGCGTCGATCCGGCCGCCCGTCGCCTCGAGGAGCTCCTCGGCCGTCGTCGTCGCGTGCACGCCCGGGTTGTTCGCGTTCTCGAACTGCCGCGGCAGGAACGCGCCCGGCGTCTTCGCGGCGAGCTCCTCGGCCTTGCGCACCGCGCCCGCCAGGTCGTCCTTGGCAGGCGTCAAGACGACCTCGGCGCCGAGGCGCTGCACGAGGTAGATGCGCTCGAGGCTCATCGAGTCGGGCATCACGATCACGCAGCGGTAGCCGCGCGCCGCGCACACCATCGCGAGCCCGATGCCGGTGTTGCCGCTCGTCCCCTCGATCACGGTGCTGCCGGGCCCGAGGCGGCCCTCGGCTTCGGCGGCGAGCACCATGCGGTAGGCGACGCGGTCCTTCGCGCTGCCGCCGGGGTTCATGCCCTCGAGCTTGGCGACGATCTCGGCGCCGTCTTTCGGCGCGATGCGGTCGAGCCTCACGAGCGGCGTCCGCCCGATGAGGTCGAGCACGCTGCTGGCGATGGTTGCGCGCGGTGCCGTTCGCCCGTCGGTCATCGCCAGCGCTCCGAGAGCTCGAGCGCCACGAAGGTGAGGAGCGCCGCCAGCGAAGGGGTGATGGCCCACAACGCCAGCATCGACCGCATCTTCTTGCCGGTGAAGAGCCCCGACCGACCCTCCTTCACCAGGAGGACGCCCAGCACCGCCGCAGCGTTCAGCTGAACGAGCGACTGGGGCAGGCCGAGGCTCGAGGCGACGACGAGCAGGCTCGCGACGATCGCGTTGCAGGCCGTCGCGGCGACGAGGCCGAGCGGCACGATGTCGCGGGCGATCGTGTCAGCGGGCCCCGAGAACATCCGCGCGCCGACCCCGAACAGGGGCGACAAGACCAGCATCCCCGTTCCGACCTCGAGCGCGCCCGCGGCCGAGAGTGGTGCGACGGCGTTGGCGACGTTGTTTGCTCCGATCGCGAACGCGACGTAGCACGCGCTCGCCAGCGCGAGGCCGTGAGCGAGGCGGCGGTGGCGCAAGAGCCAGCCGTGGACCTCGAAGCTCTTCGCGCCGCGAAGGGGATACAGCGCGCGCATGACGAGCGCGCTCAAGCCGAACGATGCGAGCGGCAGGAGGAGCCACGCCGGCAGCAGCCGATGGGTGAGCGTGCGCGTCAGCAGCGCTCCCTGCTGAATGCCGAGCGCGACGAGCGCCGCGACCATCACCCAGGACGTCGACTGCGGGATCGCCGCGAGGTTCGCGACCAGCATCGCCACGTTCGTTGCCAGCAGAACGACCAGGGTCGCGCGAGCGTCGAAGCGCTCGACCGGCACGATCCCCGACGAGAGCGTCTTCGCGACCGTGGGGCCGAGCACGAGCGCGCCCAGGATCACGAAGCCCGCGAAGAGCCAGCGCGCGCGAGGAGCCTCGACCACCCGCGCGCCGAGCACCGCGCCGAACGACGGTGCGAGCCCTGACGCGCCCATGTTGAGCGCAAACCAGGCCCCGAGGAGTCCGAGTATGCAATTGAGAGAAGTCATTTATGCGGGCGCGCTCACGGCTGGACCTCGGCGGCTCCCGTGGGGTCGGGAGCCTCGCTCGGCGCGACGTGGCGGCAGGCTCCACCCTGTTCGCAGAGCCGCCCGACGAGCCGCCTTCGACGCTCGCCCAGCGGGAGCCCCTCGGCCTTCCAGATAGCGCGCTCGTCGTCGGCGAGGCGGAGCCACTCGGCTAGCTCCTCCTCGCTGGGGAGCGCCGCCTCGAGCAGCTGACGCAGAAAGCCAACCAGCGCCGGGGCGCGACCGTCGCTCGAGAGCGCGATCGTCACGCCGCCTCGCTCGAACACCGCGGGCGAGTGCGCGTCCGTCGCGGCCACGTCGTCCACCGCGAGCAAGAGGAGCCGCCGCGCGTCGGCCCAGCCGCGAACCTGCCGCGACACCGCGTGGGGCGTCGCCGTCACGACGAAGCGCACGTCGTCGAGGTCGCTCTCCGTCACCTCGCGCACGACGACCTCGGCGCCGGCATCTTCGGCGAGGCGAGCCACCTCCTCGGTGACGGCAGGGGCGACCACGCGGACCCGCGCGCCAGCCCGCAGCAGCGCGGCGAGCTTGCCGGCCGCAATGGTGCCCGCGCCGACGAGCAGCACGCGGCGTCCTTCGAGGCGGAGCACGAGCGGAAGGCCCGGCGTGCGGCTCATGTCGGCTTCCCCCCCGTCTGGGGATTGGAGCGCGCGACGTGGAGCCCGCACTCCTTGTGGGCGGGATCCTCCCACCACCAGCGCCCCGCGCGCGCGTCCTCTCCCGGCGCGACGGCCCGCGTGCATGGCGCGCAGCCGATCGACGGGTAGCCCTGGCGATGCAGCGGGTGGATGACGACGCTGCGGCGCTCGGCCTCGGCCCACAGCGCCTCGTCGGTCACGAGCGCGAGGGGGTTCACCTTGGCGATGCCGCGGTGGGCGTCGTCGCGTTCGAGCGGCAGGAGACTCGTCCGTGTCACCGCCTGCGCCCGCCGCTGGCCGGTCATCCAGGCAGAGGCGCCGTCGAGCGCGCGCGCGAGCGGCTCGACCTTGCGGATCCCGCAGCACTCGCGGCGCGCCTCGACCGAGTCGTAAAACGACAGCGGTCCCCGGTTTCGCACGAGGTCCTCGAGGCTCCGCGTCGCCGGCGCTCGGACGTCGAACGTGAGGTCGTAACGCTCACGCAGCGACGCGAGGACCCGGTACGACTCTTCGTGAAGCCGGCCGGTATCGAGGACGAACACCTGCGGCGCATGGCTGCGAGCGAGGCCGCGGCGGGCGGCGCTCTCGGCAAGCGCGTCGACGAGCAGCGTGTCCTCCACGCTCAGGCTGCACGCGAGCCTCAGGGACGCCCCGAACCGCGCGACCGACCAGTCGATCCACGCGCTCCAGGGCGCCTCCTCCGAGGGGGTCTCCTCGCTCGCGACCGTCATGGTGCGAGTCTAACCGACGCCAAGGTTGCTTTACAAGACAGCTGTCTTCTACAATGGAGTGCGTGGCCACCGGCAACAACCTCCACCTGAGGCGCCTCGAGGACGAGGCCATCCACGTGCTTCGCGAGGCGAGCGCCGAGCGCGAGCGACCCGCCCTTCTGTTCTCGGGCGGCAAGGACTCGATCGTCCTTCTGCGCCTCGCCGAGAAGGCGTTTCGCCCGGGGCGGTTTCCTTTTCCGCTCTTGCACGTCGACACTGGCCAGAACTTCGACGAGGTGCTCGCCTTCCGAGACGCGAAGGTGGCCGCGCTCGGGGAGCGGCTCATCGTCGCGAAGGTCGAGGACTCGATCGCACGCGGCACGGTGCAGGACGAAACCGGCCCGCGGGCGAGCCGCAACCGCCTGCAGTCGGTGACCTTGCTCGAGGCGGTCGACGAGCATCGCTTCGACGTGCTCTTCGGCGGAGCCCGCCGCGACGAGGACAGAGCGCGCGCGAAAGAGCGCATCGTGAGCGTGCGGGACGAGCTCGGGCAATGGGATCCGAGCAAGCAGCGACCCGAGCTCTGGCAGGTGTTGAACCTCCACGTCCGGAGCGGGCAGCACCTGCGGGTCTTCCCGATCTCGAACTGGACCGAGCTCGACGTGTGGCAGTACATCGCTGACGAAGGCCTCGCGCTCCCCTCGATCTACTTCGCCCACGAGCGGGAGGTGTTCGAGCGCGGTCGGATGCTCTACGCCGTGACCGACGTCATGGCGCCGGGACCGGGCGAGGTGCCGTTTCGCACCTCGGTGCGCTTCCGGACGGTCGGTGACGCGACGTGCACCGGTGCGGTGCGCTCGACGGCGTCGACGCTCGACGAGGTGATCGGCGAGATCGTCGCGGCCGACGTCACCGAGCGGGGCGCGACGCGCGCCGACGACCAGTTTAGCGAGGCTGCGATGGAAGACCGCAAGCGCGAGGGCTACTTCTGATGAGCGACGTCACCCCACCCACGCTCGGCACGCTGATCTGCGCGACGGCGGGCAGCGTCGACGACGGCAAGAGCACGCTGATCGGCCGCATCCTGCTCGACGCGCGCGCCTTGATGCGCGACCAGCTCGCGCACATCGAGGAGGTCAGCGCCCGCCGTGGCTTCTCGCGCACCGAGCTCGCCCTCGTCACCGATGGCCTGCGCGCCGAGCGAGAGCAGGGCATCACCATCGACGCCGCTTGGCGCTACTTCGCGACGCCGCGCCGCCGCTTCGTGCTCGCGGACACACCCGGGCACGTCCAGTACACGCGCAACATGGTGACCGGTGCGTCGCAAGCCGAGGCCGCCATCGTCCTCATCGACGCCGAGCGAGGTCTCACGGAGCAGACGCGCCGGCACCTCGCGATCACCGCGCTCTTGCGCGTGCCCGTCGTATTCGTGGTCGTGAACAAGATGGACCGCGTCGGCTTCGAGGAGGCCCGCTTCGAGTCGCTCGCCGCGGAGGCGCGGCGGCACGTCGAGGCACTCCCATGGGAGACGCGGCTGCGCTTCATCCCGGTGTGTGCGCTCGACGGCGACAACGTGGTGGAGCGCTCGACGCGGATGCCTTGGTACGACGGTCCCGCGGTGCTCGAGTCACTCGAGACCGTGCGCGTCGCGCCCTCGACGCTCGGGGTGGGCGTGCTGCCGGTGGCGTGGGTGATCCGTCCGCAGCGCGAGGATTTCGCGACCTTCCGCGGCCTCGCCGGTCGGCTCGTCGGCGGAGGCATGGCCGTCGGCGATCGGGTCCTCGTCGCTCCCGGAATGCTGGAGAGCTCGGTCACGCGGATCGACCGCCATGTCATCGGGGACGTCGGCGGCCAGGCTCTCGCGGAGTCGGGCGAGTCGATCGTCGTGAGCCTCGCCGACGACGTCGACGCAGGGCGGGGCGCCTACGTCGTGCAAGGCGCGGCCCTTCCTGACGGGCTCCAGTTGCGGCAGAGCGTGACCCTCGACGCGGCCTGGCTCGCGACCCGCCCGGCACGCGCCGGGATGCGCCTCTGGCTCAAACACCAGAGCCGACGGGTGCAGGCGAAGCTCGTCGGCGTCTCGCATCGCCTCGACGTCTCGACGGGCGCCACCACCCCGGCCGACGAGCTCAAGCTGAACGACCTCGGTCGGCTCCAGGTCGTGCTCGGCGAGCCGATCCTCGCGACCTCCTACGCGCAGGACCGGGCGCTCGGCAGCGCGCTGCTCGTCGATCCGGCGGACGGCGAGACCGTCGCGGCGACGATGCTGGTCAACGACTCGGGCTGAACGGCGAAGCCTCGCGGGCCTCGCTCGGAGCGGGTACGTCGGCTCGGGGCACGCTAGGGTCTGCGGCGCTGGCGCGCGGCGGTAAGGCGCTGCCGGGGAGCTCCACGCGTGCGAGCACGAGGTCGCGGGAGGCGAGCCGCGCGGCCCCGGCGGATGGCTCCGAGAGCACGAGCCGCCGGGTTCGCGGCACTGCGCCGGCGGGCGGTGGAGCGAGGCGCAGCCGCGCCAACCCGCTCGCGTCGACGCGCGCCGAGGGGAAGCCGAGCACCTCGTCGTCGAGGAGGACCATCGAGCCTTCGAGGTCCTTCGCCGCGCCGCACGCCTGGCGCTCTTGGCGCAGGTCGTAGGGCTCCGAGGTGACGCTCACCGTGGTGCGATCGCCCGTCGCGAGGTCGTGGACCGCCGACGCGAGCAGCGGGACCGCGGTCAGCGCGAGGAGCGTCCCGCCCACCACGGCGCCACCGCGCGATGACACGCACCCGTCTTCCGTGCGGATGCAGTGAGGGTCGGCGTCGGGCATCGCGTTCCCGAGCACGAGCCCGGACGACACCGCGAGCGTCACGCCGGACGCAAGCTGCAGCCACGTCGCCGCGGGGTCGGGGCGCGTCGTCGTCGCGGTCGCGCGCTGGACGCTGCCGGCCTCGATGCGGACGCAGTCGCGCCGGAGGGTGAGCCGGACCGCGAGCTCGTTGGGCCAACTCTCGAGCGATGCGGCGAGTCCTCCGTCCGGCGGGATCTCGAAGGTGCCGCTGACCCTGGTTCGGCCGGCCTCCCGCGTCACGGACTGGGTGCTCGCGCAGCCGAGCGCGGTGCTGACGAGGAAGCACGCGAGGGCTCGCGCCAGCTGACGGGCGAGGGTGTGCCGGGTTGCTCGCAAGCCCGAGGCTCGTGCGGTCATCGGACCACCTCGGTCGCGTCGGTCGAGCGCGTCGGAGAGGTCCAGCCGAGCGCCGCGCCCTCGTCCACCCTGGCTTCCAGGTGTGTCGGGACGCCGCGGACCACCACCTTGCTCGGCGGCAACCCTGCCGGAAGGATCAGCGTCGCGGCGCCGCTGCCGTCGACCCGCGCGTCGGCGACACCCGGGTGGGTTGGCTCGATGCCGATCGTGAGATCGTGCAGCTCGACGGGCTCTCCGCAGCGCTGCTCCGGCTCCACCGTCTCGACCACCCGCTCGTCGACCGCCACCGTCTGCTCCGGCCTCGCGACGAGGCCGTAAATTCCACCACCGAGCGCGATCGCACCGAGGGTCGCGAGCGTGACGCCGACGCCGACGGCGGCCGCAGCGGGATCGAAGCACTCGGAGCCCGCGTCGGGTCGGCAGTCGGTCGCTTGCGAGGGCAGGGTGGCACCGAAATGACCGATCGCAACTGCGCCGCTTCCGAGCAACGCCGCGCCGAAGCCGGTCGCGAGCACGTTGCCTGCCGTGTCGGGCTCCGAGTCGCGGGTCACGGTCGTGTTCTCGACGAGTACCTGCCGTGTTCGCGTGCAGGAAGACAGCCACGTCACGCCGAGGCGGAGCTCGACCGAACCATCAGGGCGTTCGGCTCGTCGGAACGCCGCCGTCAGGGAGGGGCGGGCTCGCCTGGCCTCGACCGTCTCGCCGACCGTCCGCAAGGCGCGCTCGGTCACCTGCGGCACCGACGACACGGGCCGCATGCAGCCGCTCATGGTGACGATGAACCCGCTCGCCGCGAGCGCCAGCACCCCGAGCGAGCGACGGGCCTTGCCTGGCGAAGGAGCATCCTCGGGACGCGTCATGGAATCTCCTGGCAGGGTAGCGTACGCCGTCGACGCATGCACGTGGCGACGTGGAGCGTACGGCTTGCAAGCGAGGGCCGAGCCCGCGCCGCGCGAGTCACTGACAGTAGGTCAGCAATGCATCGCGGATCGTCGCGACGCCGTCGTCGAGGTGCTCGTGTTGCCGGAGGTCGCACCCGATGCGCCGCTGCCGCTCGATGAGCTCGCGTCCGAGCCGCCGACGACGGACCCGAGGAGTGGCACCAAGGCGAGCGCTCGGGGAAGCACTGGAGTCATGAACCCACCGTGAACACGAGCCCGCACGCGGACGTGAACTTCTCGCCGCGAGGGGCCTGCGAGCCGGGAGCGCACCCTGACATCGAGCGGGCCGAGGTGAGGCTGCGCGGGTTCGCCCGGTGTCGGTGGTTCCGTCCTCGCCCTTCATGGAAAGGCGCGGCATGACCATCGATTCGAGGCTCTCGAGGCTGCTGCTTATTGGGGCGCTGGCCTGCGGCGCGGCGTTCGGTTGCGGTGAGGCCGATGGGCGCCTCGTTCCGGGATTGCCCGAGCCTTCCGGCACCGGAGGCCTGAGCGGCACCGCCAACGATGGCGAGGTCGATCCCGTCGACGATCCGACCGCGAACGAGGGCGGTGCAGGAGGGGCGGCCGAGCCTCAGCCCGAGCCGGCTCCGGGCGGAGGCGTCTGGGAGCCGCCGACGTCGACGCTGCACGACTACCGCTGCGCCGGCCTCGACTGGCAGATTCTGAACCACTTCATCGTCATCGCGCATCGCGCCCCCGAGACTGGCGATCCGGCATCGATCAAGCGGTGCGAGGAGCGCTTCGCGGGTTGGGTCACGACCGCGGCCGATGCCGGGAAGGTCTCGCGGGCTTCGGTTTACGCGGCGCTCGAAGCATCGGGGGCTTGTGACGAGAGCCCGACCTACCCCGGCCTCGCGCTCGCGCCCTCCTTGTGTACGAAGCTGCGGCCCGACCTCGATGTGGCCGCTTGTGCGGAGAAGCTCGCGAGCGAGCCCGCGTTCGGGATCCAGCTCACCGCCGACGTCCTCGCGAACGCCACGATGAGGAAGGCGCACCTGCGTGACCCGGTCCGGATGGGTGCCCTGCTCGGTCACGGGAGCGTCGCTTGCGGCGGCGACGATCGCTGGAAGCTGCTCGCGCCGGAAGGCTGGCTCGACCGCTAGACGCGCGCCTACAACGCGGTGCGCGTCGCTGCGGAGGGCCCGCCCATCGCCTGCAAGAAGCGGCTCATCGCGACGTTCGCGCTCTACTCGGGCCTCGGGACGCCTGGAGCCAAGGGGGTCCCGGCGAGCAACGGCTGCTGGGTCTACGAGCGCGTCTCCAAGGAAAACCCCGAGTGGAAGCTGTGCAATTACAACGGCACCGTCCACCACCCGAGCGGCAGCAAGTGGGCGTACGACGACACGAGCTCGAACCACGTCAAGTCGACCGAGACGGCCCGCATCGCTTCGTGCCGGGATGGCGTGCCCGGGCGCGGCTACATCTACATGACGAACCGCGGCAACGGCTGGGTGTGGGGTGCATCGAAGGGTGTCCGAACCCACTTTGCCGAGCTCTACTCGAGCCAGTACACCGTCGCCGATCAGTACGGTGCCTGGCTCGACGATGGCAAGCCGGGTGGCGCCCCGATGGTGAACTTCGGGGAGGCCGCAACGAGCACCGCGACGATCGGATCCATCACGAAGAAGGAGTGTGGTCAGGTGAAGGACGGCGAATACCTGGGCGTGTACATCTACCCGACGTCGATGACCGAAGGCCGCCTCACCGCGTTCGTCAATGCGATGAACGCCTGCACGAAGAAGTGAGCGCGGCGCTCTCCCTCCGCTCTGCAGCCTTGCCACGCGTCCCTCGCGTGAAACCGCATCCCCGCTCGTGACGACCAGGGGGCATGATCCACGACTTCGAGCCGGCGATGCCGGGAGCTGGGTGGTACCGTTCACGGATGGGGAAGACGCGGGAGGCGCTGTTCGCGGAGTGGCTCGCGCTCGGGGAGGGCGTGCGCGCCGAGATCGTGGGCGAGCGCATCCTCGTCCAGCCGCGGCCGATGCCGGCGCACGCGAAAATCCAGCGGGTGCTCGGTGCGCTCCTCGGAGGTCCGTTCGACGACCTGCACGGCCACGGTGGACCCGGCGGCTGGTACCTCTTCCCCGAGGTGGACGTGCGGTTCGCGTCGGGCGATCTCGTCGTGCCCGATCTCGCGGGCTGGCGTCGCGAGCGGCTGGCGGTTCCGAACGTGCGCCCGCTCGAGGTGGTGCCCGACTGGGTGTGCGAGATCGTGTCGCCGTCGAACGCGGCGCACGACCGGGTGTGGAAGGCCGAGCTCTACGCGGCGCACGGCGTGCCATTCTCCTGGCTGGTCGATCCGGAGGCGCGGGTCGTCGAGGCGTACGAGCTCATGGCGTCGCCCGATGCCCCGCGACGCTGGCTGCGTCTCGGCGCATGGGACGAGACGGCGAGTCCGCGCATCGCCCCCTTCGACGCGATCGAGCTGCCCGTCGGAAGGCTCTTCCTGCCGCGAGGGGAGGGGGCTCCGCTCGGTGATCGCGCGCCTTGATCCTGGCGATCGCGCGATGAGCAAAGCCAAGCGGCTCCCGTGTGCCTTCGCGACCGTCACGGGCTGTCCGTACGACCGACGAACCGGTCATCGAGAGCAAGCTCGCGTGCTAGCCTGCTCAGGCATGCTCTCGCCCCTCGAACGCCTCGCCGTCGCGCACTTTCGAGCGTCGCTCGAGGCGCGCTTCGGAGGCCGTCTCGCCGCGCTGACGCTGTTCGGTTCGCGTGCCCGAGGTCAGGGCGACGAGGACAGCGATGTCGATCTGTACGTGGTCATTCGTGACGTGACGCGCGCGGAGCGGCGCGAGGTGCAGGACATGGCGTTCGATGTCGAGCTGGAGCTCCGGGTGCGCATCGAGCCGCTCGTCCGTGGCACGGGGCCGGACGAGCTCGGTGCGGGGCTCGCCGCCGAGCTCCGTCGCGACGGGGTGGCCCTGTGAGCCCGCGTACACCGGTTGGCGCCGTCGAATCGCTCGCGCTCGCTCGCGACACCCTCGCCGCCGCCGAGACGCTGGCTCGGGCCGGCTTCGCGAGGCACGCTGTCGGTCGCTCGTACTACGCCGTCTTTCACGCCGCATGTGCGCTCCTCGCGACGGTCGGACTCGCGGCTCGAACGCACGAGGGCGTCCGCTCGCTCGTGAACGAGCACTTCGTACGGACAGGTCTCCTCGCCACGGTCCATGCACGCACGCTTCGCCAAATCGCGGGCGATCGGAACGATGCCGACTACGACGCGGCGGCGACGTTCACCGTGGACGATGCGGCCGAGGACCTCGAGCGCGCGCGCGCCTTCGTCGACGCGGTGGCGGCGATCGTCGAGGAGCCCGCGGGGTGAGCTTCGCTCAGTAGTCTCATCCCAGTGCTTTGGCTTCCGACGAAGCGGGCGGTATGAGGACCATGGAACCGAGGATCGCTGATGCCAACTTAGTCAGTGCAAGTTGAAAGACACTTATCAAGGCCGATGTCGCTCTCCTTGCACTTCTTCAAGCACGCCGCGGAGTACTTGCAGGTGCAATCGGGCTTGAATGACTCGAGACGATCCATGTTCACGTAGGCATTCGGCGTTCCAGGTTCGGCGCACTTCGGATTGGGCGATAAGCTGACCCACGGATAAGCCTTCATGTCATCGACTCGGTGAAATGTCCCGCCGATGCAGATCGAGTCGCCGACCTTCATCGGAGGGTTACTTTCCCGCTTGCAGCCACACACTACGAGCAGCGCCAGCGAGCCAACGGTGAGGTTCAGTGCGAGTCGAATGGGCAAGCGATTCATGAGATCTCCCGTGCGAGGGCGGGCCCTGGGAACGCCCGACGGGGCGAGCAGGTCGCGCGTTTTCGGCACGCATCCTGCTCTCTCTACTCTCTCTCAAAATTTTTGTGCGGCACTCCACTAACTTTTGGATCTTGCCGCTGAATTCACGCGCCGAGCAGGCGACTCGGAGTGGGTCTCACCCCCGCCGCTCGACCCGCCCCGCCGCCTTCGCAAGCTCGTCCGCAAAGGCCGCCGCCGCGCGGGACAGCGCCCGGTCGCGCCGCGTGACGAGGCCGAGCTCGCGCTCGATGGTGAGGCCGCGCACCTCGACGACAGGCCGCCCCTCGGCGCTCATCGCGCTGACGAAGGCGAGGCTCGACGTCGAGTCGACGAGCCGCAAGATCGCCGCGATGCTGCGCACCTCCATGACGACGTTCGCCTCGACGCCCGCCGAGGCGAGCGCGCCGTCGATGAGCCGCCGGATGGCGCTCCCGCCCTCGAAGCCGATGAGTGCGTGCCCCGCGAGATCGCCCGGCACCACGCGGCGCTTCTTCGCGAGTGGGTGATCGGTCGCCGCGACGAGCACGATGCGATCGCGGAGGAGCGGCCGCACCTCGAGCTCGCGCGCGCGGACCGGCAGCGTGACCACCCCGAGCTCGACGCGATCTTCGAGCACGGCGGCCTCGACCTCGCGGCTGCCGGCCTCCTCGAGCCGAAACTTCACCCCAGGGTGCCGCACGCGGAAGCGCGCCATCGCCCGCGGGAGCAGGTACGACACCGCCGTCGCGCCGCCGCCGATCCGCACCGTGCCCGCCTCGAGCTTGCCGAGCGCGACGAGCTCGGCCCGCATGCGCTCGTAGCGCTCGACGAGCGCCGAACCCTCGGCGACGACGAGCCTCCCCGCCTCGGTCAAGACGACGCCGCGACCATGGGGCGAAAGGACCTCGGCGCCGAGCACCTCGGAGAGCTGCTGGAGCCGCCGCGAGAGGGCCGACTGCGACACGCCGAGGCGCTTCGCAGCGCGGCCGATGGTGCCCTCGCGGGCGACTGAGAGGAGCGAGCGGACGAGCAGCAGATCCATGGGTGGTCAACTCATGCGTAAAACGCATGAGTGCTATGCATATTATCCGCTTTTTGCATGACTTGCCGAGGGATACATCCTCGGTGCGAGGGCCAAGCGCGGGCCGACTCCGCGCCGCCGCGCCCTCGAAAAGGAAGCGAAGCCATGTTGCAGGACTACCGCAAGCACGTCGAGGAGCGCGCCGCCCAGGGGATCGTTCCGAAGCCTCTCTCGGCCGCCGAGACCGCCGCGCTCGTCGAGCTCTTGAAGAGCCCGCCCGCCGGCGAGGAGGCCTTCCTCCTCGAGCTCTTTACCCAGCGCGTGCCTGCCGGCGTCGACGACGCGGCCTACGTCAAGGCCGGCTTCCTCGCCGCGGTGACGAAGGGCGAGGCGAAGAGCCCGCTCGTCTCGAAGGAGAAGGCGGTCGAGCTCCTCGGCACGATGCTCGGTGGCTTCAACATCCAGCCCCTCGTCGCCCTGCTCGACGACGCGCCGCTCGCGCCGCTCGCGGCTGAGCAATTGAAGAAGACGCTCCTCATGTTCGACGCCTTCCACGACGTCGCCGAGCGCGCGAAGAAGGGCAACGCGCACGCGAAGGCCGTGCTCCAGTCGTGGGCCGACGCCGAGTGGTTCACGAGCCGCCCGAAGCTCGCCGCGAAGCTCACGCTCACCGTCTTCAAGGTGCCCGGCGAGACGAACACCGACGACCTCTCGCCCGCGCAGGACGCTTGGTCGCGCCCGGACATTCCGCTCCACGCGCTCGCGATGTTGAAGAACCCGCGCGAGGGCATCACGAACGCCCTCGAGCAAATCAAGGCCGTGCAGGCGAAGGGCCACCCGGTCGCCTACGTCGGCGACGTCGTCGGCACCGGCTCGAGCCGCAAGAGCGCGACGAACAGCGTGCTCTGGCACTTCGGCGACGACATCCCCTTCATCCCGAACAAGCGCTCGGGCGGCGTCTGCATCGGCGGCAAGGTCGCGCCGATCTTCTTCAACACGATGGAAGACTCGGGCGCGCTGCCGCTCGAGTGCGACGTCTCGAAGCTCCACATGGGCGACGTCATCGTCCTCTACCCCTACGAGGGCAAGGTCACGAACGAGGCCGGCGAGACGCTCGCGACCTTCGCCCTCAAGACCGACGTGCTCCTCGACGAGGTACAGGCCGGCGGGCGCATCCCGCTCATCATCGGGCGCAGCCTCACGAAGCGGGCGCGCGAGGCCCTCGGGCTCGGCCCGTCGACGGCCTTCCGCCTGCCCGCCGATCCGTCCGACTCGGGCAAGGGCTTCACGCTCGCGCAGAAGATGGTCGGCGCGGCGTGCGGCGTGCGCGGGATCCGTCCCGGCACCTACTGCGAGCCCTCGATGTCGAGCGTCGGCTCGCAGGACACCACGGGCCCGATGACGCGCGACGAGCTGAAGGAGCTCGCCTGCCTCGGCTTCTCGGCCGACCTCGTCATGCAGTCGTTCTGCCACACGGCCGCGTACCCAAAGCCGGTCGACATCGAGACGCAGCACACGCTGCCCGACTTCATCACGAACCGCGGCGGCATCTCGCTGCGGCCGGGTGACGGCATCATCCACAGCTGGCTGAACCGCATGCTCGTGCCCGACGGCGTCGGCACCGGCGGCGACAGCCACACCCGCTTCCCGATCGGCATCTCGTTCCCGGCGGGCTCGGGCCTCGTCGCCTTCGCGGCGGCGCTCGGCGTCATGCCGCTCGACATGCCCGAGAGCGTGCTCGTTCGCTTCAAGGGCAAGCTTCAGCCCGGCATCACGCTCCGCGACCTCGTGAACGCGATCCCCTACGCCGCGATCCAGGCGGGGCTCCTCACGGTCGCGAAGCAGGGCAAGAAGAACGTGTTCTCCGGGCGCATCCTCGAGATCGAGGGCTTGCCGGATCTCAAGGTCGAGCAGGCCTTCGAGTTCACCGACGCCTCGGCCGAGCGCTCGGCGGCGGGCTGCACGATCAAGCTGAACAAAGAGCCCATCATCGAGTACCTGCGCTCGAACGTGACGATGCTCCGCTGGATGATCGCCGAAGGCTACGGCGACGTGCGCACCATCGAGCGCCGCGCCCAGGCGATGGAGAAGTGGCTCGCGAACCCCGAGCTCATGGAGGCCGACAAGGACGCCGAGTACGCGGCCGTCATCGAGATCGACCTCGACCAGATCAAGGAGCCGCTCCTCGCGTGCCCGAATGACCCCGACGACATCAAGCCGCTCAGCGCCGTCACCGGCGACACGATCGACGAGGTGTTCATCGGCTCATGCATGACGAACGTCGGCCACTTCCGCGCCGCCGCGCGCCTCTTGAAGGAGTTCGGCGGGCCGGTGCCGACGCGCCTCTGGGTCGCGCCGCCGACCAAGATGGACCAAGCGCTCCTGATGGAAGAGGGCTACTACAACATGTTCGCGGGCGCGGGCGCGCGCACCGAGATGCCGGGCTGCTCGCTCTGCATGGGGAACCAGGCGCAGGTGAACCCGGGCTCGAGCGTCGTCTCGACCTCGACGCGGAACTTCCCGAACCGCCTCGGCAAGGGCGCGAACGTCTACCTCGCCTCGGCCGAGCTCGCGGCGGTCGCCTCGATCCTCGGGCGGCTGCCGACGGTCGAGGAGTACATGACGTACGCGACGCGCCTCGACTCGATGGCGGCGGATCTCTACCGCTACATGAACTTCGACCAGATCAAGACCTACGTGACCAAGGCCGCGAAGGCGAAGCTGCCGGTGTTGCAGGCTTGACGGCGGACGGTGCGTGACGCGGAGGCGGTCGGTCCACGATGGGTCGGCCGCCTTCGTCGCGCTGGCCCTTGGCGAGCTCTCCCGGAGCGGCGCGTCCGCTACTTGCCGGTGCCGCTCGTGTCGATCACGCCGTCCGAGGTCTCGACCACCTCGCACGCGGCCGTGGTGCTCGACGGCGTGAACACGAGGCCGAGCTGACACATCTCGTCGTCCGCCGCGAAGCCCCAGTTCACGGTCTCGGCTCCGTCGTTCTCGAAGTGACAGTGGAACTCGAGCCCGTCGCCCTTCTTCAGCGACATCGGCGGCGCAAAATGCTCGAGCTTTGGCGCGTGCCAGTCGTCGTTCTCATAGAAGACGGGGCCGGTCGCCTTGCCGTCGTAGCGCGCGACGGTGACCTTCTTGCCGAGCCGGTGCGTGTGCGACGAGAGGAAGAGCACCTCCACGTCCTGGTTCATGATGCAGCGCGTCCACTCGACGTGCTTCGACAGCGGCGGAACCGCGATGTGTGCGTCGCGTACGACTCCGCCCCAGATCCTGTCGGTGACCTCGAGCGGCGGGATGGTGTGCACGTTCACGTGCGAGAACACGTTCACCGGCGCGCTCGACGTGTTCACGTAATGGACCTCCTGCATGTACTTCATCTTCGACGGGATCATGGCCGCCGTCCCCGGAGGGAGTTCTATCTGCTGCTCGGGTACCTGGCTCGCGTAGAGGAAGATCCCGCTCTCCATGAGCGCGGAGTTCGCGTAGTAGATCGCGTCGCAGTCGTAGATGCCGGGCTCGAGCTCGAGCGGTGTGAACGCGAGCGCCATCACGTCCATGTGGTGGATGAAATCGCTCTGGCGCGACGCGACGCGGTTCGCGGCGAAGAAGCCGAGCGTCGGCGGCAGGTAGTCGATCTTGCACTTCCAGATCTCGCTCGCCGCAGGCGCCTCGACCTCCATCTTCAGCTGGAAGCCTGCATCCTCCGCCGGGGGTGCGAACGGATCCGGCTCGGGTGGCGGCGCAGGCTCGCTCGACGAGCAGCCGACGAGGCTCGTGAGCCCGAGCACGAGGGCCCACGTCTGCCCGCGGCTCATCGCTTCACCCCCTCGAGGAGCTTGCGCTCATAGGCGTGCGCGTCGACCTCGGCGCGGCGGTAGGGCATGTCGCGGTAATTCCCGTCGACCCAGTCCTGCAGCGCGTGTTCGTGGAAGGGGCTCTTCGGATCGGACGAGTTTCCGAGCGCGGTGTTGTAGCGAGCGCGCGGCGTGCCGTCGGCGTCGAACTCGAAGACCTGTCGCTCGATCGGACCCCAGTGCGAGATCCACTCCCTGGCGGGCTTGCCGTCCTCGAGGAAGGAGCTCTGCGCGACGTTGACTGTCGCCTCGCCGCCATCGGAGGGGACCTTGCCGAGCGGGATCCCGCGGCCGTATGCGTGCTCCATGCTCGAGAGGCGCAGGTCCGAGTAGCGGTACGCCGACGGAGCCACCTCGCCGAAGCGCTCGAGCAGAAAATCGGCGGTGTCGGCGAGCGCGAGCAGGATGACTCGTTCACGCCCCTCTTGCAGCACCGCGTCGCCATTCGGGTAATCGCCGCGCGCCGCGAGCATGCCGATCTTGAGCAGGTACATCGGCGCGCTGTTCATGACGATCTGGAAGAGCAGGGGGCTCAAGTCGTCTTCGAGTGCGCGCTTCGCGAGCAGGTGCGAGAACGCGTGGAAGATCACCGCGGCGCTCGAGTCGCGCGTGAGGCGGCGGTCCCAGGCCTCGAGCGACGTGACTAGGGTCGCGAGCTCGGCGCGCTCGCGGAGATCGGCCAGCTCGGGCTTGCCCGCCGACTTCTGCCACACGTCGAGGAGCACCGGCAGGAGGTCGTCCGCGAGGTTGTCGCGCACATCCATCTGAAGCTTCTCCATGTCCGCGAGCTCGACGCCCTTGGGCTTCTCGGCGGTGAGGCGCTTCACCTCGTCCTCGATGCGCGCCGCGCGCCAGCCCGGGACGAAGAGCGCTCCGTAGTAGAACGGATCGTCGTCGACGCGACCGTTCGCGGTGAACCCGAACGGGTCGTTGTTCGCCGTGACGATGAAGCCGCGCTCGCCGCCGCGCGAGTGGGGGAGCGTCTCGTGATCAAGGAACCCGCCCGGCCAGAACGAGGTCGCGTCGTCGCCGTTCATCGTCCAAAAGGGCTCGCGACCTTCGGCGAGCGTCGCGCGCTTCGGCACCTCGATCCCGACGCGGTAGGCGATCCCCTGCGCGTCGGCCGCGACGAAGTTGTAGCTCATCTCGGGCAAGCGCTTGACCGCCTCATCGAAGGCGTCGACCGACTGCACTCGGTTCAGCTCTCGGAAGAAGCGAGCCGGTCGCGCGCGAAATCCGGTCCAGCCGATGAGCACCTCGCGCCCCGAGCCCGCGATGGGGATCGGCGACCCGACGAGGGACGACGGCATGATGACGCCATAGCCCGGGACGTCCGCCACGGTGATGACGTCGGGCGCCTCGCCTTTGACCGCGATCGTCTCCTCGCGCAGCACCGGCTCCACGAGCTCGTCGCCGAGCCGGAATTTTCCGTCCTTCTTCTCGACCGACCACATGTCCATCACGTCCGCGAACGACGAGGTCTCCGTCCAGGCGACCTTCTCGTTGTGGCCCGCGAAGATCCCCGGCGCGCCGACGAACGAGAAGCCCGCGGCGTTGTAGGTGCCCGAGCCCTCGGTGCTCGAGAGGTGAACGCCGTAGGTGATGCCGCTGAAGTCGTAGCCGAGGTGCGGATCCCCCGCGAGGAGCGGGCGCCCGTTCGCGGTGTGGCGTCCGTCGATCGCCCAGTTGTTGCTGCCGAGCGGCCGCGCCTTGCCCCAGCGGAGCCAGGCCGGGTTCTTCGCGATCGGCGGGAGCTTCGTCGGCGCGAGCGGCGAGGCCTTCGGCTGCCTCGCGGCGGGGGCCGACTTGAGCGCCGGCGGGCCCATCGCAAACACCTCGCGGGCGGGCCGAAAGAGCTCGACCGCGTCGAGGACCTCGGGCGCGAAGCGCTTCGTGAAGGTGACGAACACCTCGAACTGGATCGTCTGATCGAGCCCGAAGCCGACCATTTTCTGGATGACGTAGACGTCCTCCGTCGTCCATTCCTCCGGCAGGTAGTCGAGCTCGTCGGCTCCGAAACCCGCGGGGCGCGGCGCGGCTCCCGAGCGGATTTCGGCGACGCGCTGGTTGATGCCGGCGACCCAGGCGCCCGTGAGCGCGTAGTGCTCGGGCTCCTCGGCCTTCATGAGCTCGGCGTCGAGCTTGCCCCAGTGCTTCCAGTTGAAGATGCGCGCGAAGCGATCGTCGGCGAGCGCGTCCTCGCCCGCCGATCCGGGGCCCTCCTTGCCGAGCACCTCCGACAGCCTCCCTTGCGAGAAGCGCCGAAAGAGATCGAGCTGAAGCATGCGGTCCGTGGCGAGCTGATAGCCGTAGGCGAAGAACAGGTCCTCGTCGTCCTTGGCGAAGATGTGGGGGACGCCGTAGTCGTCGACCACGATCTCGACGTCGGCCTTCGGCAGGACCGGCGACGGATTCGTCTGCTCGCCTCCGCACGCGACCGCGAGCGTCGCGGCGAGGGCGAGCCCCACCTTCACCAAGCGTCTCTGTGTCTTCATGAACCGCCTCACTGTCGGTGCGTGTCAGGGGAGCAGCTTGCGCACCTCGGCGCACGTTGCGCCCTCGGGGATTTGCTTCATCTCGTAGGTTGCTTCCCCGATTTCGTAGATCACTCGATTCGCGTCGATGAAGTCCACTTGATCCGGCGTGCACGCAGCGCCATCGGTCGCGAGGCACCCGACCACGTGGTTGTCGAACTTCGTCACGAGCGCCTTGCCCTTGGCCGAGGTGCACGTGTCGCGCGTGCCCTGGAGCTCCACGACCGTGCGGGTCGCGAGGAAGAGCTTCTCGGCGCGGGGCCCCGACGGGTCGATGCCGAGCGGCGGCGCGACGAAACCGTCCGTGGTGTTGGGGAGCGCCGTCATGCCGGGGTTCCCATCGCCGTCCGGGTCGTTGGTCGTGACGTCGGCCCAGCTGTCTGGCCATGCGTCGGTGACCGGGCTCGCGAGCTCGGCGCCCACCCCGGTGCCGACGGGCTTCATCGCGACGGTCGCGCCGGGATCGAAGCCGCTGATCGTGCCCTGCACAGAGGACTTGGGGATCCCGGTCGAGTCCCAGACCCCGTCCGGGATCAGCGGCTGTACCTTCTGGCCGCCGACGATCTGCTTCGTCTGCAGCGGGGGCACGACGCTGCCGCAGGGCTGCACCGAGCCGGTGACCTCGTTGCCCACGAAGTCGAGGGACGCCTTCGTCCAGATCACCACGTCGGCCGAGCCCGCTTCGACGCCGAGCGTCTCGGGCCACGTCACGCGCAACGTGATCTTGTTGCCGACCGTTCCCTTCGCCTGCGTCGGGCAGGAGCCGGCGCCGCTGCTCGTCGACGTCGGACCGCCGCCGGTGTCCCCGTCGTCACCGGCGCTGCCGCAGCCCATGCCAAGAGCCATCACACTCGCCATCACACCCAGCACCGTCCATCCTCGAAGCATCGTCACATCCTCCTTGGTCATTCGGCCAATTGGCCAAGCACGATCCTCATCAAGCACGCTCTATGCCTATTCTGGTTCGTTCGAAACGTGTGAAAAACAGGCCGGCTGGCCGGTTTGTGGTTGTGGATGGTGCATCGGACGTGGGGAAAGGTCGATCCAGTTGGGTCCATCCCTGCCCGGTCGCTGGGCCTTTGGTATCGTCTGCGCGATGTGCTCGCTCCATCGAGGCGCGCCCGCGCGGACGCTCGCCGACTGGCTCGCCGAAGCGCCCTTCACGCTGACGATGTCGTCGGGGTTCTTTGGCTTCTTCGCTCACACCGGTGTCCTGCTCGCGCTCGAGGAGCGGGGGCTCGCGCCGCGGCGCGTGACCGGCTCGTCGGCGGGGGCGCTCGTGGGGGGCCTCTATGCAGCGGGCTTGTCGCCCGCCGCGCTGCGGGACGAGCTCTTCCGCCTCGACCGGCGGGCGTTCTGGGATCCCGGGCTCGGTGCAGGCCTCCTCCGCGGGCGAAGCTTCGACCGCCACCTGCGCGCGTTGCTGCCCATCGAGAGCTTCGCCGAGTGTCGAGTGCCCGTCGCCGTGAGCGTCTTCGACGTGCTGTCGGGCGCGACGCGCGTGCTCCGCGAGGGACCGCTCGCGCCCGCGCTGCGCGCGACGTGCGCGGTGCCGCTGCTGTTTCAGCCGGTGATGCACGAGGGCCGACCGCTCCTCGACGGCGGCATCCTCGACCGGCCCGGGCTCCTCGGCGTCGAGCCGGGCGAGCGCGTGCTCTACCACCACCTCACCTCACGCTCGCCGTGGCGCAGGCGCTCGAGCCCGGCGCTCCGCATTCCCGCCCGCGATGGGCTGACCGCCTTGGTCCTCCCGGAGCTGCCGCGCTCCGGACCTTTCCGCCTTCAGGAGGGCGTACGCGCGCTCGGCGAGGCTCACCGCCGCGCCGCCGTCGCGCTCGATGCCCCGCGAGCCCCGACCGTCGTCGGGTGACGTGGCGACGCCCGCGAGCCGTCAGCCGAGATCCGACACGCGGAGGCGCCGGCTGAGCGGCGGCCGCGTTCCCTCGAGGCGCGCGTTGACCTCGGCGCCGACGATTAGCGCGAGCGACATCAGCCACAGCCAGAAGAACAGCACCGCGACCGCCGCGACGCCGCCGTAGAAGCGCGAGTAGTTCGAGAGCTCGCGGACGTAGGTCGAGAACAGGAACGAGAGCAGCGCCCAGCACGCGAGCGTGACGAGCGCGCCTCGGAACCCGTGCCTCGGGGCGCCCTCGTCGCGCCTCGTGGCGTAGCGAAAAAACAGGCCTACGAGCGACCAGAGACCGAGGAAGGGGAGGAGCAAGCTCGCGAGCCCGAAGGCGCTCGGGGCGCGCCGCGCGACCAGGAGGCCGACGCCGATCGCGACGGCGGTCGCGAGCAGCATCACCACCACGAACAACATCGCGAGCGCGCGACGCTCGTGCCAGCGACGTGGAGGCCGCACGAAGACCAGCTCGAGCTGGAGCATGGCGCGCGCGATCCCGCCCGAGGAAATCCAGAGAAACGCCACCACCGAGAGCGGCGGCAGGAGCGCGCCGCCGTCGTCGGACAGGCGCATGATCTCGCGGTCGGCGAGGGTCGAGACGGCCACCGGCGTCAGGCGAAACAGCGGGGCAAACGCGCCCGCGTCGGTGTGGAGCACCGCGTGCGTCGCGAAGCCTGCGAGTGCGAACAGCGGGACCAGGCTCAGGAACGCATGAAAGGCCATCGCGCTCGCCGCCCCGGTGGCGTCGTGGTCGTCGAGCACGAGCACGAAGGCCCAGAGCCGCGCGAGCGTCCGGCGGATCATGCCCGCTCCCCGCGCGAGGCATTGCCCGAGACGAGGCGGCGCGCCGCTGCGCTCGAGAGGTGGGCGGCGTCGATCGGCATCGCCTGCACCGTACAACGACGAAGGCCCGGGGCGCGCGTCGGTTCGCCCGGGCCTCGTCGGTTACCGACGGGAGCGCGTCGCGGTCGGTCGGCCCTCAGCCGGTCTTCTTCGCGCGGATCGTGAGCTTGATGAGCACGTCGTCCTTGATGAGGTCGTCGGGCTTGCCAGGGTAGGCAATGCCGAAGTCCTTTCGGTTGATCGCGAACTCGGCGTCGACATCGGCGCCGTCGCCGGTGAGCTTGATGGTTGCGGGGAAGCTCACCGACTTCGTCACGCCGTGGAGCTCGAGGTTTCCGGTCACGGTGTGCGTGGCGCCGCCCTCGCCGCCAGCCTTGATCGCGGTCGAGGTGAAGGACGCCTTCGGGAACTTCTCGACGTTGAAGAAGTCGGCGCCCTTCAGGTGTCCGGTGAGCATGTCGCTGTCGCTCGTGAGCGACGCCGTCTCGACCTCGACGCTCACCTGGCTCTTCTCGACGGCGCCGTCGGAGAGCGCGATCTGGCCCTTGAACGCGCCGAAGCCCCCGGTGTGCTTGCCGGTCACCTTGGCGCCGACGTACTCGACCTTCGAGCCCTGCGCCGAGAACGCGAGCTTGGCCGCACCGGCTGCGGCGGTGGCGACCGGTGCCGCGGAGGCGGCGGTCGCGCGGGCCTTTCCGGCTGCGGGATCGGCGTCGCAAGCGAGGAGGGCGAGGGGTGCGAGCACGGTGAGCAGGGAGATGGTCTTCATGGTCGCGGCAGCATGAGTCCGTTCCACCCGCCGGACAAGCGGCGGATGAAAGACGGACCGTTCCCGTGATGGAACAATCGCTGCGTGGCGCCGGGCCCCGCCGTTGTACGCTCGAAGGCATGCGATCGGGTCTCGCCATCCTCTCGGCGCTGGTGCTCGTCGGCGCCTTCGCGTGCAGCTCTGGAGACACCTCCTTCGACGCGGCGGCCTCGTCGTCGAGCGCCGCGGCCGGTGGAGCGGGCGGCGCGCCACCGTCGTGCGCCGAGCTGGAGTGCCAAGCTCCCGGCGAGGTGTGCGTCGACGGTGCGTGCCTCGCAGACTGTCGACGCTCCGGCGCGAACCCGTGCGCGCCCGGGACGGTGTGCGACGTCTCGGCCGCGTCCCCCGGGGCCTGCGTTCCTCCCGGAAGCGCCTGCCTCACCACCTCGCCGGCCGAAGCCTGCGGCGAGCGGACCTGCGGTCCAGGCTCGGTCTGCGACGGCGCTGGCAAGTGTTACCCGCGCCTGCCGTGCGGCTCCGTCGACTGCGACGACGCCACCTGTTGGGGGACCTTCTGCGCCTGCGAGCGCGTGATCGACTGCGCTCCTGCGCCGCTCGGCGCCCCCGGTGAGAAGGGCACGCTCCACGACCCCGCCTTCGTCGCGGGCCTCGTGGATCTCGAGTTCGATCCGGCGTGCGGAGCGTGGGGCGCGACGCTCATCTCGGGACCGGACTACCTGCGCTCGATCGAGCCGAAGGGCGCGGTCGCGAGCTACGCGGGCGTCACCAACCTCAACATGGGGGAGGTCAGCGTGCTCCAGCAGATCGCCGTGCCAAAGAGCGATCCGCCTCTGCTCGACGTTGCGCTCACCTACATCTGCTGCGCGACCTGCGGCTGCGAGCTCGGCTCGACACCCCAAGGCGTTGCGCGCTTCGAGCCGGCGACCTCGTCGTTGCCGCTCGTCGTACCATCGAAGACCTTCACCACCGGGGTCGGGCCGTTCGGCGGTGCGGTCATCGACACCGGCCCCGCAGGCCTCAGCTATGGCTTCGACCGCGTGCTCTACGTCGGCAACGTCGACGCGAACGGCGATTACTTCAAGCTCGACCTCGCGACGCAGAAGCAGTCGCTCGTGACGACCTTCGCGGCGCGCGTGCACGCCTCGACCCCCTTCGACGCGATCACGATGCTCGTCGCGCTCGAGGGAGGCGCGCTCGTGAAGCTCCGGCTCTCGGACGCGACCAGCTCGCCCTTCGCGACCTCGACGAGCCCGGTGCTCGGCATGGTGCGCGACGTCTTCGACGGCTCGATCTACGTGTCGCGTCGGGACGGCGCGATCTGGCGCTACGACGCGAACGGGGTGGGCGCCGCGTGGCAGACGACGGTGAACCCGTCGCGCCTCGCGATCGCGGGAGACGGCTACCTCTACGCCCTCGCGGTGCCGCCGCCCTTCTACGACCACACGCCCGCGATCGCGCGCTGGCAGCTGCCGACGACGCGCTGAGCTCGGGACTTCGTTAGTCGAGCGTAACCTCGGGCAGCGACGCCTCGTCGGTCGAGTCTCGATCGAGCGCATCGAGGTCACGGCAAGGCTCGCGGGCATCGATCGTACGCCACCAAGGCTCGACCCGCTCGACGCGCGTCGGCACCACGACCTCGCCGAGCCGCGGCATCACGAGCTCGACGTCGCGCTCGGGCGCGAGGGCGACGAGCCGCTCGGCGGGCTCATCCCAGTCATGAATCGCGAGGTTGAAGGTGCCCCAGTGGATCGGCAGCAGGCGCTTGCTCTCGAGGAGCCCGAGCGCATCGAGGGCCTGATCGGGGCCGAGGTGGATGTGACCCCACGCGGGGTGGAACGCCCCGACCTCGAGCATCACGAGATCGAAGCGACCGAAGCGTGCCGCGATGTCGGAGTACTCGCGGGTGAGGCCCGTGTCGCCGCTGAAGAACGCGCGCGCGCCGTCGCTCTCGATGACGAACGACGACCACAGCGTGCGGTTTCGATCGGCGAGCCCGCGGCCCGAGAAGTGCTGCGATGGCGCGGCGGTGATCCGGATCCCCGAGGTCGGTGGCGAGAAGCTCTCCCACCAGTCGAGCTCGACGATGCGCGAGGGCTCGATCCCCCACGCCTCGAGGTGCGCGCCGACTCCGAGCGACGTGCAGATCGGGGTGCCGCGCCGCGCCAGCGCGCAGATCGCGTCGCGATCCAAGTGATCGTAGTGATCGTGCGAGACGAGGATGGCGTCGAGCGCGGGCAGCGCATCGAGCGCGACGGGCACGGGCTGGAAGCGCCGAGGCCCGGCGAACCCGACCGGCGAGGCACGGTTCGACCAGACCGGATCGGTGAGCACGCGCGCTCCACCGAGCTCGAGCAACACCGTCGAGTGACCGAGCCACGTCGCGCGCAGGGGTGCATCGACCCGCCGCGACCAGCCCGCGAGCGGGCTCACGCTCGGGAGCGGCGACGATGGGAAGCGGCGGCTCCCGCCCCGCAGGAAATCGCGGAGCACGCCGCCGGTCGAGCCTCGGCGAAGGCCCGGCGTCGCCCCGGACGCATTGCGAAAGACCCCGTCGGCGAAGCGCGGCGAGGCGAGCGTACGCTCCTTGCGGAGCCCCTGAGAGCGGCGAGCGGCGTCGATCATCGTCGGTGGGTGCGGAGCAGGCGCGAGACGCGTGGAGCCGAAGCCTAGCGCGCGAGACCCGCGGAGCCGAGCTTGCTCAGCGCGTCTCGAAGGCCTGCGTCAGTCGATCTTCGACCAGCGTGCGCGCGTACTTGAAGGCCGGCTCGGCGCGGTACATGTCGAGCGCAGGGCAGGCGTCGAGCCAGCGCAGATCCGAGAGTGGCAGCTGTGCCGCATGAACGACGTAGCGCAGCCCGACCGGGCGCTCGAACGCGCCGCAGAGCTCGGCCCACAGCTGGCAGTAGAAGGCGCGACGCTTCGGGGTCGTGTGCACGGCGTTCAGGACCTCGATGTACTCGAAGGTGTCATCGAACGAGCGCGCGCCGGTCAGCGTCTCGAGGATCCGGCGGAACGCGCCGTAGATATGCGGGCTGTCTTTTGGGAACGAGGCGAGGAGCCACGCGGCCGCGTCGAGGTCTCGGCTCCAGAGCGCGAGCCGGCAGCGCAGCGTGCGCGTCTCGTTCGCGTCGGAGCGGATCCGGTCGATCTCGTCGAGGACCTCGAAGGCCTCTCGCACACGGCCGTCGAAATAGAGGGCGCGCGCGATGAGGGCGTGCGCGCTGACGCGGTTCATGTCGAGGCCGAAGGCGAGCCGAAGGCGGTCGACACCGCCAAGGCCACCTTCGAGCTCGAGTCGCCCGAGCACCTCGTGCGCGAAGGCGTTGAGAGGCTCGTGCGCGATCGCACGTCGCAGCGCACGTACCGCGTAGGCGATGTCGCCCGAGTAGTCCGCCACGAGCGCGTCGGCGAGGTGCGACATCGCGAGGTGGCTCGCGCCACGCAGCGCCTCCGAGACGGCCTCGGCCGCGCGCTCGGCGATGTCCGCGCGGTGCTCGAACGAGGTGAGGTTCCAGTGCCGCGTCAGCGCGACGGCGCGCAAGGCGAGCGCGACGTCGTGCGTCCGGTCACGCGCAAGGATGGCGTCGGCGACCGCGACGGCGGGCGCTTCGCTCCCGACGAGCGAGAGGTTCGCGTGCGCCTCCGCGAGCGCGACGCCGAGGCCGTCGGGGAGCAGGCCGATGTCACGGCTGCTCGGGCTCGGACCTGCCGAGGGCCGGGAGGCGAGCGAGCTCGAAGCGGCGCGGGACCCGCCCTCGCGCACGGGCACCGTGGCCTCGGGGTGGTCGAGCATCGCGCAGAGCGCTTGCTCGAGCTCGAGGCCCGTCGGCCGCGACGAGGGTGACGGGTCGAGCATGACATCGATCAAGCGCGCAAGCTCGGTCGGGGTGTCGCTCCCGAGCGGCCGTGGCGCCGAGCGCAGCCGCGCCATTGCCCGAATCTCCGCGCTGTCCCCGTCGAAGGCGCGCCGCCCTGCGATGAGCTCGTAGAGCACGAGCCCGAGCGAGTACACATCCGAGGCGCCCGTCAGCGGCTGCCTGGCGAGCTGTTCGGGCGAGACGTAGTCGGGGGTGCCAAAGCCGGCGCTCGTGCTCCCGAGGACCTGTGCGATGCCGAAGTCCACGAGCACCGCGCGCAGACCTCGCCCGAGCGAGAGCATCACGTTCTGCGGCTTGAGATCGAGGTGCAGGACGCCGACCTCGTGCGCGGCCGAGAGCGCCGAGGCGATCTGTCGGCCGACGACGACGATCTCGCCGAGGGGCATCGGCCGCGCCCCTCGATGGGCGGACAGGCTCTCGCCGTCGATGAGCTCCATCGTCAGGAACATCGAGGGCCCCGCGAGGCCAAGGTCGTAGACCCGCGCGACGTTCGGGTGGGTCACCTTGCGAGCCATGGCGACCTCTCTCCGCTGCTCGTCGGTCACGTAGGCGCGACCGTCCGGGCCTGGCGCCGCAGCCGAGACCTTCAGCGCCACGGTCTCGCCGACGAGCTCGTCGATCGCCCGGTAGACGGCCCCCATTCCACCGCGACCGAGCGCCTCCTCGATCCGATAGCGGTCGGCGAAGCGCTCGCCGAGGTCGAGCGGCTTCGGACCGATGGGCGGTGATGTCACTGCCACGAGAGCCTCAGAATCGCATGAGGCCGCGCGCCCGAGAAGGGCTCCCCGTTGCCGCGAGCGTCTCGTAGGTTGGCCCGCTCGGCGCCGCCGGCCTACGACGTACTCCGTGAAGCGCCGCCTGGTTTCGCTCGCGTTCGTCGCCGCGCTCACGCTGGTGGTGCCGGTGTTCGCCGCCCCGACGCCGCGCGTGACCTGGTCCGAGGTCGCCGTTCGCGAGGGGGATGACTCGGCACGCCTCGCGAAGCTCCTCGGCAAGCAGCTCTCGACCGCCACGCGACGGGCCGAGTGGAAGGCGAAGCGCAAGCCGCCGAGCGCGACGCCTGCGCTGACGAGGACGGCCAACGCCGAGGCTTCGGCGAAGTCGCCGTCGAAGCCCGCAGCGCCGGTCCCTCTCTCGGCCAAGGTGCTGCGCTTCGACTGGTCACAGGCGAGCGACGTCGTTCACCTGGACGTCGCCGCGCTCGGCCGCATCGCACGCGGTCCGACCGTGCGGACGAAGATCCGCTTGAGCGGTAAGCCGAACGAGCGCTCGAAGCTCGAAAAGGATGCCTTGCGGCTCGTCGCCGAGGGCCTCGTCGCGCGGCTCGCCGAGATCGTTCGCCGTCGCTGAGCCGGGACCTCTGCTCGCTCCGGACGGAATCCGCTCGAGCGTCAGCGCGCCGGACGAGCAGACCCGCGTCCGGCTCAGTTGCGGAGCTCAGTTGCGGAGCTCAGTTGCGGAGCTCAGTTGCGGAGCGTGGTCAGCCGGTCCGCCATGATGCTGCGGTAGTTTCGGTAGACCGTGAGCACGATGGCGAGCGCGATCGCGGCCTCGGCTGCTGCCAGCACGATGATGAACACCGTGAAGACCTGACCTGCGACGTCGTTCGCGACGAAGTGCTCGAACGCGATGAAGTTGAGGGCGGCGGCGTTCAGGATCAGCTCGACGCCGAGGAGGATCCCGACCGAGTTCTTCCGCGTCATGACCGTGAGGAGGCCGAGGCCGAAGAGGACCGCGGCGACCGACAGGTAGTGGACGAGCCCGATCTCCATGGTCACTCCTTCTCCCACTCGCGCTTCACGGCGCGTCGGGCGAGGACCACGGCGCCCACCATCGCGGCGAGCAGCACGACCGAGCCGACCTCGAAGGGGAGCAGGTAGCTCGAAAGGAACGCGTGCCCAAGCTTCGCGGTCGACGGGTTCGTCGGGCGGACGTTGATCGCCCACGCGGTGGTCGTCGCCACCTTCCCGAGCAACAGGAGCACCACGGCCACGAGGCCGATGCCTGGCCCGAGGCCCTGCGACGGGTTCGAGACCTTCATGTCCTCGATGCGCGCGGTGAGCATGACCGCGAAGAGGATCAGCGTGAGCGTCCCGCCGACGTAGACGAGCACCTGCGTCGCGCCGAGGAAGTCCGCCGACAGCGTCACGTACATCCCGGCGACGCCGAGGAACGTCCCGAGGAGCGCCAGCGCCGAGTGGATGATGTTGCGCGAGAACGCGACGATGCCCGCCGAGCCGAGTGCAAGGCCCGCGAGGACGAGGAAGAGGAGCGACGAGATCGGAGGCATGGAACCGCTCTCAGGGGCGGGGAACGTAGCGCGAACCCTCCTACGCTGTCCAGCGTTCGGGTCCTGGAAGCCCGGCGCTCCCGCCGAGGTGTCTGCGGCGGGGCCGTCCGACGGCACGGCAAGTTTCCTCGGCCGCTGAAATGACGGTGATTTTGTGCGGATCTGTGGTTCGCGAGCGCCCGCGCTCGTGGTGTCGTTGACCAGGTGCGGCTGGTTCCGCGCCCGACGTCCACCCTTCCGCCCCGAGGCCCACATGCTCCGCCGCGCCGCCTGCTCCCTCCTGCCGCTCGCGTTCGCCGCTGCCTGCGGCATGTCCCCCCACGGTGAGCGCGTCGGCGAGGTCGAGCAAGCGATCAAGGCCCCGCTCGCGAGCGCCTACTGCACGGTGAAGGTCATCGGCAAGGGCGTGAAGGCCACCGAGGACGACTACTTGCCGAACGTGATCACCTGCGAGAACGGTGGGGCCGGCCTCGAGGCCTTGAAGGCGCAGGCGATCGCGGCGCGCTCGGTCGCCTATTACGAGATGGCCTCGTATGGAGACATCTGCGACAGCCAGGGATGCCAGGTCTACTCGTGCGGCAAGACGCCGAGCGCCCTCGCCAAGCAGGCGGTGAAGGAGACGAGCGGCATGTACCTGTCGTTCGGTGGGATGCTGACCTACGGCTTCTACGTGAACGGCGACTCCAACACCGCGCCGCCTGCCTGCGTCGGGAGCAAGAGCTCCACCAACGAGAAGTACGTCACCTACAACGAAGGCAAGACGGGAACCGCCGTCAAGCAGACGCCGCTCGGCTTCATCGGGCCGCCGGGCTTCGGTCAGAACCGCGGCTGCATGAGCCAGTGGGGCGCGCGCTGCCTCGAGAAAACCGGCGAGAGCTACGTCGACATCCTGCGATTCTACTATGGAGACGACATCCAGCTGCTCCAGGCGCCTGGCAGCTGCGTCACGCCGCTCGACGCCGACGCGGATGATGACGGCGTCGCCGACGCGGACGACAACTGCCCCGACGTCGTCAACGCGACGCAGGTCGACACGGACGGCGACACCGAGGGCGACGCCTGCGATCTCGATGACGACAACGACGGGATCCTCGACGAGAAGGACAACTGTCCGAAGAACGCGAACCCCGGTCAGCCCGATGCCGACAAGGACGGCAAGGGAGACGAGTGCGACGGCGCGTCGGTGAGCGGTGACCAGGACGGGGACGGCGTTGCCGACGCCGACGACACCTGCCCCGAGGTCGCGAACCCCTCGCAGGCCGACAGCGATCAAGACGGAGTCGGTGACTTCTGCGACCCGGACGTCGACGGCGACGGGGTCTCGAACATCCTCGACGACTGCCCCCTCGTCTACGATCCGAAGCAGGACCTCCCCAACTGCCAGGGCGGCTTCGAGGTGACCGGAGGCGGGAGCGTGCAGACCTCTTCCAGCTGCGCCGTCGCCCCGCTCGGCCACGACGGTGCGCGAGGCGGGCTCGCTGGCCTCGTCGTCGCGACCGGGCTCGCGCTCTCGCGCCGTCGAGCGCGTCGCAGCGCTGCCTGAGGTCGGCCCTCGGGGGTGCGAGGCCCGTCCTGCCCGGCGCCGGTGCGTGGGCGCGCTCGCCGACACAAAATGCGAGCCTGTCGCCATTCGTCGTGGACGCGCCCGTGGTTTTTGTGTGTGTCGGCCGCAAGACGTGGTGAGATGCGACCCGAAACGGATGGGAACCACCATGCTCGTCGCCAAATCGATCCCCAACACGCTCGCCGCGGGAGCGCTCGTCTGCGCGCTCGTCGGTTGCTCGAAGGAACCGCAGCCCCAGACGCCGCCGCCTCCGCCGCCTCCGCCGCCGACGGCGACCATGCCCCCGCCTCCCCCGCCGCCTCCTCCGACCGCGACCGCGCCGCAGCCCCCGCCGCCGCCGGCCACGCCTCAGCCGTGCGACGCGAGCATGCAGGTGCTCTTGCAAGGCGCGATCAAGGCGCGTGAGAAGGCGGAGCTCGGCCCCGGGATGAAGCCCGAGAGCGGCTTCGTGTGCATGACCGTCCCCGAGGGCGGCAGCGCGACCGTCCCCGTGATGCTCCAGTCCGGGCGCTGCTACGCGTTCCTCGCGCAGTCGCTCCCGAACGTGAGCGAGGTCGATCTCGCGCTGAAGCCGAATTTCGGCAACCCGCCGCCACCCCTGCTCGCGGCGTTCGCGAGCGCGCCGTTCGCGGTGGACAGCGACGTCGGGCCGGCCGCGACGATCGGCAAGGGCGCGCAGTGCTTCAAGAATCCGCTGCCCATCCCCGGCCTCGCGCTGGTCGAGGTCAAAGCACGCACCGGCGCCGGCGCCGTCGCGGTGCAGGTGTACAGCCGCTGACGAGATCGCGCGTCGCGGCAGCCGCACGATGCGTTTGCCGGAGCGCTCCCGTTTGATCGAACCATCGGAGACCTCGACGTGATGAAGACAACGACGCTTGCCGCGAGCGCGGCCCTGCTCGCCCTCGTGCTCACCGGTTGCCCCAAGGAGCCGGAGCAGCCCCCGGCCGGCTACGGTCAGCAGCCGCCGCCCGGCTATGGTCAGCCTGGCTATGGACAGCCCGGTTATGGACAGCCCGGTTATGGTCAGCCGCAGCCTGGCTACGGTCAGCAGCCGCCGCCCGGCTACCCGCAGCCTGGCTACGGTCAGCAGCCGCCGCCTGGCTACCCGCAGCCGCAACCTGGCTACGGTCAGCAGCCGCCGCCTGGCTACCCGCAGCCGCAACCTGGGTACGGTCAGCAGCCGCCGCCTGGCTACCCGCAGCCGCAGCCAGGGTACGGCCAGCCGACGACGCCGACCGCAGCGCCGCCCGCGGGGACCACCGCACCGCCCGCGCCTACGGCCCCTCCGCCCGCTGGCACGACCGCCGCTCCTCCCTCCCCGATCCCGGGGATGCCCTTCCCGATCCCGCCGGGGCTTCCGTTCCCGATCCCGGGGATGCCGGGGACGCCACCGGCCGCGTCGGGTCAGCCTGGCGCGCCGCCGCCTTCCGGCGGTCAGCCTCCGCCGCCCGCTGGCGGTGGCGCGGGCGGCCCGCAAGCGACGCTGCTCCCCGAGGCGGCCGCTCAAATCGCCGTCGTGCCGTTGAACCTCGCGCAGCAGCAGGAAGTCCATGGCATGCAGCCCGCGACGGACATCGTGGCCGGCCAGTTCCAGGCGGGTCAGATCCTCGAGCAGCAATTCCAGATGGCGCCGAACAAGTGCTACGCGGCCCTCGCGGTCGGCGCCGGCATTCAGGAGATGAACATCCAGTTCATCGCGCTTCAGCCGCTCCCCGGCATGCCGAACCCGGTCCTCGCCGAGGACAAGTCCACCGGTTCGACGGCCAAGCTCGGTACGAAGGGCTCTTGCTTCCGCTGGCAGCTTCCGTTCGGCGTCAACGCCAAGGTCGTCTACACGGCCGTGAGCGGGCAGGGGATTGCGGCCGGCCGCGTCTACGTGAAGTGACCGCTCGGCGCGGGAGCGCCGCGGCCGGTGTTGGCCTCTCCGGTCCGATGCTCACGACCTTTAAGGTCGCTGCGCTTCGGTCCTCGAGTCCGCCTGGGCCGCGAACGCTCCTCGCCTTCGCGGGGCCGCTCGGCGCGGGAGCGCCGCGGCCGGTGTTGGCCTCTCCGGTCCGATGCTCACG
>VGRJ01000042.1 GCA_016875405.1 Deltaproteobacteria bacterium | reverse complement strand
GGAGTGAGCGCGCTGCTCCGGCGGAGCGAGCGCGCTGTTCCGGCGGAGTGAGCGCGGCCCCCAGGGCTTCGCGTCGGCCGAGGGTTAGCGTCAGAGTAGGCCGCTGAAATAGGCGGCCGCTCCGGCTCCCGCCGCGATCAGCACGAGCAGGATGAGCTTCAGCGCGAGCGAACCTCCGCTGGCGGCGTCATCCGAGGCCGGCTGTGCGGCGGGCTTCTTCGAGGTGACGACGAGCGGGAGCGGCTCCTCCGGCAGTTGCGGCGCCTCGGGCGGGCGGAGCGTCGGCTGCTCCATCGAGGCAAGCCCCGAGAGGAGGCCCGGATCGACCCCGGGGCGCTTTGCGACCGTCGACGCGGCGCGCGGACTGATCGACGGGGCCTCGACGACGTCTTCGAGCGCGGAGAGGTTCCCCTCGCGCAGCGCGGACGCGGGGATCGAGTGCTCCACCGGGGAATCCGACGACGAGTGCTCGAGACGCCGCACCGATGCGCTCGGGGTCTCCATCGACGGCGGCGCGATGCTCGCCATCGCGCTCGTCTGGGATGCGCCACGCTCACGGAGCGAGGTGAAGCGCAGCAGCGTATCGTCGATCAGCTTATCGAGCGTCTCCATGCCCGCGACGGCGGCGGCGGGCTCCTCGACGGCGGTGGTGACGCGCACCAGATCGGCGATGTCGAACGCGTCGACGGGCTGCGCCATTCGGAAGAGGAGCTTCGTCAAGTCGCGCCCGAGCTCGCGCGCGCTCTGGTAGCGGCGGTCGCGGTCACGGGCGAGCGCCCTCGAGAGAATGGCCTCGACGTCGGGGTCGGCGGCGAGGGGGTTGAAGCTCGCGATGCGCGGGACCTCGGCGGCCTGGATCAAGCGCACCGTGTCGAGGTCGGTGCTCCCCTCGAAGAGCTTACGCCCCGCGAGCATTTCCCAGAGCATGACGCCCACCGCGAAGATGTCTGCGCGCGCGTCGACGTCCATGCCGTGCGCGGCCTCCGGAGCGAGGTAGCTGAACTTGCCCTTCACGATCCCGGGCTCGCTCTTCTCGAGTTGCGTCGAGGCCTTCGCGAGGCCGAAGTCCACGATTTTCACCTCACCGAACTTCGAGATGAGCACGTTCGGCGGAGACATGTCGCGATGCACGGCGTTGAGGGGCTTTCCGTCGAGGCCGGTGAGCTCATGCGCGTACGCGAGGCCCTCGCAGAGCCGCTCCGTGATGTAGAGCGCGGCCTCGAGCGGCACGGGCCGCCTTTGGTCAACGAGGTTCGTCATGAGCGTGCGGAGGTCGGTCCCCTCTACGTACTCCATGACGATGAAGTAGGCGTTGTCGCCGACGCCGATGTCGAACACGTGCGCGACGTTGGAGTGGTTGAACTGCGCCGACAGCCGCGCCTCGTCGAGGAACATCGAGATGAAGCGCTTCTTCTCGCTGAGGTGGGGGAGGACGCGCTTGATCGCGACCTTCTTCTTGAACCCCTCGAGCCCTGCGCTCTCGGCGAGGAAGACCTCGGCCATGCCGCCGGCTGCGAGTCGCTGGACGACCCGGTAGCGTTGCTGGCCCTTCACCGCCATGGCGCGAAAGGTAGCGAGCCTCTCAGACGCGGTCGAGTTCTATGCTCCGCCCTTGCGCGGAGCAGGCTGCTTCGCACCGGGGACGCGCTTCGTCGGTAGCGAGAGCGTGATGGTCTGCTCGCTGCCCTCGTCCTTGACGACGCGCAGCCTTGGAGGTGGCGAGGCGACGTAGGGCAGGCCCTCGACCTTCAGGCCGTATTGGCGGAGCTCGGGCCGAGTCGAGGAGGCTTGGCGCGGACGGCGCGCGCGGACGGTGGCGTCGTCGTCGGAGGGGCCGCGCCGGTCGTCGACGTGCGTGATCTCGGCCGTGCGCAACAACACCATCCGATCGCCGTCGTACCGCGCCATCAGCGCCATCGCGCCGACGTGAAGCTCACCGACGAGGCCACCGGGCTCGGTCAGATCGAGGCACGCGACGAACTGCGCGCCCACCGCCTGTTGTACGTGCGAAGGGGGGACGCCCTGCGGAGACACGATCCAGCGGCACACTCCGTCCCCGTCGAGGAGGTAGGTGCACGTCGCGGTATGCACCGCATAAGCGAGATCTCGCGGAGAGCATGTGTCCGCCATCGCCTCAGATCCTACCAGAAGAGCCGACCTCTCTCGCGAGCTTCGGCGCGGGCTAGGCCCCAAGCGTCTCGAGCTCGGGCGGCAGGCACCCGAGATCGTCGGCCGCGGCGAGCAGTCGCGCGTGCTCGGGCAGGTGAAGGAAGGCTTGCTCATACGGCGTGTGCCGGAGCCCTCGGAGGCGGCGCTCAAGGAGCGGCATCGCGCGGCTCACCGCCTCTTCGGCGCCCTGAAAATCACCCCGATCGAGGCGCGCATCGTGGAGCGCAAGGAAGATCGGAGCCTCGCTGAGGAGGCTCGGCGCGCCCGACTCGACGAGCTCGGCGGCCTCGCGCGCGAGGGCTTCGGCCTTCTCGGGCTCGCCGAGGCGTCGCTCGGCCTCGGCCCAGCAGCCGAGGGCGACGGGCAGGACGTCGCGATTGTCGGTCGCGCGGTAGGCGTCGGTCGCCTTCGCGAGGAGGGCGCGCGCGCGCGCAAGGTTCTCTCCGCCTGCGCGAAGAAGCTCACAGCCCCGATAAAACAGGACTCCAAGCGTCACGCGATCCTGACCGACCCACCCGCCCGCCGCGGCCTCATCGGCGCTGGTACGCGGCTCGACGAGCTCGGCGTCGAGCGCAGCGTCTGCGCCGAAGTGCGCGGCCCAGCCGAGGAGCAGCATCCGACCGAGGCGCACCGTGCCCGCGCTGCCGACCTGCTCGGCCATGTACACGCCCTCCTCGATCGCGCGCCGCGCTTCGTCACGCGCTCCGATGGTGGTCAGCGCGAAGCCGACGTTGATCGTGAGCATCGCCTCGCGGTTCTTGAGGCCTGCCGCGTGCGCTGCGCGCGCCGCGCTTCGTCGCGCCTCGAGCGCTGCGGCGAGCTCGCCGCGCGTCTGATGAACGACGGCGAGGGTCTGCCATGCGTCCACCGCCGCTGCTGCGACGCCGTGCTGCTCGGCGAGAACGAGCAGCTTGCGCGCGTCCTCCTCAGCGCGCGCGTGCTCGCCTGCGAAGGCGTGCCTCGTCGCGAGCGTGGCGGAGCAGCGGACCGCCTCGTCGACGAGGCCGAGCGCCGTGGCACGTTGGACCACCTCTTCGAGCCGCTCGTCGACGTCGACCCCCGCCGAGCGCGCGTGATCGTAGCGTGCGCTCGCGCCCATCGTCCGAAGCTCGCTCGCCTCGTCGGTCGCGTGGTCGCGCATCGCTTCGATCGCCTCGGCCCTCTCGGCGGCCCGCTCGTCGAGTCGCGAGAAGGTCTCGTCGAGCAGGCTCGCGCGACGGAACGCGTCTTCGTTCGAGTTCGAGAACGTGAGCGCGCGATCGGCCATTTTCCGCGCATCGACGAGCGCGCTCGCGGTGAGGGCGCGTCGCGCGGCGGCTTCCCAGAAGGCGGCCGCCTCGCCGTGCTCGCCTCCGAGATCGTAGTGCTCGGCGATCGTCGCGGCGTCCTCTCCGAAGCGGGCGAGCCACGCGGCGGCTCGGGCGTGGAGCTCCTTTCGCAGCGTGTCGCCCGTTGTGGCGTAGGTCACGTCGCGTACGAGCGCGTGCTTGAAGCGGACCTCGCGCGTCTTCGGGAAGCGCGACTTCAAGACGGCCACGACGAGCTCGTTCTCGATCAGGCGGTCGATCGCCTCGTCGGGCTTCACGACTCCGAGGGCGCCGAGCGCTGCGTCCCAGCTCACGATGCCGAAGATGCTCATTCGCGTGAGGGCGTCGCGCGCGTCAAGGTCGAGCGCATCGAGGCTTACCTGGATCGCGGCCTCGAGCGTCGGCATGAGCGCGAGTTCCTTGCCCGACGCGACGACCCGCGCGAGCTCCTCGGCGAACAACGGTGAGCCCGAGGCCTGCTTCGCGATGCGCTCGAGGTTCGGGTCGCCGTAGTCGCAGTCGAGGATCGCGCGGGCGATCTCCATCGTCTCGCGACGTGCGATCGGGCGCAGCTCGATGCGCACCTGGTTTCGGGCGCGAAAGCCGCTCGCGGCCTCTTTCCAGAACGACGGCCGCGCCAGGGCGAGGACGAAGAGCGGGCATCCCGCCGCGCGCGTCAGGAGGTGCCCGAACCAGGCGACCGACTCAGGGTCGGACCACTGGACGTCCTCGAGTACGAGCACGCAGGGCTCGTTGTCGATGACTCGAAGGACGACCTCGGTCATCGCGAGGTAGAGGACGTCGCGCGCCCGATTCGGCTCGTTCTCGGCGCCGAGCGGCTCCCCCGCGAGGAAGCGCGCGAGCAGGTCGCCTTCGTCGTGCACGAGGTCGAGCGGAGCCAGGGCGGCGGCGATCTCGGGAGCTCGCGCGGCCTTCGGCAGCGAGAGGAGTGCCGCGATGCCATCGGCTGCCGTGCCGAGCGAGCGCGCACGCGCGAAGGCGTCGCAGGCGACCTCGACCACACGGAAGTGTCCGGGTTCACGTCGCTCGACGAGCGGAGACGTGCCGTGCGATGGCGCGGTCTGAGGGGCGTGATCGGTCAAGAGGGAGTCGAGGCGCGCCAGGAACTCGCGCGCGAGGCGGCTCTTGCCGATGCCGGGAGGTCCCGACACGCTGACCGCGACCGGCGTATGCCCTTCGATGCAACGCGTGAACGCGTCCGCGAGCGTGTCGAGATCGGCCTGCCGTCCCACGAACGGCGTCGACTCGCCGAGGTCGACGCGTTTTGCCGCTGGGCGAACGACGTACGCGCTCACCGCGGGGCGCTCCGAGAACGGCGCGTACTCGAACGCCGTGCGCGCAAGCTCGACCGTCGTGTCGTCGGCCACGAGCTGGCCCGCCGCCGCCTCGCGGGCGAGCGTCGAGGCCTTGTCGACGACCTCGCCGGTAGGTCGTACGAGCTGAACGAGTGCGCGTCCCGTCGCGACGCCGACCTTGGCTCCCTCCGCTGCGAGCGCCGTCCCGATCTCGAGCGCCTTCGCGGCCTCGCCGCCGTGCGCGCGTCGGGCCCCGAAGAACGCGACGACCGCGTCCTTGCCGAGCCGCACCGCTTCGGCCCCGACCTCGCGCATCGACGCGAGCTTCGCGTCGCGGGTCGCGCCCGTCCCGACCTCGAGCGCGACCATCGTCGTCAGGAGACGGCGCGCGCTCGAGTGCGGGGAGTCGCTCTTCACGTCGGCTGCGGCGGCTCGCGCCGGCAAGTTTGGCTGCGCGCACAGCGCGGCGAGCCGGGCTTCGACTTCGCGGCTGTCCGGGCGGTCGCGCCACTCGATCGAGAGCATGTCGGCCACGAGGTCGTCGAGCGCCTCGGGCACGTCGCCGCACACCTCGGAGAGGCGTGGCGCGGGCGTCGAGACGAGCCTCGCGAGCGTCGCGATTGACGAGGCGCCGGCGTGCGGTGGTCTTCCGGTGCACAGCTCGAACAGCGTCGCACCCAGTGAATACACGTCACAGCGGACGTCGAGCGTCGGCTCGCCGCGCGCCTGCTCGGGCGCCATGTAGGCTGGCGTTCCGCTGATGTTGCCGCCGGTGAACACGTCCGCACAAGCGACCCCGAAGTCGAGGAGCTTCACGCGCGGCTCCACCGCGCCGGCGAGCACGAAGATGTTGGAGGGCTTTACGTCGCGGTGCGCGATCCCTGCCGCGTGCGCCACCGACAGCGCCCCGGCCACCTGACGCGCGCACTCCAGCGACGTGCGAAGATCGAGGCCACCCGCGGCGACGGCCCTGGCGAGGTCGCGCCCCTCGAGCCATTCCATCGCGACATAGGGAGTTCCGGGCTGAAAGCGCTGACCGGCGAGGTCGACCGGCTCCTCGCCGACGTTCCCGAAGTCGATCACCCGGACGATGCTGGGGTGGTGCAGCCCTTCGAGCAGCGTCCCCTCGACCGAGAGGCGATCGAGCTCGCCAGGGTCTGCGTCCGGCTGATGGAGCAGCTTCAGCGCGACGGCCTCGCTCGTGGGACGATGAACCGCCTGAAACACGACCCCCGCCGCCCCGCGCCCCACCTCGCGCTGCACGTCGAAGCGCTCGAGAAACTCTCCCGGACTCGACACCGTCAGCAGGTTACCACCTTCGCTCGGGCTGGAGCGCCGAAGCGCCCGCGGCGGTCGACTTGACGGGTCGCGAAACCGCCTCTAGAACATTGTCCATGGGTCGCCATCAGGCATTCATCCTCGTCAGCGCGCTGACCGTCCTCGGAAGCTTCCTCGCGTGGTTCTTCAACCAGCGCTGGCATGGCTGGGAGGAGATCATGAAGATGGTGGGCAAGGGCGACAACATGCCGATCGCCGGGCTCATTCCGCTGATCGTGTTCTTCACGTACCTGTCGATGTCCGAGGCCTTCCGTCACGACCGGCTCGTCCGTCAGGGTCGTGAGGACGAGATCCTCGACGAGATGTACAAGTGAGCTTGCCTCGCGTCGGCTGACCACCGCCGACGCTTCCGCCGGCACCAGCGCACCTGCTCGCCGGAGTTAGCCCGCCGGACCCTGCGCGACCCCACGCCCGTGGACCTCGTCTACTTCGCGCTCTTCGTCTCCGTGCTCATCTTCGTGCACGAGATCGGGCACTTCGCGTGGGCGAAGATCTTCGGCGTCAAGGTGCTGATGTTCTCGATCGGTTTCGGCCCGAAGATCGTGAGGATCCGAGGCCGCGAGACCGAGTACTGCATCGGGCTCCTGCCGATCGGCGGCTTCGTCAAGATGCTCGAGGAGAACCGGCAGGAGCCGATCTGGCCCGAGGACAAAAATCGCACCTTCGACGCGCAGCCCGTCTACAAACGCGCGATTATCATGCTGGCCGGGCCCGCGATGAACCTGGCGTTCCCGGTGCTCCTCTACCTCGGGGTCTTTGCTGCCGAGGACGACTACTCGCCGCCGACCGTCGGGGTCGTCCTTCAGGGGCAGCCGGCGTTCGGGCGACTCGAGGTAGGCGATCGAATCCTCGAGGTCGACGGCGAGCGCGTCGCGACCTTCGCCGAGGTGCAACGCCTCGTCCGACAGAGCCCGGGCAAGGAGCTGAAGCTCAAAATCTTTCGTGCGAACGAGCACCTCGACGTGACGGTGACGCCCGAGGAGCGAAACGAAGAGCGCGCGCTTGGGATCGTCGACCGGATCGGCGTCCTCGGGATCGGCCCGAGTCGTCCCGCGGCCGTGATCGGCGTCGTCGGCCCGGAGTCGCCCGCCTTTCGCGCTGGACTGCGGACGCACGACGTCGTGACCGAGGTGCGCGGGATGCCAGTCGCCACCTTCACGGAGCTCGAGCGCCTCCTCACCGCGAATCGAGGCGAGACCGTGCCCGTCGCCTACCTGAGGCCGCGGCGCGTGACCGGGGCTCCGACGCCGCTCGCGAGTTTGTTCGTCTACGACACGGGGCTCGCGGCGCTCACCCCCGATGTGCACGGCGACTCGCTCGTCACGCGCACGGGCATCGAGCTCGCCGATCTGTACCTGTCCGAGGTCGCGCCGGGCTCGCCCGAGTTCGCGGCGGGGATGCGCGAGGGGGATCGGCTCGAGACGATCGATCGGCTGCCGATCACGAGCTACGCGATGTACGAGGAGCGCATGAAGCAGCTTCCCCTCGTCGCACATGCGCTCGAGTGGTCGCGCGCGGGCGAGAAGCTCGAGGGGCGCGTGCAGCTGGCGGTCGAGGTGATCACCGACGAGCAAGGCTCGCGGGCGACCAAGCCTGACCTGGGGGCGCAGCACTGGGCTCCGAAGGTTCCGGAGCGCGCCGTGGGCGGCCCATCGCTCCTGCGCTACGCGCTGCCGAGCGCGCTCGACGAGACCTGGGACGTCATTCGCTTCATCGTCGTCGGGATCGGGAAGATCGCGAAGGGAGAGCTCGGGCTCTCGACGATCGGCGGGCCGATCACGGTCTACGACGTGGTGGTCCAGCAGCGTCAAAAGGGGGCTCATTACCTGATGTGGGCGATGGCCGTGATTTCCATCAACCTCGGCCTCATCAACCTCTTGCCGATCCCGGTCCTCGACGGTGGGCACCTCTTGTTCCTCGCCGCCGAGGCGCTCGCGCGGCGCCCGGTGCCGCTCCGCGTGCGGGAGGTGGTGAGCCTCTTCGGTCTCCTCGCGCTCCTCGGCTTGATGGGGATTGCCTTGCGCAACGATCTCGACCGGCGCTGGGACGTGCTCCGCGCTCAGGTGTCGGAGCTCCTCGGATGAGCGGCGCACCGCCACGGAGTGAGGTTCCGATGGACGCGCGAACGCTCGCCGCCACGGTGCTCGCGCGGGTATGGGAAGACGGGGCCTACGCCTCCGTCGCGCTCGACGCCGAGCTCACGCGACACCCGAACCTCGATCGGCGCGACGCCGCGCTCGCGACCGAGCTCATGTACGGCGTCTTGCGAACGGCAGGTCACCTCGAGCGCTCGATCGCGAAGCACGCCACGGGCGATCGGTACCGCAAGAAGCCGCTCGTTCGCGCGCACCTGTTGATGGCGGCTTACAGCATCCAGTTCCTCGAGCGAGTGCCGCCCTTCGCCGCGGTGTCCGAGGCCGTCTCGGCGGTGAAGCGCGCGGCCGGCGCGCAGGTCGCGGGCTTCGCCAACGCCGTCCTCCGTAAGGTCGCGGGTGAGGCGGAGAAACGCGGGCGAGGTGGCCTCGAGGCCGCGATCGCCGCGTCGCCGCCGGGGTGGCTCCGCGCCGCGCTCGAGGAGGCGCTCGGGTCCGAGGACGAGGCGCGCGCCTTCTTGCTCGCGGCGCCGTTCCCTCCCGCGAATTTGTGCGTCAGGGCCGGCCGCTCGCGTGACGAAGTCATCGAGCGGCTGCGGCTCGCGCTGTCGACGCGTGACGGCGAGGCCTCGAGCCGAGTCGAGATCGCGGCGGGGCGCGAGAGCCCTCGGTGCATCGTGGTGCGAGGTGCAGGCGACCCAGAGGAGCTCCCCGGGGTGGGGCTCGACTTTCACATCCAGGAGGAGGGCGCACAGCTCCTCGCGCTCGCGGTCGGGGCGCGTCCGGGCGAACGGATCCTCGATGCGTGCGCTGGGCGAGGCGGAAAGACGCGGCTCCTCGCAGAAGAGGTCGCGCCCGACGGGGCAGTCGACGCGGCCGACAGGCACCCGCAGAAGCTCGCGCGCATCGTGAGCCCCACGGTGCGAGACCGGTTTCCGATCGACTGGACCGTCGGCGTGGGCGGCCTCGAGCGGCGCTACGAGCGGGTGCTCGTCGACGCGCCCTGCACCGGAACCGGTACGCTGCGCCGTCGCCCCGAGATCGCCGAGCGCCTCGGCGCAGGCGACCCCGAGCGCATGGCGGTCGTGCAGCTCGCGATCGCGTCACGCGCGGCTTCGCTCCTCGCTCCGGGAGGGCGCCTCGTCTACGCCGTGTGCAGCGTGCTTCGACCGGAGTGCGAGGGCGTCGTCGAGGCGCTCGCGGCGCAGGGCCTCGAGCCATGCCCCTTCGACTCGGAGGTGGGCGCGCGTCTCGCCGAGAGGGGTACGAGCTTTCGCCTCACCCCGCAGCATCACGGTACAGACGGCTACTTCGTGGCGTCGCTTCGCCGCGCGTGAGGCGCGGGGCGCAGGGGCCGACGTCGAGGCGGAAGCCCCGCAGGCTGCCGGTCGGGTCGCCCTCGTCGACGCGGCGGCTTCGCTCGCGGCTGCGCTCACCGTGAACGCAGCACTTGACGGGCGTCACGTAAACGCTCTGCGTTCGGTCTCGCTCGAGGTTCCTTCTCCCGCACGTTCATGAGGCACGCGCTCAGCGGCGGGCGTGCAGCGTGATCTCGTCGCGATCGTGGTAGAGCTGCCGCATCCGCACGTCCCGCCAGCCCCCGAGCATCAGCGTGCGTTTCACCTCGCCCACGGTGGCGAGCCGCTTCTTCATGGGCAGCTTGATGTTCGAGACGAGGTAGCGCGCCCAGTGACGCTTGCCCCACTCGGCGAGCAGGCGCGCGACCTCCATCGGCTTCCACACCATGTCGCAGAAGAGCCAGTCGACGGGCTCGTCCGGGCGGAACGTGAAGGCGTTGTCGCGCAGGTGCATGACCTTGCGGTCCCGCGCGATGTCGGGCTGGAGGTTTGCGCGGTCGACCGCGATCACGCGCGCCTTACGGCGAAGGAGGAGCCACGTCCAGCCCCCGGGGGCCGCCCCCAGATCGACGCACACGTCGCCTGACTCGGGGCCGTAGCCGATCCACGACAGCGCCTCGGCGATCTTCGAGGTGGCCCTCGACGGCGCGCCCGAGGGCACCTTCATCCGGGCGCGTCCGCCGGGCCACGTCGAGATGGTGCGCGAGCGCGGCAAGGCGCCGACATAGGCGCGGGCGTCGTCGGCAAGGCACACCTGCACGATCGGGTCGTCCGGGTCGGCGAGCTCGTGTGCTCCGACGAGCCGCTCGCGAGCCCCGAGGTTCGCGGTCACGCCCTCGACGAGCTCGGTCGCGCGGGCCGACAGGCGGTTGGCGGCGTCGCTGTCGGGCACCCAGATCTGCAGCGCGAAGGCGGCGGGCGTCGGCGGCACGAGCGCGGTCACGGCGGCGGCGAGCGCCTCGACGGTCGGCTTCACCTCGGCCGCGATCGGGAAGCCCTGCCGCCCGAAGGTCGGTGGCTCGGCGCCTGGCCGCGGCGCATCGGAGGCCGCGAGCGCAGGCGCGAGGACGCGCCCTCGAGGGAGCTCGTCGGCGAGGTCGCGCTCGAAGCCGGCTCGCGAGGTCCAGAGCCAGGTCGTCGGTGCCACGTCAATGGCCCGCGCCGCCTTCGGCGTCCTCGGCCCCGCGCATCCAGCGCTTGAGGAGTGGGCTCAACGCGAGCAGGACGACCGCCGCGCCGATCGACGTGCCGATGAGCACGCCGTAAACGGGCAGGTTGCGCTGCGCGACGATGTGCTCGAGCGAGCCGGCAAGTTTGTTCGCCGCTGCCGACGAGAGGAACCAGATCCCCATCATCAGCGACACGATGCGCGGCGCCGAGAGCTTCGTCACCATCGAGAGGCCGATCGGCGACAGGCAGAGCTCGCCGAGCGTGTGCAGCGCGTAGACGAAGAACAGCCACTGCGGGCCGACCTTCGCGCCGCCGGTCGCGCCTTGCTGACCGATGTACATGACGACGAAGCCGAGCCCGAGGATCACCATGCCGATCGCCATCTTCACGGCGGACGACGTGCGGGTCGCGGGCTTCGAGTCGAAGCCCGTCCAGATCGAGCCGATGAAGGGCGCGAACGCCACGATGAGGAGCGGGTTGATCGCCTGGAAGAGCGACGCGGGGATGTCCTCGGCCGGCGCCCCGCCGAACGCCTGAACTGCGCGGAAGAGGTAGTACGCGCCTCCCACGCCGAACATCGCGGTGAGCCCGAGCCACAGCCACTGGCCGCTCGCCTCCTTCTTCGTCGATTGACGGATCGCAAACGCACAGAACCAGACGAAGAGGCCGATGGCGACGTAGGTGAGGCCACCGGCCGAGCGGTTCGTCTGTTCGTCGGCAAAGATCGTCATCGTGCCGCCGGCCTGCTCGAAGCCCATCCAGAAGAAGATGTTGAAGAAGCAGAGGATGTAGATGACCGCGACGCGCGACCACTCGGTGCGGTCGAGCTTGGCGCCGAGCAGCGGCCCGACGAGCACGCCGATGCCGAGCACGAGCTGGACCGGGAGCGGGATCGCCTCGAACACGCGCCAGAACGAGGGACCGACCGTCGGCCAGGCCTTCAGCACACCGACGACGAGGCCGACCGACACCGTCGAATACACTCCGATGTCGAGCCAGTCGCGCGCGACGAGGCTCGTCGGCGGCTCCGCGCCGGCCTTGGCGGGAGGGAGCCCGACCTTGCCAAAGAAGCGCTGGCCCCACAGGAACACGAGCAGGCCGAAGACCATGCCCACGCCTGCCGCGCTGAAGCCGTAGTGCCAGCCGACCCTCTCACCGAGCGTGCCGCAGACGATCGGCGAGAAGAACGCGCCGAGGTTGATGCCCATGTAGAAGATGGTGAACCCCGCGTCCCGTCGCGCGTCGCCCTCCTCGTAGAGCCCGCCGACGATGGTCGAGATGTTCGGCTTGAAGAAGCCATTGCCCACGATGAGGAGGCCGAGGGCAGGGTAGAGCAGCGACTCGAACGCCATCGCGAGGTGGCCGAGCGCCATCACGATGCCGCCGATGATCACGGCCTTGCGGCGACCAAGGACTTTGTCGGCGATCATGCCGCCCAGGAACGGCGTGAGGTAGACGAGCCCGGTGTAGGTGCCGTACACGGCGAGCGCGCTCGCCTTGTCGAACTTCAGGTGCTTCGTCATGTACAGGACGAGCAGCGCGCGCATCCCGTAGTAGGAGAAGCGCTCCCAGGCTTCGGCGAAGAAGAGCGCGTAGAGACCCGTTGGCTGCGACGTCGAGGCGGCGGCGGAGGAGGCGGTAGGGTCTTGGGCGGCGATCGGGGCGCTCAACTCGGTGCTCCTTGGCTGGCGCGCCCAACGAGCGCGCAAGCCCGGGGCTTACCACGAAGACGTGGCCGGTCGTACGCCCGAGTGGGGCGTCGCCGGGGCGCGCCGTTTGCGTGGTTGCGGCGGCCCCCCGGGACCGAGCGCGGCAGCGTGGGCCAAAGGAGTGTGACCGAAGGATGACGGACGCGCAGGTGGCGAGGCGGTAGTCCATGACTCGATGCTGGCGATCGTCGTCTTTTTCTTCGCGCACTGGTGGCTGTCGGTCTTCTTTCAGTCGTTCTACCTGCACCGCTACTGCGCCCACGGCATGGTCTCGATGTCGAAGGGCTGGGAGCGCTTCTTCCACCTCTGCACCTTCGTCGCGCAGGGGTCGTCGTTCTTGATGCCGCGCGGCTACATGATCTTGCATCGCGAGCACCACGCCTACAGCGACACCGAGAAGGATCCGCACTCGCCACACGTGTTTCGCGATGTCTGGTCGATGATGCAGCACACGAAGGAGCGCTACCGCGGCCTCCTCAACGGCAGCATCACGCCCGAGGCTCGCTTCGACGGCGACTGCCCGAGCTGGCCGAGGCTCGATCGCGTCGCGCACTCGTGGGTCACGCGCATCGCCTTCGCGGCGGCGTACGTCCTCTTTTACGTGAAGTTCGCGCCGCACTGGGCGTTCTACGCGCTCCTGCCGCTTCACTTCCTCATGGGGCCGGTCCATGGCGCGATCGTGAACTGGGCGGGACACAAGTACGGCTACCGCAACTTCGAGACCTCGGATCGCTCGCGGAACACGCTGCTCGTCGACGTCCTCACCGCGGGAGAGCTCTTCCAGAACAACCACCACCGCCACCCCACCTCGCCGAGCTTCGCGAAGCGCTGGTTCGAAGTCGACCCCACCTTTGCGGTCATGCGGGTCTTGCGGTGGCTCGGGATCATCGAGCTGCGCTACGCGGCCTGACGAGTCGTCCCGGCTTACTCGGTCGGTACGGCGGGAGCGGTCGGCACCGGCAACTCGGTGTCGGTGAGGATGTCTTCGTCGCCGCGCGCGAACACGTTGGTCGTGCTCTTGTAGGCGAGGTCCGGCGAGGCTTGCACGACGAGCCCAAAGCGCGCTCCCTCGCCGCGCACGTGCTCGAGCACGCCCGAGCTCGAGTCGAACACCACCGCCGCCCGCGCCGCCTCGCGACGCTGGACGCGCGTCATCGTCGAGGTCGACCCACACCGTTCCGGGCTCGTCGACGATCGAGCCGAAGGGCGCGGGGCCGCATGCCCTCTCGTCGGCGAGCGCGACGCAGCCCCCCCGGGGCAGCGCCAACGCGCCCCCGGGGCAGGCCGCGGCGGAGGGTTCGCAGCGCACCTCGGTCGTAAGAAAGGCCGGCGCGCAGCCGTCGATCCCGACCACGACACAGCCGTCGGCGAAGCGCGGGATCGTCCCCTTAGCAGCGGTCGCTCGACGGGTGACAGAGTCGCTCGTCGCCCATGAAGAGTTCCGCGCAGCCCTGGACGCCTGCCGGCATGCAGTCTCCGTCGGGGGTCGCGATCTGCCCGACGTCACGAGGTGGGGGCGGCGGCTCGCGACGGCCTTCGCTATCGCCGCAGCTCGCGTCGAAGAGGCTCGCGAGGCTCGCGCTTACGAAGCCGCTCCACCCGACAGACCGGGACGTCGCCACGTCGAGCAAGGTACCGGAACGAGGGTGCACTGACTACGGCGGGGCGGGCGGCGTCACGCCGATCTCGTGGAGGATCTCGGCGATGGGGCGCCCGCCGAAGCGCTCGCGCGCGGCCTCGAGTCGCATGAAGCTCCGCGTCGCCATGCGGTCGACGTACACGGTTCCGTCGAGGTGGTCTTGCTCGTGCTGAGCAGTCCGTGCAGGCCAGCCGCGGACACGCCACGTCTGAGGCACGCCGTTCTGGTCGAGGCCCCGAAGCTCGACCTCGTGCGAGCGCTCGACTACTCCCGCGAAGCCCGCGACGCTGAGGCAGCCCTCGAAAAAGGTCGCGCGGCGCTCGCCGATGGGGCTCACCTCGGGGTTCACCCACACGCGGACGGGGTAGGCCACCCGCTCGCGCTCCGCGAGCTCGAGCGGCGTCTGCTTCCTGAGGAGCTCCTCGCGGTCTTCCATCACGAAGACGCGCAGCGGCACGCCGAGCTGCGGCGCCGCGAGCCCTACCCCGGGCGCCTCGCGCATGACGCGGATCAAGCGGTCGACGAGGGCTTGAAACTCCGGCGTACGGATCCTGCGAGGATCGACCTCCGACGCGCGCCGTCGCAGGGTGGGCTCGCCGAGCTGGATGATCTCGGGGTGGTGGAGGCGCGTCGCGGTCGCAGGTGGTGACGGCGCACAGCCTGCGAGCAAGGCGAGCACGAGCGATGGCGCCGCGAGAGGCCGGAGGTCAGGGAGCACGTCGCCTCCGCGTCAATGCCCGCCGCGATCGAGCGCTCGAGCCGCGCGTGCGCGCTCGCTCTTCTTCGCCAGCCAGAGCGCGAGCAGCATCGCGAGCCCGAAGGCCGCGGCGCCCGCCCCAGCTTGCCATCCCGGCATGGCCTCCGGTGGCGCGTTCGGCGGCGGAGGCGCGTCGTGGGTGTAGAGGTCGGCGAACTGCACGCCGTTGAAGGCCACGTGAAACGCGATCGAGGGGACGAGCGAGCCGCTCGCTGCCCGAAGGAAGCCCATCGCGAGGCCGAGCAGGAAGATCGGCGCGAGCACCCGCGGCTCGACGTGTACGACTGCGAAGAGGGCCGACGTCCAGAGGATCACGGCCTCGGTCGGATGGCGACGCGTCATCGGATTGAACACGGCGCCTCGAAAGATCAGCTCTTCGACGAGCGGTCCGACGAGGACGATGCCGACCCCCATCGCGACCCGTCCCGCCGGTGTCGCCTCGAAGAACAGCTCGATGAGCCGGTTCGCGTTGTCGGGGTCGGGGAAGCGTCTGTGAATGCGATCGAGCAACCACGAGCCCCAGAACGCCGAGGCCCCGCCGGCGATCGCCGCGAGCGGATAGAAGGCCGCGTGCGTCGCGCGCAGGCCGACGAACTCTCGAATCGTCGAGTCGGGCCCATGCACGCGAAGGATCGCGAAGAGCGTGAGAAGGTACGCCGCCGTCTGGCAGCCGATCAGCACGGTCTGGTCGCGCGCGGCGTCCTCGCGTGCGCTCACGAGGAGCGTACCGACGAAGAGGAAGGCAAACGTCGCGCAGGTGACCCACAGCAGCGCTGCGACCGCGCTCATCGGCCGGATGTCGTCGTCGCGCGCGGGCGGCGGCTGCGACGGGAACGCGGGAGGACCTCCGAGCATCGCGACCTTCGCTCGACTAGACCGAGCTCGCGGGCCGGAGGTGAGCGGGGACCCCGCGCTTCACGATGGTGTCGGCGAGGAGGCGGTCGTCCGAGTCGGGGTAGTCGAGGGTGTGATGCAGCCCGCGGCTCTCCTTGCGCGCGGAGGCGCACCCGACGATGAGCTCGGCGACCGTCGCAATGTTCCTGAGCTCGAGGAGGTCACGCGTCACGAGATGCTTCCAGTAGTACTCGCGGATCTCCTCTTGGAGGAGGGCGATGCGGCGCGCGGCGCGGCGAAGGCGCGCATCCGAGCGCACGATGCCGACGTAATTCCACATCGTGCGTCGAAGCTCGTCCCAATTGTGGGTGACGACGACCCCTTCGTCGCTTGGAACGGCCGCGCCTGTCTGCCACTCAGGCACCTCGGGGTAGGGCGCGCCCGCGTGCTCGGAGACCTGCGAGACGATGCGGACCGCCGCGCGGTGCCCGAACACGAGACCCTCGAGGAGCGAGTTCGATGCGAGCCGGTTCGCGCCGTGGAGCCCCGTGAACGCGCACTCGCCGATCGCGGTGAGGCCGGGGATGGTGGTGCGCCCGTGGAGATCCGTGGTGATGCCTCCACACATGAAGTGAGCCGACGGCACGACGGGGATCGGCTCGCTCGTCAGATCGTACCCCCAGCGCTTGCAGCTCTCGTGAATCGTGGGAAAGCGCTGCCTCAGCCAGTCGGCGGGCTTGTGGCTGATGTCGAGCAGCACATGCTCGAAGCCGCCGCGCTTCATCTCGTAGTCGATCGCGCGGGCCACGATATCGCGCGGGGCGAGCTCCTTGCGCGGGTCGTGCCGATCCATGAACGGCGTCCCGTCAGGGAGCCGCAGCACTGCGCCTTCACCGCGGAGGGCTTCGCTGAGGAGAAAGTTCTTCGCGCGCGGGTGATAGAGCGAGGTCGGGTGGAACTGGTAGAATTCCATGTTCCCGATCTCGGCTCCCGCGCGGTAGGCCATCGCGACGCCGTCGCCGGTCGCGACGTCCGGGTTCGTCGTGTAGAGGTAGACCTTCCCCGCCCCGCCGGTCGCGAGCACCGTCTCGCGCGCGAGCCACGTCTCGACGTTGTGGGCGCTCGAGGTCGAGGCCGACTCGTCCAGGATGTACGCCCCGACGCAGCGGTCCGGCCCACCGAACGACGTCAGCATGATGAGGTCGATCGCCGTGTGCTCCTCGAGGAGCTCGATGTTCGGGTGCGCGGCGCAGGCGGCGACGAGCGCACGCTGGATCTCGCTGCCCGTCGCGTCTGCGTGGTGCACGATGCGGCGCGCCGAGTGGCCGCCCTCGCGCGTCAGCGCCAGCTTTTCCCCGTGCATGTCGAACCGCGCGCCGCGGGCGATGAGCTCGGCGAGACGCTCAGGACCTTCGCGGACGCACTTGTCGACCACGACCTCGTGGCAGAGCCCCGCGCCGGCGACGAGCGTATCGGCCTTGTGGGCCTCGGGGCTGTCGTCCGGGGACAGCACGGTCGCGAGCCCCCCCTGAGCGTACGCCGTGTTCGACTCGAAGCGATTGCGCTTCGTGACGACCACGACGCGCGCCGATGCTGCCGCGTCGAGCGCGAGCGTCAGGCCGGCGATGCCGCCCCCGATGACGAGGAGGTCCGTCGTGCGGGTCACGGCACGTAAGGTAGCCCACGCCGCTGCCTTTCGCGAGGCGCGCCTCGAAAAACGCGGGCCCGCGCCTTGACTCGGTGCGTCGTTCTCAATAAACCGTGGGGCGTGAAAATCCTCGTCGCTCTCAAGCGCGTTGCGGATCCCGACAACGCCAACAAGGTGAAGATCCCCGCCGACGGGTCGAAGATCGACACGACCGGCCTCGAGTGGAAGCCCAACCCCTTCGATGATTACGCCCTCGAGACGGCGCTTCGCCTCACCGAGGACGGGAAGACCACGAAGGTGCGTAAGGGTGAGGTCGTCGTCGTCAGCTTCGGACCGAAGGACGTCGAGACCACGCTCCGCAGCGCGCTCGCGACCGGCGCAGACCGCGCGATCCGCGTCGAGTGCACGGACGAACAGCTCGACGGCCTCGTCGTCGCGAAGGCCATTGCCAAGCTCGTCGAGGCCGAGAAGCCAGACCTCGTCGTGCTCGGCAAGCAGGCCGTCGACGGCGACTCGAACCAGGTCGGGCAGATCCTCGCCGAGCTCCTCGACTGGCCGCAGGCAGCGTTCGCTGCGACCGTCCGTGAAGAAGCGGGCGCGGTGCTCGTCGGTCGCGAGGTCGACGGCGGTGTTCTCGAGGTGCGGGTGAAGTTCCCCGCGGTCCTCACGGTCGACCTGCGCGTCGTCGCGCCGACCAGCGTCTACTCGGCCTCCACCGACAAGGCGTTCAAGTACAACGAGGGCGTTCGTTTCGCGCCACTGCCCGCGATTATGCAGGCACGAAAGAAGCCCCTCGACACGAAGAATCTCAGCGATCTCACCGCCGAGAAACCGCGCATCCGCTATGTGAAGTACGAGGCCCCGCCCGCCCGCAAGGCCGGCTCGAAGGTCGCCGATGTGGACGCGCTGCTCGACAAACTCAAGAACGAGGCGAAGGTCATCTGACCCTCGACGAACGGAAGGACTAAGACCATGGCAAACGTACTCGTCGTTGCAGAGTTCGCGGAGGGCAAGGTCAAGAAGACCACCCACTCGGCCGTGACCTTCGCTCGCACCGCCGCGACTGCGCTTGGCGGCAGCTATTCGATCCTGGTGCTCGGCTCGAGCGCCGGGAGCGCCGCCGAAGAGCTCTCGAAGCTCGGCGCCGCGAAGGTGCTCGTCGCGGAGGACGCCTCCCTCGAGCACTACCTCGCGGAGACCTACGCGCCCACCGTCGCCGCCGTTGCGAAGGACTTCGGGGTCGTGGTCGCGGCAGCGAGCGCTTTCGGCAAGGACCTCTTGCCGCGCGTCGCCGGGAAGCTCGAGGCGGGCTACGCCGCCGACATCACCGAGGTGAGCGCGAGCGGAGGGACGCTCCACTATAAGCGCCCTATGTACGCAGGGAACGCGTTCGGCGTCTGCGTCATCGACTCCGCGGTCCAGGTCGTGTCCGTGCGCCAGAGCGCGTTCGCGGCTGCCGAGGCGACGGGGGCGGCGGCTCCCATTGAGAAGGTGGCGGTGGTCGCGGCCGGTCAGGCTGGGGCCCGCATCGAGCGGGTCAAGTTCGACCAGGTAAAGAACGAGCGCCCCGAGCTGGCGGAGGCCAGCGTCGTCGTCGCCGGCGGGCGCGCGCTGAAGGAGCAGTTCTACGACCTGTTGAACCCGCTCGCCGACGCCTTCGGTGCCGCGATCGGCGCGAGCCGCGCGGCCTGTGACAACGGCTACTGCGCGTCTGACCTCCAGGTTGGTCAGACCGGCAAGGTCGTCGCCCCGGGCCTCTACTTCGCGATCGGCATCAGCGGTGCGATCCAGCACCTCGCGGGGATGAAGAGCAGCAAGGTCATCGTGTCGATCAACAAGGACGGCGATGCGCCGATCTTTCAGATCACCGACTACGGCCTGGTGACCGATCTCTTCAAGGCCGTGCCTGAGTTGGCCGAGAAGGTCCGCGCCATCAAGGCTGGCTGACTCATCAGGGCCCGCGGTCCTCGTGGCCCCACGAGCAACAAACCTCGAGTCGCCGTCCGCGTCGCTTGACGATGCGGTCGGCGATGGCCTTTCATGGAGGCGTCATGAGCTCTTCGAAGGTGCCCTGTCTCGAGGACCCCTTCCTCGTCGTGGAGGTCGAGCGCGCGCTCGCGCCGTACCGTGAGCTCCTTTCACCCACAGAGCTCGCGTGGGCCCAAGAAGCGCTGGTGCTCGAGGTCCTCGAGGACGCGGAGCTTCGTCGCCTCGTCGCAGCCGCGCATCCGCGAGCCGTCGACGCGAGCGGTGAGCGCGTCATGCACTGGCTCGAGGCCCTCGTGGCGACGCCTCGCGAAGAGACCGGCTGACGTCTGCGTCGGAGCGCTGACGTCTGCGTCGGAGCGCTGAGGGCGAGCTCAGGGCAGGTCGAGCGCGAATCCCAGCTGCGGTACGAGGAACGAGTCGGCCGCCGTCCCCGTCCTCGCGCGTACGGCCGCTAGCTCGGCCGGCGCGTCGCCGTGACCATCGTCGGCGAGCGGAAACGTGTCGAAGTGGACCGCGACGCTCGTCCGCGCGGCGAGTACGCGGTGAGCCTCGACCGCATCTGCGGGGCCCATGTGCATGGCCTCCATCACCCAACGCGGCTGGTAGGCGCCGATCGGCAGGAGGGCAAGGCGCGGAGGCCCAAATCGCTCGCGAATGGCGGCGAAATGCGTGCCCGCTCCCGTGTCGCCAGCGAAGTAGACGCTGCCCGCCCGCGTCGTCAGGACGTAGCCGCCCCACAGCGTCGCGTCGCGATCGCAGAGCCCTCGCATCGAGAAGTGCTGCGCGGGGACCATCGACACCGCCGCGCCGCGCCCGAGCTCGAGGCGATCCCACCAGTCGAGCTCCGTCACGCGCTCGAGCCCCTCGTCCTCGAGCAGCTCGCGGTTGCCAAGCCCGACCACGAACCGCGGGTGGTGGCGCTCGCCGAGCCGCAAGAGCGTGGGCATATCGAGGTGATCGTAGTGGTCGTGGCTGACCAGCACGGCGTCGATCGGCGGCAGGTCCTCGAACCGAATGCCGGCAGGATTCGCGCGGCTCGGGCCGACACCGTCGACCGGCGTCGCGCGCTCGGACCAGATCGGATCGGTGAGCAGGTTTAGCCCGTCGATCTGCACGAGCACCGTCGCGTGTCCGACCCACGTCACGCGCAGCTCCCCCCGACCCACGCGCTCGACGGGACGAGGTCCCGGAGCGAGCCACGGCGCCGACGGCCACGGCCCCTTCTCGCGCGTCGCGGCCCACCGCATCATCTCGCCAGCCTCGGGCATTCGGGTCGGATCGCGGTTCACGAAGCGTGCGCCGTCGAAGTGATCGTTCGGCGCGCCAACGTGCCGCGGCCCCGAGAACGCACAGCAGCCCGCGAGCTCCGCGGCGACGACGAGTAGGAGGCTCACTCGTCGCGTCGACGCCGTGCCTCCGCTCGCGCGTCCGCCCTTCATCGCGGACCATCCTGTCACAAATGGCGAGGCACGGACGCTGCTTCGTCACGCGGACTGACGCGCCGTGTCACGCGCGCACGTGCTTTCAAACCTCGTCATGATCGACTACGGATTTCGCATGCCCATCGCTCGCAGGAAGTCCGTCCGGATCCACGGCCGCGTCCTCTGGCTGACGAAGGATCTCGAGGCGCTCGAACGCCAGCTGAAGGGCGACACGCTCGGCGAGCGACCCGACGCAGATGCGCTCATCGACAACATCTCCACCGACGAGCTGACCCCGGGCTGGGTCTGCTACTATTACGATGAGACGCTCGCGCGGTACTGTCTCGTCGGTCTCCGCGGCAACAAGGTCGAGCGCGACTCGATCAAGAACGGCGGCTTCGGCGTCATCGTGAGCGGCCGCTCGAAGGGCTGCGGCAGCTCGCGCGAGACGGCGCCCTACTCGGAGCGCGAGTGCGGTGTTCAGCTCGTCGTGGCGCGCAACATCGAGAAGATCTACCGCCAGAATTGCCAGAACATCGGCCTCCTCACCACCACGGATTTCTCGCTCCTCGATCGGATCGAGCGCGGCGATGAGCTCCCGATCGAAGAGTTCACGAAGGGCCTCGATCGCATCAGCGCCGACGTCGTCGAGTACGGCGGTCTCTTCAACTACAACAAGGCGCGCCTCGCCGGTGAGGTCGCGCCGCCGGCCATCGAGACCCCCGCTCGCCCGATGACCCTGTGCGAGAAGATCATCGCGCGTCACGCGATCGTCGATGCGAAGACCGGCGTCGTCGGCGTCCCGGCGGTGACCCCCGGCGACTCGCTGTTCGTTCGCGCGGACGTCCGGTTCAGCCACGAGTACGTGACGCCGATGGCCGAGTCGCTGTTCGTCGCCGCGCTCGGCAAGGACGCCAAGGTGACGCACCCCGAGTCGGTGTTCGCCTTCCGCGATCACCTCACGTTCCTTGATCTCGTGATGCCGAAGAAGCACGTCGAGATGGGCCTCAAGGCTCAAGCGGCGGAGCTCGAGTCCGTGCAGGCGGCGTTCTCGCAGCGCCAAGGCATCAAGCTCTACGGTGAAGTTCAGCGCGACGGCCGCACGGTGGGCTCGGAGGCGATCTGCCACAACAAGGTGATCGAGGAGCTCGCGCTCCCGGGCGACGTTGTCGCGGGGACTGATTCGCACACCTGCATGGCCGGCTCGCTCGGCTGCTTCGCCTTCGGCGTCGGCTCGACCGACATGGCAAACGCCTGGTACACGCGCGACGTGCGGCTGGCGGTGCCCGAGAGCGTGCGCTTCATCCTCCGCGGGGCGCTCCGGTTCGGCGTCACCGCGAAGGACGTCATGCTCTACCTGCTGTCGCAGCCGTTCTGGCGCAGCGGCGACGGGATCGGCAAGGTGCTCGAGTTCTCCGGCCCGGGCCTCGCGGGGCTCTCGCTCGACGAGCGCTCGACCCTCACCAACATGGCGGTCGAGGCTGGCGGCTTCACGGGGATCATCGAGGCCGACGAGGTCGTCGTCGATTACCTCGTCACGCGGCGCGGCCTCGACGCCGACGCCGTGCGTGCGCGCATCGTGAACGCCGATCCGGACGCCGTCTACGCGCACAGCTTCGAGGTCGATCTCTCGGCGATCGAGCCGATGGTCGCGACTCCCGGCGACCCGCGCAACGGCGTGCCGCTACGGTTGCTCCTCGAGACTCCGATCAAGATCGACATCGCGTACGGCGGGTCGTGCACCGGTGGCAAGAAGGCCGACATGGACATGTACGCCAGCGTGCTTCAGCGCGCGAAGGAGCACGGCAAGCGCCTCGCCGAGGGGGTGCACCTCTACATCCAATTCGGCTCGCAAGACATTCGCCGCTACGCCGAAGAGAAGGGCTACGTATCGCTCTTCGAGTCGATGGGCGTCGAGCTCGTCGACCCGTCGTGCGGCGCCTGCATCAAGGCGGGGCCGGGCGTTTCGTTCACGGAGTCCGAGGTGACCGTGAGCGCTATCAACCGCAATTTTCCAGGGCGGAGCGGCCCCGGCCAGGTGTACCTCGCGAGCCCGCTAGTCGTCGCGGCGAGCGCGGTCGCGGGCGCGATCGTCTCACCCGACTCGATCTGAGCGCCTCGAGGAGCGAGGCGGGCGAGCGCGTCCTCCTCAGTCCGGGCGGACCGGCACGTCGACGCAGGTGCTCGACGCCGCGTCGCACACCCCTTGCGTCGGGAGCCGTGGCGGACAAGCGCTGCAGTCCGGCTGGCAACCGGCGTCGTCGAACGACGACTTCAGCTCCTTGTAGGCCGCGTCGATGTCGGCGGCGCTCGCGTTGACATAGGTCCGCGTGGGGCAGCAGCCCGAGAGCGAACTCGGGACCGTCTTCGTGCAGACGAGGGCGTCGACCGTCGGATCGCAGGAGCGCGCCGCCTCGAGCTCGGTCTGGTAGGCCGCCTCGACGCTGGCACAGGTCCCCGAGCCCGAGCCCACGCCGCTATCGGCGGAGTAGGCATACGAGAAAGACTCCGACTCGGACGAGGACGAGACGCTCGTGCCGTTCGCCCCGCCCGCACCCAAGGGGGGCTCGACCACGGCCTTCCCGCCGCAGGCCGCCATCGTCGCCATCGGCACCAGCACCTTGAAGCTCCACGGTTGCATTGCCCTGCGCTCCTCAAAGATTGCGAGACGATCACTCTGGACGGCCGCGCCCCGGCTCGCACTGGCAGCGTGGGCCTTTCGCGGGTCGACGACGCCGTCAGTCGGGCAGATTCTCATTCGTCTGGCAGCGGCTCGTGGCCAAGTCGCATGACCCCGACACGCTGATGGGCGGCGGACAGTCGCCGTCGCAGGGCGAGAGGCAGCCTGACTGGCCTGCGGCCTCGCGAAGCTGGGAGAGCGCATCGAGATCGGCGGCCGCCATCGCGTTGACCGCGACCTGCTTTGGGCAACACGCCGTCAGCGACTCCGGGATGAGCTTGCTGCACTCGTCTGTGTTCGCCATCGGGTTGCAGGACTTCGCCTTTTCGACGACCGCGGCGTACTGGGCCACGAGATCGGCGCACCCGCTGGTCGTCGTCGACGTGGTCACGGTGGTCGACACCGCGATCGTGGCGGAGGCACCATTGCCGGCCGAGGTCCCGGCGCCGCCGCCACCGCCCGCACCGGTGGGGAGCGGTGGCTCGACCACGGCCTTGCCGCCACAGGCGAGGGCGAGGAGCGCGACGGAGGGCAGGGCAACGAGGGTGAGGGAAGAGCTTCGCATGACGCTTGCCGAACGCTAGCACGAAGCACCGCGGTCGCGCGTCACCACACCGAGGTGATGCGCCTCGCTGCGCTCTCGTGGGCTGCCGCGAGGCTTGCCGACCAGAAGGCCTCGTCGCCCGGCGTCTGCGAGCGGGGTGCCTGGACGAGGTGGCCGAGCAACCCGGCGACGAACGCATCGCCCGCGCCGATCGAGCGGACGAGCTCGACCTGCGGAGGGCGGTGCGAGAGGGTGCCCCAGCGGCCCGACGCGTCGGTCGGCGCAGCTCCGCGCGTCACGAAACAGGTGCCTCCAGACGCGACGACGTGCGCAACGGTGTCGCCCATCCCGGCGTCGAGCACGGCGAGGTCGGAGTCGCTCGCCTTCAGGACATCGACGGTCGCGAGGAGGTCTGCGAGCCGAGCCGCGGTGGCGGTGGCGAGCCCTTCGCGCCAGGGAAGTGGGCGCACGTTGGCGTCGACGATGACCCAGGCGCCGCGCCGCCGCGCTTCGGAGGCGAGCTCGACATACGCCGAGAGTTCGTCGAGGTTCGGGTGCAGTGCGGCGACGTGGAGCGCACGGAGCTCCGGCGGCAAGGTCGTTCCGCGGAACCCGTCGACGCTCGGTCGATAGCTGACGAAGCGCTCGTGTGAGGTTTGATTTCGATCAAGGAATACCACGCCGGTCCGACCCGGTGCGTGGACGATGCGGGTCGTATCGATGCCTTCGGCACGAAGCGCGTCGGCGAGCCCTCGGCCCATCGCGTCGTCGCTCAGCGCGCCCGCTACGGCGACCTCGAGGCCTCGGCGCGCAAGCTCGAGCGCGACGTTGGAGCTCGCGCCGCCGGGGATACGGCGCAGGCGCTCACCCGTCTCAAGGGTCCCTCCAGGCTCGACGTGCACGTCCCAGAGGAGCTCGCCGAGCGAGAGGATCACGTGGCCTCCCCGCGACCGTGGACCTCGAGCGCGCGCTCGACTACGTCGATCGCTCGGCTCGAGCCTTCGACCAGCGCGTCCGGATCGCCGTCCGCGGCGCGGAGGAAGGCGTGCCGCTCGGCGGCCGAGAGGACCTCCCCGCGTCCCCCGCAGGCGCGACAGACGATGCCTCCAGCTGCGACGTCCAGGATCGATCGCGAGCGCTCGGGGCAAGCCTTCTCGCACCGAACGCAGCGTGACAGCTCGAGCGCCCACCCCGTCGCGGCCAGCATCCGAAGGCCGCTGCCCGCGAGCAGGCTGCCGACGCGCTTGGCTCCTGTGGCCGGGAGGGCGTCGAGCTCGTCGAGGAGCGCGTTCACCTCACGCCACAGCTCGGGCTCGCTGCTACGCGTCGGAGCCGCGCGACGGAGCCATCGCAGGGCCTGCCCCGCCGCCTCGAGCGTGTCGAGCCGCGCGGTGATCCCGATGCGCGGGCGTTCGAGCGAGGCCTCGGCGAGCGTCCCGAGATCCCGAAGCGGCGACGATTCGACGCGAACCTTGAGGACATGCATCGGCTCGAGTGCGCCGAAGCGCTTCGCAGAGCGGCGGGCGTTGCGCGCGATGACGCCGATCATCCCGCTCGACTCCGTGAATAGCCGGACGACGAGGTCGGCCTCGCCGATGGGATGACGCGATACGAGGAGCGCCGTCGAGTCGAGGCGTTGCAGAGCGAGGCGCGTTGCGGGGCGCGGCATGGCAAACGAGCGGTCGCACGCCGGCGGAGCTCGCCTGCGGTCAGCTCTCGCCTTGTGTGTCGGCGTTAGCCTTCGCGTCCGTGTCGGCCTTCGCGTCCGTGTCGGCCTTCGCGTCCGTGTCGGCCTTCGCGTCCGTGTCGGCCTTCGCGTCCGTGTCGGCCTTCGCGTCCGTGTCGGCCTTCGCGTCCGTGTCGGCCTTCGGGGCTGCCTCCGCGCCGCTCGCTGTCGCCTTCGCCTCGGGGTCGGGGCCCTTCGACACGACGACGAGGGCCGGGCGCAGCAGCCCGTCGCCCTGGCGGTAGCCGGCCTGCAGCTCGCGCGACACGAGCCCTGCCTCGAGCCCGTCGTGGTGCTCGAACTGAAGCGACTCGTGGACCATCGGGTCGAACGGCTTGCCCACCGTCGCCACGCGCTCGATGCCGAGCTTTCCGAGCGCTTCGTCGAACTGCTTCATCACCATTCGAAGTCCGTCGAGCAGGCTCTTCGTATCGGTCGCGGCGTCGAGGTGGCCGGTCGCGCGCTCGAGATTGTCGAACACCGGGAGCAGCTTGCCGAGCGCACTCTGGGTGCCGCTGCGCTTCGCCTCCTCGACCTCGCGCGCCGAGCGCTTGCGATGATTCTCGAAGTCTGCGGCCACTCGAAGCGTGCGCGCGTGGTTGTTCTTCGCCTCGGTCTCGGCGGCGGCGACCTTCGCCTCGAGCTCCTTGACGCGGGCCTCCGCGGCCGCAAGCGGCGTCACCTCGGCGGGCGCCTCGGAGGCACCGCTCTCGGCCGGCTTGTCGGAGGTCTCGTCAGTGGGGGCCTGGCTGGTCGGGTCGTCGCTCATGATCGAAGCTCGTGGGTCGCGTACTATAATTCGTCGCTCCTGGAGCGCAATCTTCGCGGCGGAGCTCGCGTGAACGTCGACCGTGTGCTCGACGCGGATTGCTGGTCGACGGCCCTCGCACTATGCCCAAGTTATGGGAACGACCGAGCTCCTCGCGCTTGCGCAGCAGCGCCTCCTCGCGACCTACCGGCCTCAGCCCTTCGTCGTCGCGCGCGGCCGAGGGAGCGAGCTCTTCGACGTCGATGGTGCTCGCTACCTGGATTTCTGCGCCGGAGTCGCCGTGTGTTGCCTCGGGCACGGCCATCCGGTGCTCGAGCGCGCGATCGCGGAGCAGGCGACGCGGGTCATTCAAACGTCGAACTACTTCTACAACGAGGAGAACATCCTCCTCGCAGACGAGCTCTGCCGGGCGACGGGCTTCGACCGCGCCTTCTTTTGCAACTCGGGCGCAGAGGCCAACGAGGCCGTCTTGAAGCTCGCGCGGCGCCATTTTCATCTCAAGGGGCAGGTCGAACGCATTCGCTTGATCTGCTTCGAGCGGGCCTTTCACGGCCGGACGATGGCCACGGTCACGATGGGCGGCACCGAGGCCTATCGCGTGGGGTTCGGCCCGCCGCTCGCGGGTGTCGACCACGTGCCCTATGGCGATCTGGACGCCGTACGTCGTGCGATGGGCCCGGAAGTCGCGGCGATTCACGTCGAGCCTGTCCAGGGCGAGGGTGGCGTGCTGCCTGCGCCTCCCGGCTTTCTCGAGGGGCTGCGTCAGCTGTGCGACGAGCACGGCGCGCTGCTGACGATGGATGAGGTTCAAACGGGCATCGGGCGCACGGGGCGCATGCTCGCCGCCGAGCACAGCGGCGTCCGCGCGGATGCCGTCGCGCTCGCGAAGGGGTTGGGAGGAGGCTTCCCCATCGGCGCGATGCTGGTTCGCGACCACCTCGCCGAGAGCCTCCCGACCGGGACCCACGGCTCGACGTTCGGAGGAAATCCGCTGGCCTCGGCGGTCGGTCGAACGGTCCTGCGCGTGCTCGCCGAGGAGGGCCTCCTGGAGCGCGCCAAGGTCGGTGGCGAACGACTCGGCGCGGGGCTCGCGGCCGTCGCGGCGCGACACCCAAAGCTCTGCCGAGGGGAGCGTGGGCTCGGCTTGCTCCGGGCGCTCGTGCTGAACGACGGCACGGTCGCCCGAGATTTCTTGGGCCCGGCACGCGAGCACGGGCTGCTCGTGACGGCGGCGGGCGCGTCGGCGCTGCGCTTCACACCTCCGCTCGTCGTCACGGACGCCGAGATCGACGAGGCCGTCGAGCGGCTCGACACGATGCTGTCGGCTCATGAGGCCGCCGCGAGCGCTGGATGAGCGAGGTGAGCGACACGCTCGCGCGAGAGCCCGGCTCATCGGTCGAGGCGACCGAAGGTCGCGCCGCGCGCACCGCCTCCGCCGTCGTCCGATGCGATGGTTGTGGGGCCGAGCTCGACGGTCTCCGCGCGGGGCACGTCGCCATCTTCGATGCGCAAACCCGTTATTTTTGCGGATTTTCGACGTGTCGGCGGACCTTCCTCGGGCTCGAACCTGAGCTTTCCGCTTCGGTCGGGCGTGCCTCGCGATCTCCCTCGGTGCCACCCTCGTTGCTCGCGCCGGTCGCTTCGGCGGACGAGGTCGTGCGGCGCACGGCCCCACTTCCCGACGCCCCACGCTTCGCGCTCGATGAGCTGATCGAGCCCGTCGCGACGAGCCTCGAGCAGCGCGAAGACGCTTCACCGGTCGACACGCCTACGCCGGACATGGGCGGCCTCCTCTTGGGGCTCACGCTCGTCGCTGGCCTCCTCGCGATGGCGCTCGAGATGGCCGCCCCGAGCTCGCTCGTGCACGTCGCGAGGTTGCTCCTCGTCGGTGTCGCCGTCGCGACCATCGCGGGACACGCGGCGACGGCTCGCGGGCGGCGCCTCGCGGTCGACGGGAGCTTCGTGCGCGACGAGGCGGCGCCTCACTGGAGCCTCGCCGTCGTCGCGCCGGTGCTCGGGTTTCTCGTCGCGGTGGCTGCGCGGTTGTCGACGGGCGGTGCGTTCGCGGAGCGCGCGTTGTTCCTTGCCTCCACGATCGTAGTCGCCGACGCCATCGTCGCTTCGGTCGCATCGCTGGCCGCGCGTCCGACCGAGCGTAGGCGTGCGTGGTTGCTGCAGCGGTTGGGCGGTGGAGCCTCGGACGTGTCGCCTCCGGGGCGCGAGGTCGTCTTGCGCAGCGATGCGCTCGTTCCCGCAGACGTCGAAGTGGTCGAAGGTGACGCGGTCGTCGCCTCGTGGGTGAGCGGCGCGAGCACCATGCGTCGGCGCGCGGGGGACGTGGTCGCGGCCGGCTTGCGCATCGTCTCGGGGGAGCTGCGGGGGCGAGTGCTCCGCGCTGGTACCGAGCGAGCGCTGCTGCGGAGCTTCTTCGAGGCCGCGCGCCGGCCTGAGGTCGACGCCGAGGTGGTTCGAGGCGCCCGACGCCTCGCCGTGCGCTTCTCGCCGCTGTTCGCCGTCCTCGCCGCCGGGAGCGCGTATGCATTCCGGGCGCAACCCATCGAGGTGGTGATGGTGGCCGTCGCGGTGCATGCGGCGCTCTCGAGCGCGGCGCTCGTGGTCGTTCCCGGGTTGACGGTCGCGCGCGGCACCCTCGAGGCGCTCGATCGCGGCATCCTCTACGGCACCGCCGCCGCATGGGACCGCGCTGGACGCGCGACCGCGGCCGTCTTTTGTGCGCGCGGGACACTGCTTCGCGGCGAGCCCGAGCTCGTCGAGATCGAGCTGTTCGGCGGGGCCGGCGCGCAGCCTCGGAGCGCGGCCGCGAATGGCGTCCTTGCGCTCGCGGCGTCGGCGCTCGCGTCGGAGTCGACCCCCACGGCCTTCGCCCTCCGTCGGGCGGCGCGCGAGCGCGGGCTCGCCGCGGACCTCGTCCGAAACACCCGAAGCCATGAAGGACGAGGCGTCACTGGCGTCGGCGCGACGGGCGAGGCCGTCGTCGTCGGGACGCGCGAGCTGATGGTCGAGCGGCGCGTCAGCGTCGCGGCCGCAGAGGGCGCGATGGCCAAGCTGGAGGCTGCGGGGCGGACCGTCCTGCTCGTCGCCCGCTCCGGCCGACTTTTCGGGGTGTGCGCGCTGCAGGACGGCCTCCGTCCCGGCGCGCGCGCGGCGGTCCAGCACCTGCTCGACGCGCGCATCGAACCGGTGTTGATGTCGCCGGACACCGCCGCGACTTGCGAGGCCATTGGGCGCGCGCTTGACATCGATCATCTCAGGGCCGAGGTCCGCGAGGACGAGCGCGGCGCCGCCGTGCAGCGGCTGAGGGACGTCGGCGCGCGTGTGGTCGTGCTCGGTCACGCGAAAGAGGACGACGCGGCGCTCCGTACGGCGGACGTCGCGGTGGTCCTGGGCGGGGTCGGACGCGCGACCGAGGACCCGGCGGCTCGCCTCGACGAGGTCGCCACGGTCACCGACGACGTCCGCGACGCGGCGCTGGCCGTCGCGCTCGCCCAGCGCTGGCGCGCGCGGGCATCGACGGCATTTTTGATGGTGGCCATTCCTGCGGGCTTCGGCTCGCTCGTCGTCGCGGGTCGACTCTTGCCGCCCGAGTACGCGCCCATCGCGCAGCTCCTCGGCGCCATTTCGGGCGTGTGGCCGCTCCTCCGTGACGGGCGAGAGGTGTGATGGCATCGAGCGCTCCACCCAGGCTCGGCGAGCGAGGGGCGTCGGCGCGTCCTCCCGAGGTGCTTGCCCCGGCGGGGGACCGTGCCTGCCTCGAGGCCGCGGTCCGCGCTGGCGCGGATGCGGTCTACTTTGGCCTGCAGGCGTTCAACGCGCGCGCCCGCGCGGCGAATTTCGGCGACGACGCGCTCGCCGAGGTCATGCGCTTTTTGCACGGCCATGGCGTGCGGGGTTACGTCACCCTCAACACGCTCCTTTTTGACGACGAGCTCGACGCCGCGAGGGGGGCGATCCGTCGCTGCGACGAGGCTGGGGTCGATGCGCTGATCGTTCAGGATCTCGGCTGCGCAAGGCTCGCGCAGGCCGTCGCCCCTCGGCTCCCGCTGCACGCGTCGACGCAGATGACCTGCACCGACGCCGACGCGGTAGAGCTGGCTCACGAGCTCGGCGCGCGCCGCGTCATCCTCGCGCGCGAGCTGTCCCTCGCGGATATCGCCGACATCCGCAAGAAGAGCGACGTCGAGATCGAGGTCTTCGTCCACGGAGCCCTCTGCATCGCCTATTCCGGGCAGTGCCTCACCAGCGAGGCGATTGGCGGTCGAAGCGCGAACCGCGGCGCGTGCGCCCAGTCGTGTCGTCTCCCTTACGAGCTCCTCGTCGACGGCGAGGAGCGCTCGCTCGGCGACCGCGCTTACCTGTTGTCACCCCAAGATCTCGAGGCGAGCGAGCTGGTCCCGCAGCTCTGCGCGTTGGGCGTCGCGTCGTTGAAGATCGAGGGGCGTCTCAAGGCCCCCGAATACGTCGCCGCGACCACCGCGCTCTACCGTCGGGCCGTCGATGCGGTCTTCGCTCGAGCGTCGGCGCCGACCGAAGAAGACCGACGTCGCGCGCTCGTCACGTTCAGCCGCGGCTCCGGTCCTGGCTTTCTCGCAGGCGTCAACCATCAGCGCCTCGTCGAGGGGCGCGGCTCGGATCATCGCGGCGTCGAGGTCGGGGTCGTCTCCAGCATCGGGGCGCGGCGAGGAGAGCTCGTGGTCACGCTCGCGGCGCCGGTCGCTCGCGGCCATGGTGTGCTCGTCGAGGGCGGTCTCGCGTCGGAGGGCGAGGTCGGCGGGCGAGTGTGGTCCTTGGTGGTCGACGGAGGCGACGTGCCGATGGCGCCTGCCGGCTCGAAGGCCGTGCTTTGGTTGGGCCGCGAACGAGCCGTCTCCAGCGCGATGGTCGGTCGCCGTGTCTTTATCACCGACGATCCTGCCGCGGATCGCGCCCTGCGGGTCCTCGCCGAGCGCGGCCGACGTCGGCTCGACCTTACGATTCGCGGGCGCATCGGGGGGGCAGCCGTGCTCGAGGGGCGAGCCGGCGCCGCGACGGCTTCGGTCTCACTCGACGGGGTCGTCGACGTTGCGCGAGGCCAGGGCGTCGGCGAGTCGGCGCTCCGGGAGAAGCTCGGTCGCCTCGGCGACTCGGCGTTCGAGCTGGGCTCGCTGACCATCGACCTGCCGGAGCGGGCCCACATTGCCTCCTCGGCCTTGAATCGCGCCCGCCGCGCGCTCGTCACCGCGCTCGAAGCGGGGCTCGCCCCCGATCGACCGGACGGCGCCGTTCTCGAGGGCCCCCCTGTCGACGCGTCGCTGCCGACCGCGTCGCCCGAGCTACCAGGCGGCCTCTTCGTCCTGTGTCGCAGCCTGCCGCAGGCGCAGGCGGCCCTCGCCGCAGGGGCCGATGGGGTGTACCTGGACTTTCTCGAGCTCACCGGCACCGGCCGCGCCTTCGCCGCGCTTCGGGCGTCGAACGCGAGCTGGATCGGACTTGCGCCACCTCGCATTCGCAAGCCGGGCGAGGAGAAGATCGACCGCTTCCTCGCCTCGCTCGAGCCCGATGGCATCCTGGTCCGTGGGCTCGGCGCGCTGCGAAGCTCACCCTCGGGTCCTTGGCTGCGGATCGGCGACTTTTCCCTCAACGTCGTGAACCGCCTCAGCGCCGCCGAGGTCCTCCGCCGCGGGCTTGCCGGCTTCACGCCGGCGTTCGATCTCGACTCGAGCCAGCTCGTTCGCCTGCTCGCTGGCGGTCTCGGGCCCCGCGCCGAGGTCGTGCTGCACCACCCGATGGCGCTTTTTCACATGGAACATTGCGTCATCGCCGCCCTGCTCTCGGAGGGGGCTGACCACCTGACTTGCGGCCGCCCGTGCGAACGCCACCGCCTGTCGCTGCGGGATCGCGCCGGCATGGAGCATCCGGTCGAGGCGGACGTCGGATGCCGCAACACGGTCTTTCACGCCCGCGCCCAGAGCGGCGCCGAGCTGTGGGGGCCGCTCCGGGATGCCGGAGTTCGGCGCGTCCGCGTCGAGCTCGTCCGTGAGGCCCCGGAGCAGGTCGCGCGCATCGTCGCCGGGTATCGTCGCCTGCTCTCGGGAGAGCTCCCGCCGCGGCAGGTCTATCGCGATCTCGGAGCCGAGGGCGGCTACGGAATCGTGCGCGGGTCCCTGAGGGTGCTCGCCTGATCCGCGGACCTCTCGCGGAGAACTTGGCCCTCGTGCGAGCGGCTCGGCATGAGCCGCGGATGCGCCCGGCGCCCATGCTCCTCTTAGGCTGTCTCTTCGGCGGGCCGACGCTCGGGTGCTTCCCGCGGGAAGCCGACCCCGAGGCGCAGAAGCGCGGCCAGGCCGAGTACGAGCTCGCCCTCGACGCATTCAAGCGCAGCAGCATGCGGGAGGCCCTGGCCCACACCAAGACGGCGCTGCAGTTCGACGACCAGAACGCCGACGCGGCCTACCTCGGGGCCCTCGTCATGCTCGTGTTCTGCGCGGACGACGCGGCTTCGCCGGACTGCCGCTACTCGGAGGCCGAGCAGTACGCCCGTCGCGCGCTCGAGCTCGACCCGCAGATGCGCGACGCGCGCAATACGCTGGGCGTCGTCCTGATTCACGAAGGGCAAGCCAAGGCGGCCGTCGAGGTCCTCGAGCCGCTCGCCCAGGACATGCTCTATCGGTCGCCGGAGAAGGCCTGGGGAAACCTCGGCTGGGCCTACCTCGAGGCCGGTCGGCTCCCCGAGGCCGTCACGGCGCTGCAGCGCTCGGTCGCCGCCCAGCCTCTGTTCTGCGTCGGGCATTTCCGGCTCGGACGCGCGCTCGAGAAGCAGAAGGAGCTAATCGCGGCCCGGCAGGCCTACGGCCGGGCGGTCTCGATCGAGGAGGGGAGCTGCCAGCGTCTTCAGGAGGCTTACCTCGGTCGCGGGCGGGTAGCGCTGGCGCTCGGCGAGGGCGTACCCGCGCGGTCGGACCTCACCCGCTGCCAGGAGCTCGCGCCGACGTCCGCCGCCGGGCGCGAGTGCGGCGCCGTCCTGCGGTCCCTGGGCGTCGCGCCGACGGCCCCGCCCGCGCCTTGATGGGCGTGGCAGCGCCGAGCGGGCCGCCGAGATGACCTTGCGAGGCTTCTAAGTGTCCGAATTTACCTGTCGCTCGCCGCAAACTTGACCTCGCGAGGCGGATTTGGGGTTGCCGTCCCTGCCGATGGATGGTTAACCCGAGGTCCCAAAGTCGACCAACCTCGGTGCCCAGGTACCAAGGTGCCTCGGCTTCCTCCACGCCCCATGGACACGATCGGCACCTACCTCAGGCGGGCCCGCCAGGCCCGCGGCATGAGCCTGGGCGAGCTCGCGCGAGCGACTCGAATCCCGACCGCCTCCATCGAGCGGATCGAGGCGGACCACTTCGATGACCTCCCCGGGGAGGTCTTCACCCGAGGCTTCTTGAAGTCGTACGCTGCCGCCGTCGGGCTGAACCCCGATGAGGTGCTCGCGCGTTACACCGCCAACCGGCGCAGCGTGTCGATCGAGCCGCTCCCGGTCGCCGCGCCGATCGCCAAGGCCGGGCGCCGTCGGTTCGGGGTCGCCATCGCCTTCGTGTTGCTCCTGCTGCTCTTCACCTTGGCGCTCAGCATCGTCATGCGGCCTCGCGGCTACGATCGACCCCAGGAGCTGTCGCAAGGCCCGGTGACGAGCGGAAGCGCCGCCCTGGCGACCACGCCGTCCGATTTCGTTCGCGGCGCGTGAGCGGTCGCGTCGTGGAACTAGCTTCTGCCAGGCCGCGCCGACTGTC
>VGRJ01000041.1 GCA_016875405.1 Deltaproteobacteria bacterium | reverse complement strand
CGAACCGCGCGCGGTGACAGGGCGACGACATGAGGCTCAGCATCGACGGGCGACGCTCGGTTCGCAAGAGGGGCGACGACTCCGCGTCGACGCGCGGCCGGCGGGTTCGGGCGAGCTCCTGCGCGAGCGGCCAGGGTCGTAGGTGCTCGGCGCGGCCGGCGTGCTCGTCACCGTCGCGACGTAGAGGGCCGAGGCATTCGCCCCCGAGAACGGCCTCGGCCCCGCGGTCGATGCGCTCTTCACGCGCGCGTTCTCGAAAGACCCGTCGGCACGCTTCGGCTCGGCCGGAGAGCTGGCTCGCGCGCTCGTCGCGGCGCTGACGGGCGGCTCGGCGACAGTGGCGGTGGCGCCGGTGCCGCAGCTGTACGGCGAGAGCCCGAAACCGACCGCGCCGACCCCAGGGCCTGCCCTCGTTTCGTCGCCTGCGACGAGCCCTCCTCTCGAGCCAGCCTCCCCCTCCAGCGGCCGGAGGCTCATGGCCGCGGTCGGGGGCGTGACCGTTGCTGTCATCCTCGGCCTCCGCGTCATCGCTCCGGCAATGCCCGCTGCGAGCGGGACGCTCGTCATCAACGCCGAGCGGGATGGCAAGCCCGTCGACAGCGCGCACGTCTCGGTCGATGGTCGCCCGGTGTGCACCTTGTTGCCGTGTCGCGTGAAGGACGTCGAGCCGGGCTGGCGGGAGGTACGGGTTGAGTCGGGGGCGCTCGCACGCAGCGAGGCATTCGAGGTGCGTCGCGACCGAAACGAGACCGAGGTCACCGTCAGGCTCGTCGCCACTGCTGGCGCGACGTCGTCGGCTGAAGAGGCGCCTGCGACGACAGAACACGCGGAGCGCTTGCGCGAGCGGGAACGCTTGAAGGCGAAGCTGCGGGCCCTTGAAGAGCAGTCCGATGAGCGAGGCTCGATGGGTGGTGGCCGAAGTGGCAAGCCGTGCAAGCCCGGAGACCCGCTTTGCTCCGACGACTCCGATGACGTTCGTGCCGTGCCAAGCCCAGACGCCTTGCGTCGACGCCTCAAGTCCGAGGCCGAGGCGGCTCGCAACGGCTGCGCGCCAGACGACCTCATGTGCCTCATGCGCGCCGGAGCGAAGAGGAGGCCATGAACAGCCGCTCGGCGCCGTGTTCTACGCGCCTCCGGTGACCGGATGGAGCTTTGGCCGCGAACGCTCCTCGCCTTCGCGGCGGTCACGCGGGAAAGCAGCGCGCTCGGCGTGTGAGCGCCGCGGCCGGTGTTGGCCTCGCGCCGGCTCCTGGCTCGCCTTCCCAGGGGCCTCGCGCGGCGGCATACTCGCGCGTCATGCGAACGCAACTCCTGGTGGGGACGATGGTGGCGGGGCTCGGCTTCGCGGCATGCGCGAAGCCCACGCCGGTAGCGAAGCCCACGCCGGTAGCGAAGCCCACGCCGGTAGCGAAGCCCACGCCGGTAGCGAAGCCAACGTGCAAGCAAGGGATGGCCCTCATCCCCGCGGGCACCTTCACGATGGGCGACGACGAGAACACGGCGAAGGCCGGCCAGGTCACGGTCGACGCCTTCTGCATGAGCCGCACCGAGGTGACGACGGCGGCCTACGCCGCCTGCGTCAAGGCAGCCAAGTGCACGCCGGCGGGCACCTTCACGAACACCTGCAACGCGGGCGTCGCGGGGCGCGAGCAGCACCCCATCAACTGCGTCGACTGGGACCAGGCCGACGCCTACTGCACGGCCCAGGGCCTGCGCCTCCCCACGGAGCAGGAGTGGGAGTACGCCGCGCGCGGCACGGACGGTCGCCTCTTTCCCTGGGGCAACGCGGCGCCGAGCGACCAGCTCTGCTGGAATCGTTATGGCGAAGGCAAGCCCAGCTCCACCTGCCCCGTGGGCGCGTACCCCAAGGGCCGCTCGCCGTTTGATCTTGACGATATGTCAGGAAACGTCTGGGAGTGGACGTCGACTCAGGCAGGCTCAGCCCGCGTCGACCGCGGCGGCGGCTGGCTCAGCGACGACCCGTCGATCGTCCGCTCCGCCACCCGCGACGGGGGCGTTCCCTCGAACCAGCGCGACAACCTTGGCTTTCGCTGCGCCGGCTCTGCTGCTCTCCCTTGACTCTCGAGGGTTGAACCCTTGACCGCTCGGCGTGTGAGCGCCGCGGCCGTCGTTGGCCGCTGCGCTCCGATGCTCACGCACCATTTGTGCGTTGCGCTTCGGTCCTCGAGTCCGCCTAGGCCGCGAACGCTCCTCGCCTTCGCGGGGCCGCTCGGCGTGTGAGCGCCGCGGCCGTCGTTGGCCGCTGCGCTCCGATGCTCACGCACCATTTGTGCGTTGCGCTTCGGTCCTCGAGTCCGCCTGGGCCGCGAACGCTCCTCGCCTTCGCGGGGCCGCTCGGCGTGCCGCTCGGGGCAACCTTGCCACGCTCCGGAGCGCAGCCAACTACCTCATGGACCGCAACGCGGACGGCTCGGCGCGCAAGTCCCGAGGCGACGCGGACAGGCTCGACTCCCTTCCTTTCGGCACGCCTCGCTCTTCGAGCACAGCATGAAGCCTCGCGAAGCACGCCTCGGGCTTTATGGACCCTCTGCGATGCCGAGCGCGTAAGCGTCAAGGATCGAGGTGTCTCTTAGCGACGGATCGAAGTCGAGCGCGAGGGTGGAGGCGACCGCGTGGCGGGCTCGCTCCTTCTGCTGGTCGGTGAGAGGCGCGTCCGAGACGGTTTCGGACGCCTTCTTCTTCTTCTGCGCGCGTCGAGGCTTCTTCTTCAACTCCTCGGACGCGGCCTCGGAGCGTACCAAGATCCACTCGCAGTCCGGGTCGGTTCCGGCGTGATGCTGATGGATGATGTTGTCAATGGCCTCGCCTGCGGTGACCGCCTCGGTCACCTCGGTGATGAGCGCCCCGTCCTTCTTTTGGATGCAGACCGCATACAACCTCTTCTTGCTTCGTGCCATCGGGTGTCCTTTCCAACCACTCGCGTGCCTAACGTCGTGGTGTCGTCATGCCGATGCGTCTCTGATGCCACGCCGAAGCCCGAGTGACGTGAACTGCCGCCGCCATGACGGGCGCCGATTCAACGCGAACGGACAGGATTCGGCGTCCCCCAGTGAGCATGCCTGCGAGAGCTGCTCCACGAGACGGAGACGAGAGCGCCGGCATTCAACCGGAGGCGTGCCTGGCAGCAGAGGACGAGCATCGATTGGTACCGAACGGCCTCGACACCCGCCGATGCACCTCAAGGGGCGATTCGCGCGGCTCGGGGAAAAGGAGCACGCTCCTGCCCCGGCCAATGACCCCCGCGCGTAAGAGCGGAGGCGCGGGCCGCGGACCCTCTCACGCCTCGCGCGGCGGGTCGCCTTCGTCCGGCTCCATGCGTCCGGTGAGCTTCTCCCACAAGTGAAAGCCACCCACGAAGGCGACATACGAGACGACGACGCCAATGGCGTAAAGGTCCCACACGATGACGCGCCCGACCCAGTAGTTCGCTTGCTCGAGGTGCATCATCCGCGTCACGATCCAGGCCATGAAGCCGAGGAACAGGATGGCGGAGACGCCGTAGAGCGCGCCGAAGAACAACTTCATCGTGCAAGGGGACTACCACGATCCGGGCGGACGGGCCACGCCGACCACCGCGAGCGACGCCTCAGTCGGCGCGCACCGCCCCACCCTTCGCGGCGACCGAGCGCTCCGCCGTCTCGGGACGGTCAGGCTCGACGAAGACCCACTTGAGCTCCGGATGCCGAGCGCGGAGCGCGCCCTCGAAGGCGTTGATCGCGCGGCACACCTCATCCGAGGTGGCGTCGGAGGCGAGCTCGACCTTGAGGGCCATCACCACTTCGCCTGGGCCCTGCTGGACGCTCAAGAGCTGAAGCACGCGCTTGAAGGCAGGCTCCGCACCGGCGAGCTCGAGCGCCGCGGCTTCAAGCGCGGGATCGGCCGCCTCACCCTCGAGCAGCGACACGACCTCGACGGCGAGGAAGACCGCGACGCCGACCAGCACGACGCCGATCGCGAGCGTCCCGATGGCGTCGTACCTCGGATCGCGGAGAAAATGGCTTGCCAGGATCGCGACGAGTGCGAGGACGAGGCCGAGCGTCGCCGCCGCGTTCTCACCAAAGACGACGACGAGGTCGCTGTCGGTCGTCTTGCGGAGGTAGGTCCAAAACGGCGTGGTCCCGCGCTTCTCGTGGAGCGCGCGGATGTTGCCGAGCGTGGCGCCCCCCTCGAGGACCAGCGAGAACACGAGGATTCCGATTGCGAGCAGCAGGTTGTCCGGCATTTCGGGGTGCTGCAGCTTGTGCACCCCCTCGTAGATCGAGAAGACGCCCCCGCCGGTGAACAGGAGCAGCGCGACGACGAACGACCAGAAGTAGAGCGCGCGCCCGTACCCGAGCGGATGGCTCGCGTCGGGCTTGCGGCTCGCGCGCTTGATGCCGACGAGCAGCAGCCCCTGGTTGCCGCAGTCGGCGGCGGAGTGGATCGTCTCGGCCAGCATCGCGCCCGAGCCTGTGAAGAACGCGGCGACCCCCTTCGCGAGCGTGATCGCGAGGTTCACGAACAGCGACGTGACGACGTGCTTGGTCGAGTGGCCTTCCATGCGCAATGGTCTTACTACAAGTGCTGTGAATTCCATGGAGCGACATCGACGCGCGGCGGGCCTCGCCGCCTGGCTCGGCCCTTGGTCGAAGGGCAGCCCGCGTGAGGTCTCTCGGGTGCGTCGTGCGCTCGATGCCCCGGGCGGAGCGCTCGACGTTCACGTGTTCGAGCCGGCCCGCCGGCGTGCGACCGGCGGGCTCCTGGTCGTGCCGGGGTTGCATCCGCGCGGCCCCGACGATCCGCGGCTCGACCGGTTCTGCCGCGTGCTTGCTGACTCGGGCCTCCTCGTCGTCGCGCCGTTCGTCCGCACGCACCTCGCCCTCGAGGTCGCGCCCGCCGCGGCCGAGGACGTCGCGGTCGCCCTCAGGCTCCTCGCCGACCTCACGCGCGCTCGCGGCCTGCCCCGCCCGGCGGCGCTCAGCATCTCGTTCGGCTCCTTGCCGATGCTCGAGGTGGCGGCGCGACCGCTCGAGGGCGGGCTCGTCGGCGGGCTCATCGTGTTCGGCGGGTACGTCGACTTCGGCGCCACGATTCGCTTCGCTGCGACCGGGCGCGCGTACGACTGCGGGGTGCCGCTCGCGCTGCCGCACGACCCGCTGAACGCGCCGGCGCTGTTCGTCAACCTCGCGCCCTACCTCGACGTCGAAGGCCCACGTGGTCCGCTCGTCGCCGCGTGGCATGAGATGGCCTGTCGCACCTGGGGCAAGCCCGAGCTGCGACCGCCGGAGCGCCGTGTGCCGCTCGCCGACGAGCTCGCTCGAACGCTCCCGCCCTCGCAGCGCGCGCTGTTCTTCGTGGGCGCCGGCCTCGCGCCCGGCGCGGAGGCTTGCCTCGACCTCGCGCTCGCTCGCGCGGGGGAGCGCTTTGGCTTCGCCGACCCGCGCCCCTCGCTCGCCCGACTGCGTGCGCCGTTGCTCATCGCGCACGGCCGCGACGACGACGTCATCCCCTGGGTCGAGGCGCCGAAGCTCGCGGCGGCGTGCCCTCCGGGCTTGCCCGTCGCGGTCGCGCTCTCGGGAATGTTCGGCCACACCGGGGCGGCGTTTCCTGGCCCTCGCTCCCTCGTCGCCGAGCTCGGAAGCCTCCGCGCGCTGATGCTCGGGCTCGTCGACGCGCCGCACGAGCGCTTGGCGTGATGGATGATCGTCCGTCGTAGCGCCGGCGCTGGTGCGCTCACTCCCCTGGGGTCAGCGCGTCATGCGGGAGGCTGCCGCGTGGCGAGCGCAGGTAGGCGAACGGGGTCGCATACACGAAGTTCGACACCCGCGAGGTGTAGATGTCGGCGTAGCGCTCGATCTGCCGCGCGAGCTGGCTCTTGTCGTTTCCCGCGCGCATGAGCAAACCCCACCGATCGTTGAGGGCGCGCGACGAGGCGACCGCGAGCGGGGCGATGCGCTCATCGAGCGCGACGAGCTCGGAGCGAAGGCGAGCCATCCGGACCGTCAGCCTCTCGGGCGAGTCGAGGTTCCGGGCAGCGTAGCCTGCCCGCTGCCGCTGCAGATCGAGGCGCATCTGCGAGAAGCGATCCTCGAGCCGCTCCTTCTCGCGCATCATCTCGCCGAGCGCGCGGTGCGTCTCGTTCATCCCCTCGACGGCGGCGATCTCGTCCTCGAGCTCGCGCAGGATGAGGCCGGTGCGCCAGCGAAGCACCTGCTTCGAGACGTGCACGTCGCCGAACATGTGGTCGCCGAGGTAGAGGATCTCGTCGCCCGCGACGCCCAGGTGCTGCTCGACGGCGCTCGCGTTGCCGCCGAAGTAGACGCCATGGGCGCGGAGCGGGCCGAGCTGTGGCTTGAGGAGGCCGCGCTCGAGATCCACCACCTCGAGCAAGGGAGCGCGCGACTCGAAGAAGCCTGGCTTTCGAGCCCCGCAGACGCTGAGCTCGAAGAGCTCCCGCCAGGTCATGTTGCCCGGTAGGAACCTATCGAACGCGTAGCCCATCATCGCCGCGGTGTAGTCGATCTCGGAGTTCGTGATGAGCAGCAGGCGCTTGCCCGAGTGGAACTGATCGAGCAGGGCGAGGACCGTCCCCTCGTCGAGGTCGACGTAGCGCTCGGGGTCGGCGACCACCTCGGCCTTCAGCTGCCCCTCGGTGTGCGCGGCGTCGATGCTGCTCCGCACCGCGTCGTAGAGGGCGCGGTACCCGGCGTGGGCTTCGCCGGGCGCCTCCGGTCGACCGAGCGACGGGATCTCGCCCGCGTCGATCTTGTCGACGAGCTGGGCGTACATGCAGCCCTCGGACAGCGAGAACAGCGTGTTCAGGAAGACGTAGCGCGGGTCCGACAGGTCGATGATGGTGCGGAGGTACGTGCGCCGCAGCAGCTCGTGCTCGATCGGCGTCGTGCCGTGGAGACCCTGCTTCACGAAGCCGAAGCGGTTGACCTTGAGCAAGTTTCCGCGCTGCACGTCGACGACGAGCCCGCGCACCACGAGATCGTGGTCGAACTCGAGCGCGTTGACCGGGAAGCCGCGGACCGCGAGCCCGTCGCGGAGGTACTCGTAGGCGCGCCGCTCCCACTCGCGCACGCGGTAGTGCACGAGCGTGTAATCCATGTCGTAGCCGATCACCTTGATCGACCGGAGGTTCAGCGTTCGGTTGCAGTAGATGCCGCGTCCTGGTGGGTGGCCGGTGGGGACCGCGATCGGTGGGAGCGGCTCGAACTCTTTCGACACCGCGGCATTGTAATCACGGCCGCTCGTCCGTGGTAACGAACCGGCGTCATGAGTGAAGAGAGGCCCCGGGTGAACGAGGTGCGTCAGCGCTACGCGACGCGGCTCGTGGAGGTCGAGCGTCAGCTCTCCGAGCTTGCACGCCGCGACGCCTCGATCGGCCGGGCGCGCGGCCTCGCGTTCCTCGCCCTGGCCGGGGTCGGGCTCGTCGGTCTCGTGCGTCGCACGCCCGAGCTCGGTCTCGCCTTCCTTGCGCTCGCGGTGGTGTTCGTCGTGCTCGTCGTGCGGCACGCGCGAGTCGCCACCCTCGAGTTCGAGGAGTCCCGTCGCCTTGACCTCGTGCGGCGCGGGCTCGCGCGCACCGACGGCACGTACCGAGCCCCGGCGAGCGAGCCGTGGCACCGCGGCCTCGAGCATCGCCCGACCGATCACCCCTACGCGAACGACCTCGACCTCTTCGGGGACCGCTCGCTCTTCGAGCTGCTCGACACCACCGAGACCCCACTCGGCGGTCGCGCCTCGCCGAGCCCCTCCTCGAGCCTTCGCAGGCGTCGGCCGTCGCCGAGCGGCAGGCCGCGGTGCGCGAGCTCGCAAGCCGCGCCGCGTTTCGTGAAGATCTCGCCCTCCTCGGCCGCCGCGTGCGGAGCTCGCTTGCGGCGCACGACCCTGCGGCTCCGCTCCGCTGGGCGAGCGAGCGGGGCGAGTCGATTCCGGTCGTGATCGCGCTCGTGCTCGTACTCGCGACGCTGGTGCTCGGCGGGCTGTCAGCCGCAGGCCTCGCTTGGGCGACGAGGCCGTTCGGCGGTGCGGTGCTCGCGCAGGTCGTCCTTGGCGTCGTGCTCCGCGGCCGGACCGAGGCCGTGCTCGGGCCGATCGCGACCCGACACTCGCCGCTCGGCGGCTACCCTGCCGTGCTCGCTCGGGCCGAGCGTGAGCCGTTCGAGGCCGCTCGACTCGCCGCCCTCGCCGAGGTGCTCCGCGGCGGTGGTGGAGCGGCGCGAGCGCTCAGTGATCTCGACGTGCTCCTCGGGTTCGCCGCCGTCCGGCACAACGCGCTCATCCAGGTCGTCGCGAACGTGTTCCTCTCCTGGGACGTGTTCGCCGCCGCTCGGCTCGAGGGGTGGCGGCGTCGACACGGCGCCGACGTCGCGCGCTGGCTCGAGGCGCTCGCGGAGCTCGAGGCGCTGACGGCCCTCGGGACGTTCGCCGCCGAGCACCCGGACTACGCTTGGCCGCGGGTCGAGCCCGAAGGACCTCGGTTCGTCGCGCGCGGTCTCGGCCATCCGCTCGTCGCGCCGCGGTCGCGCGTCACGAACGACGTCTCGCTCGACCGGGTGCGCGCGCTCATGATCACCGGCTCCAACATGTCGGGGAAGAGCACGATGCTGCGCTCGATGGGCGTCGCGGCCGTGCTCGCGCAGGTCGGGGCACCGGTGTGCGCCGACGACCTCGTGATGTCCGAGCTTCGGGTCTGGACGAGCATGCGGATCGACGACTCCCTCGCCACCGGAGCGTCGCACTTCTTCGCCGAGGTGCGCCGGCTCAAGGCGGTCGTCGACGCGGTGCGCGAGCCCGGCCGTCCGGTGTTTTTCCTGCTCGACGAGGTGCTCCATGGCACCAACTCGCGCGAGCGCATCCTCGGCGCCAAGGCGGTGGTGCGGCACCTCGTCGACCGCGGGGCGATCGGCGCGGTGTCGTCTCACGATCTCGGGCTCGTCGCGCTCGAGGGCGAGACGGCGGGTGAGGTCGTCAACGTCCATTTCCAGGAGCACGTCGCCGACGGCACGATGGGGTTCGACTACCGCATGCGCCCAGGGCCGGTCGCGACCTCGAACGCGCTGCGGCTCATGCGGCAGGTGGGGATCGACGTGGTGCCGTGCGACGACGACGCCCGCGGCTCGCCCTGATTCCGTCGGCCCTCGACTCGGAGTTGGACTAAACTTTCCTCACAATGCTTTGCCAGTCAGCCTCCTTCGCCATGCTCCTCGGCTTCGTGCTCTTCACCGCTTGTGGTGGGGACGATGGGGACAACCCCCAGCTCGACCAGAACAGCAGCACTGGCAGCGCTGTCGATACGCGGGTGAAGCCGAGCCCGAACGGTGAATGCGTGAGCGAGACCGACGCCTGCGACGTCCTCTCGAAGACGCTGCTCGACCGCCTGCTCGCGGTGAAGTGCGTCGGGACGTCGAAGCCCTGTCCCGGCCTGCTTCAATCGATCTATGCCGGGCCGAACTTGACGTATGACAAGGGTACGGTCGACTACTGCGTCGACTACTTCTCGAAGGAGACCGACTGCTCGAAGCTCCACGCCGAGCAGTGCGTCCTCATCACGTATCCCGACGCCTCCGCCTGCCCGTGAGCGAGGCAGGCCCGAGCGCTCACGACAAGAGCTCAAGGACGACCCGCGTGCCCGTCGCCATCTCGTCGACGACGGCGTGCCCGCCGTGCTTGCGCGCGACGTCGGCCGTGATCGATTGGCTCGGCGCGAATGGGGGTTCGGGCTCGGGAAGCTCCAGATCGACTTCTCGATCCATGTCCTCGAGGCCGACGCGTCCACGCCGAAGATCCCCTTCATGAAGACGGGCGACTTCTTCGCGCCCGACTGCAACTTCGTGCCGTTCCCGATGCCGAGCGGCGGCGCGCTCGAGGGCGAGTCGGGGTACGTGTGCACGAACGACGGCGATTGCCATCTCATCGTCGTCCAAAAGCGAGCGAAGAAGCTCTAAGAGACCCCTGACCCAGCAGGCACGTTTGCGGCGAGGCCCGTGGCAATTCCATGGGCCGCGCGCCGTCGAAATTGGTACCGTATCGGGGCGTCCGCGTCGGCCGCCCACCTCTCCGGATTCACCGAGGAGCCCTCATGTCTCGCTTCGTCACGGTCCTCCTGTTCGCTGTCGTCGCCCTCGTGTGGCCCGCCGCCGCACGCGCCAGCGGCCCTGCCCTCCAGTACGCGACCGCGGACTCGCTGGGCGTGTTCCACGTCGACGTCGACAGGCTACGGAAGTCGCCGGTCTTCAAGGAGGTCCAGGCCTCGATGTTGAAGCGCCCGGATGCGAAGCGCGAGCTCGACGAGCTGAAGAAGCAGCTCGGCGTCGACCCGTGGAAGGACCTCTCGGGCTTCACCGTGATCCTCGGGCCGACCGCCACGAAGAACCAGCGCGACGTGGTGTTCGTGCTCGAAGGCAAGTACTCGGAGAAGCGCGTGCTCGACTTCATCCAGAAGCATGACAAGGCCGCGCCCGAGGCCGTCGAAGGCAAGACCGGCAAGTATTACCGCTTCGACGGCGGGCGGATGAACATCGCGTTCCGCGGCAAGTACGTCCTCATCGGCGGTCCCATCGAGCGCGCCATGGCGACGAACGATCCGAAGGCCGCGCTCGCCGACGTGCGCCGCCCCGTCGAGAAGAATCCGGTGTGGCTCGCCGTGCGGACCAACCCAGACGCGCGCGGGCAGCTCGGCATGCTCGGGGCGAGCGACCTCGAGACGCTCGCCCTCGGAATCGACGTGAGCGAGGGCGCCAAGGTTCACCTACACGGCCGCTTCTCGAACCCCTCCCAGGCGGCGAACCTCGCGACGGAAATTCGCGGCGCGATCGATGGTGCGTCGAAGGACAAGACCGTCCAGCAGCTCGGGCTCGTCGAGCTGATGAAGTCGATCGAGGTCCGCGATGTCGGCCCCGATCTCGATCTGTCGCTCTCGCTCGACAAGAGCCAGGCCGGCGCGCTCATCCAGACGCTGCAGGGCCTCGCGCACTGAGCCTCGCGCACTGAGCCTCGACGCGGCCCCTCGCGTCCGAGGAGCGCGCTCGTTCAGCAATTTCGGCCGCGACGTGCATCATGGCCTGGACGAACGTTCACGTTCGTGGCACTCACGCCCCCCCGTGACTCACGAAGCCGATCCCGTCTCCGTCATCGCCGCCGAGCTGAATCTGCCCGCCTCGGGCGTCGCCGCGGTCGTCAAGCTGCTCGCCGAGAGCTCGACCGTCCCCTTCATCGCCCGCTACCGCAAGGAGCAGACCGGCGGCCTCGACGAGGTGCAGATCCGCGCCATCGACGAGCGACGGCTCTACCTCGCCGAGCTCGCCGACAGGCGCGCTACGGTCCTTGGAGAGATCGAGAAGCAAGGCAAGCTCACGCCTGAGCTCGCGGCGAAGATCCGCCGTTGCCAGAGCAAGGCCGACCTCGAAGACCTCTACCTCCCCTTCAAGCCGAAGCGCCGCACACGAGCCATCATCGCGCGCGAGCGCGGCCTCGAGCCCCTCGCCGAGCGCATCTGGGAGCAGCCCGCGGAGGGCGAGCCGGCGGGCGAGGCGCAGGCCTTCGTCGACGCCGCCAAGGAGGTCCCGGACGTCGCCGCGGCCCTCGCCGGCGCGCGCGACATCGTCGCCGAGCGCATCGCCGAGCACGCAGAGGTTCGTCGCCGAGTGCGTGAAGCCTACACGCGCGAGGGCGTGATCGCGGTCGGCAAGACGCGCGAGCACGAGGGGAAGACCACCAAGTTCGACACGTACGCGTCGTTCCGCGAGCCGGTCGCCGGCATCCCTTCGCACCGCTACCTCGCGATCCGCCGCGGCGAGTCGGAGGGCGTCCTCAGGGTCGACCTCGAGCTCGACACGACCACGCTGCTCCCCCAGGTGGCGGGCCTCGCGGGCGTGAAGCCGGCGTCGCCGTGGGCGGGCGAGCTGCAGACCGCGGTCGCCGATGCGGTCAAGCGCCTGCTCCTCCCGACCGTGCAGACCGACGTCCGCGTCGAGCTGAAGATGCAGTCGGATCGGCAGGCGGTCGAGGTGTTCGCGCAGAACTTGCGAGAGCTGCTGCTCGCGGCGCCCTTCGGTACGCGCACCGTGCTCGGCATCGACCCTGGTCAGCGCACGGGCTGCAAGTGCGCGGTCGTCGATGACACCGGCAAGCTCCTCGAGCACACCACCGTCTACCTCGTCCAAGGCGAGGGCGCGCTCGCCGACGCGAAGCGTAAAGTCCGCGATCTCCTCAAGAAATACGGCCCTTCCGCTGTCGCCGTCGGGAATGGAACCCACGGGCGCGAGACCGAGTCGTTTGTGCGGGAGCTGCTCGCCTCCGAGAGCCTCGGCGCGGTCCCCTGCGTCGCGGTCAGCGAAGCCGGCGCGAGCGTGTACTCGGCGAGTGACGTTGCGCGCGAGGAGTTTCCCGATCTCGACCTCACGATCCGAGGCGCGATCAGCATCGCGCGGCGCCTCCAGGATCCGCTCGCCGAGCTCGTCAAGGTGGACCCGAAGAGCATCGGCGTTGGGCAGTACCAGCACGACGTCTACCAAGGCCTGCTCGCGAAGCGCCTCGACGAGGTCGTCGAGAGCTGCGTGAGCTCGGTCGGCGTCGAGCTCAACACCGCGAGCGCACCGCTCCTCGCGCGCGTCGCCGGGATCGGCCCGACGCTCGCGAAGCGCATCGTCGATCACCGCAACGCGCATGGCGCGTTCAAGAGCCGCAAGATGCTCCTTGAGGTCGCTGGCGTCGGGCCGCGGACCTTTGAGCAGTGCGCGGGTTTTCTCCGCATCCGCGGGGGCGAGCACCCGCTCGACGCGAGCGCGGTGCACCCGGAGCGCTACGGCCTCGTCGAGCGGATCGCGGCCGATCTCGGGGTCGCCGTGACCGACCTCGTCGGGAGCGAGAAGGCCGCGCAGGCCATCGACGCCCGCCGCTACGTCGGCGCCGAGGTCGGCGAGTTCACGATGAACGACATCTTGTCCGAGCTGAAGAAGCCGGGCCGCGACCCGCGCGCGTCGTTCGAGCCGCCGAAGTTCCGCGACGACGTCCGCACGATGGACGACCTGAAGCTCGGCATGGAGCTCGAGGGCGTCGTCACCAACGTCACGGCGTTCGGCGCGTTCGTCGACGTCGGCGTCCATCAGGACGGGCTCGTGCACGTCTCGCAGCTCGCAGACCGCTTCGTCCAAAACCCGTCCGACGTGGTCAAGGTCGGCGACAAGCTGAAGGTGCGGGTCCTCGAGGTCGACCTCGAGCGGAGGCGCATTTCGCTGACCGCCAAGCGTGGAGAGGCGCTCCCGCGAGGCGGACCTCGGGACGACCGCGCGCAGCCCGAACGCGGGTCCGACGAGCGCGGCGGCCGCCCACGCCAGGGGGGCGGCGGTCGCCCCGGCAGTCGCCCCCAGGCCGAGGTGGCGCGCGGGGGGGACGGCTTCCGAAACAACCCGTTCGCGGGTCGCTTCAAGCGCGCGTGAGCTGACGATCGAGGGCCGGCAGCGTCAGCTTCCTGGCGCCATGCGCGCCTCAAGTGGCCGAAATCTCATGGTGACGAGTCGGCATGACGCTTGCCAAACCTGGTCGCCATGAAGTCCCCCGCCCTCGACGTCGCTCGCGCCACTCCGTGGTTTCGCCTGCCTCGCCCGACCCACCGCTTGGGTGAGCTGCTCGCGCACGCGTCCAACGCCATCGCCGGCGGGGTGCGTGACGATGCGGTCAGCGCGCTCGCGATGGCGATCGAGCTCGCGCCTCGGGACGTCGACCTTCGGCTTCGGTACGCGGTGCTCCTCGCCGAGCAAGGTCGCACGCTCGAGGCGCAGGATGCCTTCATCGCCGTCCTCGACTTCGAGCCGTCGAACCTCGACGCGCTCGTGAGCCTCGCCGAGCTCTGCCGCGCGGCCGGGCATCGCGTCGGCGCGGTGGACCTCCTCAGCCACGCGCGGACGTTCCACGGCGATCACCCCGACATTCTCGCAGCGCTCGCCCACCTCGCGATCGACCTCGAGGACCGCGACGGCGCCATGCGGCTCCTCGTACACCTGCAGGGGCGGCGCGCGGATCACTCGGAGGCCGAGGTGCTGATCCGTCGCCTTGCCGAGCTGCGGTCGCGCGAGCGCCTCGCCGAGCTCGGCCTCTGACCCGCGGGCCCACGGGAGCCGTGGCTCGAGGCCGTGGCCCGAACGACCGAGGCTCTTCGCTCCGACGCTGAGGACGAGCGTCAGGCGCTCGACGAGCCACTGCTGGACGAGCCACTGCTGGACGAGCCACTGCCGGACGAGCTGCTGCCGGACGAGCTGCTGCCGGACGAGCTGCTGCCGGACGAGCTGCTGCCGGACGAGCCACTGCCGGACGAGGACGACGTGTTGGTGGTCGCGCTCGACGAGGTGCTGCTGCTCGAGGTCGCGCTGCCGCTCGAAGACGAGCCGCCGTCCGAGCGTGGCTTCGAGGACGCGTAGAGGTCGCTGTACCAGCCGCCGCCCTTCAAGATGAAGCCGCCGCCGCCAGAGATCCGACGCCGCGCCGTGTCCTTGCGACAGCTCGGGCAGTCCTTGAGCGGGCTGTCCTTCATCGAGTGGACGGCCTCCCAGGCGTGGCCGCAGGCCGTGCATTCGTAGTTGTAGGTAGGCATCGCTGGGGAAGCTCTAGAAACACGGTCGAGCGTTGTCAACCGCCACCGGACGCGAAGGAATGAAGACCGCGGGCGGTGGCGGGGGCACCCAGTGACGCCATAGCGGCCGCGGAAAAGCCTCGAAGCTACCTTTCACGTGAAGATGCAAGTGTTTGGAATCAATGGCTGAAAAAGAAGCACTCTTGCGGCCCACTGCGCGAGCGTGTAGTCGTGCCGTGCATCACGTGACGGTACATCGCCGTGGGTGACCATACACGCCTGTCGATGCATGTCGACATTACCACCCGCGGCTGTGACGAGGGCATCTTCCTGCCCTCGGCCTGACGAGCGTCGTCGGGGTCGGCACGTGACGGCTCCACAGCACCGCCGCGCGAGGTCACGCCCCTCGCGCAGCGCCACCTCCCCGAGGCACGCCTCGCATGCACATCAAGAAGCTCGAGATCTGCGGGTTCAAGTCGTTCGTCGATCGAACCGTCGTCCACTTCGACCATGACGTCATCGGCATCGTCGGCCCCAACGGCTGCGGAAAGTCGAACGTCGTCGACGCCGTCCGTTGGGTCATGGGCGAGCAGTCCGCCAAGGCCCTTCGCGGCAAGGCGATGGGCGACGTCATCTTCGCCGGCTCGGAGACCCGCCAGCAGGCCGGCTTCGCGGAGGTGACCATCACCTTCGACAACAGCGACCCGGCGGGCGCGCATTCGCTGCCGCTCGAGTACCGCGACTACCCCGAGCTCGCGGTGACGCGCCGGCTGTTCCACGGCGACGGCTCGAACGAGTACTTCATCAACAAGATCCCGGTCCGCCTGCGCGACGTGACCGACGTCTTCCTCGGCACCGGCGTCGGTCGCAAGGCGTACTCGATCGTCGAGCAGGGAAAGATCGGCCTCATCGTGACGGCGCGCCCGGAGGACCGACGCGTCCTCATCGAGGAGGCCGCTGGTATCACGAAGTACAAGGCCCGGAAGAAGCAGGCCGAGCAGAAGATGGACCAGACGCGCCAGAACTTGACGCGCGTCAATGACATCGTCAGCGAGATCGAGCGCCAGATCGGCAACCTGAAGCGTCAGGCCGCGAAGGCCGAGCGTTACGTGAAGTACCGCGAGGAGCTCGATGACCTCTCGCTCTGGGACGCGTCGCATCGTTGGCTCGAGCTCTTCGCGCGCGCCAACGTCGCCCTGAACGGTCGGGGCGAGCTCGCCGAGCGCGTCGAGCGCGAGCGCACCGAGGTCGACACGCGCGACGCGGAGATCGAGGTCACGCGCCAGCGCACCCACGAGGCGGAGCAGGCCGCGGAGCGCGCTCAGACGCAGGCGTTCCACTCGGACAACGACGTCCGCGAGTGGGAGAGCGAGCTCGACCGATCGCGGGATCGGCATGGCTCGCTCGTCGAGCGGCTCGAGCGTGAGCGCGTGGAGCAGGTGGCGCTCGAGGAGAAGGCGACCGCCCTCGCCGACGAGCGGGACGTGCTCGTCGACCAGCTCGACACCATCGAGAACGAGGAGGAGCGCGAGACCCAGAGCGTGGAGGCCGAAGCCGAGAAGCTCGAGGCGCTCCGACAGGCGAGCGAGTCGTCGGCCCGCAACCTGCTCCAGCTGCGTCAGCGGCAGGCCGAGAGCTCGGCGACGATCGCGCGGTCCGAGGCGGCCCTTCAAGCGATCGAGCAGCGCGCGCGCGAGATGTCGGGGCGGAGGCTCCGCCTCTCGGAGGAGCTCGAGCGGCTTGCGTTCGAGCAGTCCGAGCTCGACGGCAAGCGCGAGACGATGGCGGTGAGAGCGGCCGAGCTCGTCGAGCAGCGGGTCGCGGTGGTGGCCGAGCGCGACGCGCTGTCCATCGAGCTTCCGCTGCTTCAGAAGACGCTGCAAGCGGCCGAGCAATCGCTCGAGAAGCAGACCGGCGACCTGAACCGTCGCCGCAGCCGTCTCGCGGCGCTCACCGAGCTCTCGGAGCGCATGGATGGGCTGGGCGCGGGCGTGAAGAGCCTGCTCTCGACCAAGGACGCGGCGCTCGGCGGCATCATCGCCGACCGCGTCGAGGTGCCGGCCGAGATCACGGCCGCGTTCGCGGGCCTCGTCGGCGATCGACTCCAGTGCGTCATCGTGTCGGACGTCGACCGCGCGGTCGATCTCCTGCGCTCCCTCGCCGATGGTCGTCGCGGCCGGGCCACGGTGATTCCTCGCGCCCTCCCCTCGGCGCTCGATCTCGTCGTGCACTCGCCGCTCGAGCTCCTCGGGCCGATGTCGACGCGCGCGATCGGCGGCGAGGGTGTCCTCGGTCTCATGGTCGACCGGATCCGCTTCACGCCGGAGGATGAGCCGGTCGTCCGTGCGCTCGTCGGCGATGCGATCCTCGTCGAGCGCCCCGAGCACGCCCAGAGGCTCCGAACGCAGACCGTCGACTGCGACGTGGTGACCCTCGATGGGACCGTGTTCCACCGCGACGGGCGCATCACCGGGGGTGCCGGCGACGCCTTCGCGGCTGGCATGCTCGAGCAGAAGCGCGAGATGCGGGAGCTTCAGGAGCTCTGCGAGGGGCTCGTGCGCGAGGTCGATCAGCAGCGCGCCGAGGTCGCCGAGATGCGCGAGCGGCTCGTCCGCCTGCGCGAGCAGCTCGACGCCGCGAAGAGCCGGGCTCACGAGGCCGAGCTCGCGAAGGTGACGGCCGAGCAGGATCTGCGGCGGCTCGAGCAGCAGCTCGGGCTCGTCAGCCGCCGCCGCGGCGAGGTCGCCGATGAGCTCGCCGAGCTCGACTTCCAGTCCGAGACGTCGCGCGAGAAGGAGGAGCAGACGCGCGCGATCCTCGACGATGCCCTGGCGGTCCGCACCTCGCTCAGCGAGCTCCTCGAGAGCGCCGAAGAGCAGGACATCGCGGCTCGTGACGAGCTCGCACGACAGCAGTCGCAGGTGACCGAGCGCAAGGTCCTCCTCGCGTCGGTCCGCGAGCGAGTCCAGTCCGTTCGGTCGGCGCTCGATCGCGTCGAACACCAGCACGCCGACCTCGTCGAGCGCATCGAGGAGCTCGAGCTCTCGCGCACGGAGGCCGCGACCGAGGCAGGCAGGCTCGCTGCGGCGATGGTCGAGGCGCGCGGCGAGCTGCTCGACTCGCGCGTGTCGCAGCGCCGCGCTCGCGCCGAGGCCGAGAGCTCACGCCTCGAGCTCGATGATCTTCGTCATAGCCTCGCCCTCGCGGAGGCCGAGTTCCGTCAGCTGCGGAGCTCGCTCGACGGGGTGCAGGCCGCGCTGCGCGATCTCGACATGGAGCTCACGCGACTCGAGCTCGAGCAGCAGCATCTCCTCGAGGCGATTCGCGAGCGCTTCCGAGGCCTCGAGCTGCCGACGGTGGTGGGCGACTTCCACGCGCGGCCGGTGATGACGGCCGATCAACGCGCGCGAATCAAGGAGCTGTCGCAGCTCATCGAGCGCATGGGTGCGGTGAACCTCGACGCCATGAAGGAGTACGAGGAGCAGGCGAAGCGCTACGAGTACTACACGACCCAGCGCGATGATCTGCAGTCTGCCCTGCGCGACCTCGAGCAAGCGATCTCGCAGATGAATCGCGAGAGCGAGCGCCTCTTCGAGCACGCCTTCCACGGCATCAACCGCCGCTTCATGGAGCTCTTCCCGAAGATGTTCCGCGGTGGCAAGGCCGAGCTACGCCTCACGAACCCGAACGACATGCTCGAGACCGGCATCGAGATCCTCGCCCAGCCGCCAGGCAAGCGGCTCGGCAACATCGAGCTCATGAGCGGCGGCGAGAAGGCCTTCACGGCAGTGTCGCTCCTCTTCGCGATCTTCCGGTACAAGCCCTCGCCCTTCTGCATTCTCGACGAGGTCGACGCGCCGCTCGACGACGCCAACATCGATCGTTACGTCGAGGCGATCCGCGCGATGACCGACCGCTCGCAGTTCATCATCATCACCCACTCGAAGCGCACGATGCAGGCCGTCGACGTGCTCTATGGCGTCACCATGCAGGAGCCGGGCGTCTCGAAGCTGGTCGGGGTTCGCGTCAACGAGGCCGCGACGCGCAGCGAGAACAAGCGCGCGAACCCAGCCCCGCAGCCCGAGGCCGACGAGGCTCCGATCGCCCCGGAGGCGGGCGCCGGGGGCGATGACGAGGCCATCGACGAGGTGGCGGTCGCGTGACGGTGCGCGAGCGGTCCGAGCGACGCCGGTCGTCGTTCGGGCCCGCCGAGCCCGGGGCTCGCGTCCGAGGACACCCAAGCGAGCGCAGGCAGTGGATGGGGGCGCGCTCGAAGCGCTCGCGGCCGTGTGATTCGACTCCTTCAGCGCGAGCATCGCGCGAATGTCGTCGAGCGAGAGCCCGCCGCTCGAAGATCCGAGATGAGCTGAAGGCGCTCGAGCTCCGCGTGCGTGAACAGGCGGTGCCCTCCGGTGCTGCGGCGCTCGGGGTGCAGGATGCCGGCCTCTTCGTAGAAGCGGACGGTGCGGAGCGTGTTGCCGGTGAGGCGCGCCATGTCTCCGGTTGAGAGGAGGTCTTCGGCTCCGGCCTCGACGTCGAGGGTCGTGGTGTCGCTCGATGGCATCGGTAAATTTAGAGCACCACCTCGGCCCCGCGCTTCGCTACCGGACGACGCCCGTCGAGGTGACCTGCGGCATCTCGAACGCTTGGTCGAAGGTGATGACGAGGCCGTCGAGCCAGCTCCGCTCGCCGCTCGTCGGCGTGAGCGAAAAGCCCAGATCGATCCGCATCACGGTGCGATCGAGCTGCGGGAAGCCGAGCCTCAGGCCGAAGCCTGCGCCCTGCTTCGGGCGGAACTCGGAGGCTGCGTCGAAGGCGTCGCCGATGTCGTAGAAGAGCGCGCCGCCGAGCATGATCGTCGAGAGCTGGAGCGCGCGCGAACGAAACTCGAGGTTCGCCGCGACGAGGTTGCGGCCGAGCAGCGAGCCGCTCAGGTAGCCGCGGAGGCGCCCGTCGCCCCCGAGCGACGAGAGCGCGTTTAGCTGATTTTCTGGGCGCAGCGTGAAGGTCCCGTCGGAGATCAAGCGCCCGAGCTTGAAGCGGGGCGTGACGAGCCGCATGCCGCCCTGGACCGTCGCGTTGACGACCGTCGCGTGATCGGGCGTCATCTCGACACCGCCAGCTCCGTAGACGCGCACGAGCCCGTCTCCGAGTTCATGGGTGTACGAGGCCGACCCGGCATATCCGATGAGCGACGTCGTGCTGCCGAGCACGCCGAGGAGCGGGTACACGCGCGCGTGCGCCTCGAGGCCGAGGCGATAGTTCTCCTGGAGGCCGAGGGTTTCGACCTCTTGAAGCTTGGCCCAGCGATTCTCGTAGATCTGATAGCGCGCGAAGAAACCGTTTCGCGTCACGCTTCGCGGGAGGCGCTCCGCGACGAAGCGGGCCGCCACGTCTGCGTCGTAGCGCTCGAGGTCATCGACGTGGAACGCGCGCCGGTCGCCGGTCGCTCCGAGCTGGACGAGCTGGATGTGTTGTCCCCAGAAGGAGCGCGTCACGCCGACGGTCCCGTTGATGACGTCGCTCTCGTAGCGAATCGGGATGCAGCGTCCTGGGTTTGGGCAGTCGTTCGTCGGATCGGTCGCGGAGTCGCCGTTGAAGACGTTCAGCGCGACGCCACGAAATCGCCTCGTGATGGCGTCTCGCCATGAGAGGCTCGTCCCCCAAGCCCAGCGCTGCCGGGTCGAATAGATCGGGACTCCGTACTCGAAGGCGCCGCTCGTCCCCTCCGCTTGACCAGTCTCGTGGTTGATGGTCACTCCCGCGGTGACGCCGAACTGGATTCGGCTGTCCATCAAGCGAGGCTCGACGTAGGTGGCGCCGATCGACACGGTCGCCGGGTCGTAGGTGACGGTGGACGACAGGGTTCGGCGCATGCCGAACAGGTTCTCTTCAGACGGCTGCAGCAGCAGCTGCTCGAGTCCTTGGCCGGTGAGCCTGAAGGACGAGTTGAGGCGCAGGCTCCAGACGTCCTTGACAAGCACCAAGAGACGCACCGCATCGGCGCCCTTCGCGCGGAGCGGGACGATGACGACGAGCGAGTGCTGGCGAAGGCTTCGGAGGTTGCGCTCGGTCTCGTCGATGAGCGAGCGCTCGAAACGCTGACCTTCACGAAAGAGGAGCTCGCGACGAACGGCGCTGTCGCGCGTCGTGCGGTGGAGCGCGTTCAAGAACTCTGGGGCCGGATCGCGCGCCTCGATGACCTCGAGCACTTCGATGTGGATGTCCTCGATCCGCTTGCCCTCGGGTGACGGCTCGAGCTCGACGCGGTGTCGCTCGAGCGCCCGCGCGATGGTCTGCTCCTCGTACGGCGAGAAGATCTTGCGACCCTTCGCGCCGAACGCTCCCGACTCGGGCGGCGCCGCGGACGCAACGGATGCCTCACACGCGAGGAGGACGAACAGAATGCCGAGGCGTCGCACCGGCGATACGATAGCCCTCGGGCCTCGAGGCAGAAAGACCCCGCGGCTTGCCGGGACGTGGTAGGACGCCGGCGTGGCAGAAAGAAAGGTCGTCGTCGCGGCACACGGGCACTGCTTCGACGGGCTCGCAAGCGCGGCGATGTTCACACACCTGCGTCGGCGCTCGGGCGGCGGGTCGCTGCGCTTTCGCTACCTCTCGTGCGGGTACGGGCCGAACCTGCAGACGATCCCGGAGGCGTGGCTTCGCGGTGACGAGAACGCCATCGTCGACTTTCGATTCACGCCGAGCAAGCGGGTCACTTGGTTCTTCGATCATCACGTGACCGCCTTCGCCTCCGAGGCAGAGCGCGTTCGGGCGATCGCGGGCAGCGAGCGGTACTTTCACGACGGGGCGTATGGCTCGTGCACGAAGCTCATCGCAGACGTCGGGGAGGCGCGCTTCGGAGTGAGCTTCGACCAGCACCGTGAGCTCGTGCGGTGGGCCGATCTCATCGATACGGCCGGCTTCGAGTCCGCGGCGCAGGCGATCGACAGAGCGGAGCCCGTCATGCAGCTCGCGGCCGTGATCGAGCAGCACGGGGACCGTGAGCTCTACGACGCGCTCGCGCCGCTGCTGCTCGAGAAGGAGCTCGTCGACGTCGCGACCTCGGACAAGGTGCAGGAGCTCTGGCGACCGATCGCGACTGCGGCGAGCGAGACCCAGCGCCGCATCGGACAGGCGCTCGTCGTTCGGGGTGACGTGTCCTACGTCGAGCTCGTTGAGGCGCCGCTCCGCGCGAGCGGAAAGTTCGTGGCCTACGCGCTCGCTCCCGACGCGATGTACTCGGTCGCGCTCCTTCGGATGAAGCAGCACTTCAAGATCTCGGTGGGCTACAACCCGTGGTGTCGGCGTGAGCGGCGGCACGACATCGCCGACATCTGCCGGCGCCACGGAGGCGGCGGGCATCCGGTCGTGGGCGCGGCGAGCGTGCCGCTCGACAGGCTTGACGAGGCGCGACGGATCGCGATGGAGGTAGTCGAGGAGCTCGCGACATGAGCGAGGACTCGACCAGTTACCTCGGGCTTCCCTCCCCTGCGCTCTTCGGCCACCGGGGCTGTCGCGGAGCGGCTCCAGAGAACACCCTCGCGGCGTTCGCGATCGCACGTGACGCGAAGGCCGATGGGGTCGAGCTAGACGTAAGGCCCACTCGCGACGGGGTCCTCGTCGTGATGCACGACCCCACCCTCGAGCGCACGGCCTCGGATCCGAGGGCGGTCGCTGCGCTCGACCTCGCGGCGCTCGCGACCGTACGGGTCGATGGAGAGCGCGTACCGACGCTCGAGGAGGTGCTGCGCTTTTGTCGTGTCGAGGGGCTCGCCGTCAACGTCGAGCTGAAGCGAGACGTCCCCTCTCGCGTGGCCGCTACGCGACTCGCCGCGCGGCTCCTCGGACGCGCGGAGCCTGGGAAGGGCCTCGTCGTGTCGAGCTTCGATCCGGTGATGCTCGCACTCTTTCGTGCCCTCGCCCCGAAGGTTCCGACAGCGCTGCTCCTCGAGCCCGAGACCGACGCGCGCTACCCGCTCGACGTCCTCGCTCCTCGTCTCGGTCGGGCGGTTCATCCCGATCGCGCGCTCGTCAGCGAGGCGCGAATGCGTTCCTGGAAGGCTCGCGGGTTGTGGGTCGCAGCGTGGACGGTGAACGACCCTCACGAGCAGCGACGGCTCGTCTCGCTCGGGGTCGATGCGCTCATCTGCGATGATCCCTTCGGCGCGAGGCGGTTGCTCGACGAGACCCGCGACGTGCGCGCTTAGGGCACGGCCCCCCCGCCGGTGCGACGGCAGAGATGCTGCGGAGCCCTACGGCTCGGCCCCTTGTGGGTCGGCCTCGAGCACGCGCTCGAGCTTCTCGCGTACTGCAGCGCCGCCCGTTACGGTGCTGCCGTCGAGTGAGGACACGTCGAGCCCGGAGAGCCCGAGCGGGATCGCGAAGAGCTCGAGGTGGACGAGCGCCGCGAGCGCGCGCGCGGCGTCGGTGTCGGCAACGGGTTTCCCCTGTGCGTCCTTCACTATGGCGAGCGTCGCGCACCGCAGCTCAGCTTCGGTGTTCGCGCCGAGCAGGCACACCCTCGGGCTCGGCCCGTTCGAGTCGAGGCGGATCATGACGCCGACGGCTCCGACCTCGAGGCGGGGCGAGCGCTCGAGGTGCTCACGCAAGGCGACGCCAACCGGATCATTCGGGAGCTCGAGGCGTGCCGGGACGCGTCGGCCCAGTCGACGGAGGATGCCGCCGTCGAGGGACAGCGCCTGCTCGAGGTAGCCGAGCGCTCGAGGGCTCGTGTCGTCGTGGGCGGCAAAGGCTACCGCTGCGGTCCGCGCGCGGAGGAGCGCCTCGGTCGGTGGCAGCGCTTCGAGGGCCCGGCTCGCGAGAGAGACGGCGCGCTCCTCATCGCCCGCCCGCCACGCGACCTCGGCCTCGACGGCGTCGAGGTAGGGCTTCACGTCGTCACGAGTCTCTTCGCTTCGAGCCTCGTCGAGCGCGGCGCCAACGACACCGGGGCCGAGTACCTCGACGAGATCTCCAGCGAGCCAGATCGGCGTGTCCTCGAGGCCGCGGGTGAGGTGAGCCCGCAGCGTCGACAGGAGTCTCCGTCGATCGAGCAGGCTCTTCACGATGCGCTCCTCATCGGCCCGCGCGGCGAAGGCGCGGTCGAGGAGCAGACGGAATCGAGCGAAGCCGCTCGGCGCCGCGGGGTCCCCCCAGGAGCGGCGCTCGTCCTCAAGCGCGACCACGGCGCGACGCAGAGCGCGTCGCAAGAGAGCGTGTCCGCCCGTTGCCTGCTCGGAGCTGATCGTGGTCAATCCGCGACGGTCGGGGTAGACGAGCAGTCCATCCGCGAGGGCGAGACCGCGCTCGGCCTCGTTCGCAAGGAGAAAGACAGTGGCGGCGAGCGCGTCGGTCTTCGCGCGATCTTGAGCGCGCACGTTGGCCGGGCTGCGGCGGCGCCAAGCGAGCATCTCTCGGAGCGCGTCGAGGGCATCGCTCGTGCGGCCTTGTGACAGGCGCATCGAGACGAGCAGGCGCCACGGGTTTGCGGTCGTCGGCGAGAAGGTCCGTGTACCCTCGAGGGCGAGCTTCTCTGCGTCATCCGGGCGGAGGTTCGCGAGGGCGGCCAGCGATGCGTTGTAGGCGTCGACGGCGAGGGTGGCGCGCGCCGGGTCTTTCGACGGGAGCGCGCGCTTTTCCTCGAGTGCGGCGAGGCAGGCGCGCTGGTAGGCGTCGCGGCGCTCGCTCTCTCCTTCGATCGCGCAGAGCGCGTTCTTGCCGAGCGCACGCTGATGCGACTGTCGGCTCTTTGCGGCGAGGTCGGCGAAGGCGCGCGCCTCATCGATTCGCCCGAGGCGCAGGAGCGGCCAGGCGTGCTCGCCTGCCGCGCGCGGGTTGTAGAGCTCGTCGTGGTAGTCGAGGATCTGGAGCTGGAACTCGAACTCCTCCATCTCGAGCGCGAGCCACGCGGTCGAGTAAAGAATTTGCTGGTGAAGGCGAAAATTTTCGGTGTCGGACGTGCGCGGATGGCGCGCCTCGTAGAGCTCGCGGGCTCGCCCGAGCTCGCGCATCGCTTGCGGCAGGCTCCCCTCGGCGGCGTGCAGGACGCGGCCGAGGACGTAGTGGCCGACGATCGAGTCGGGGTGCTCCTTCACCAGGGCTTCGGCTTCTCGCCGCGCGGTGATGAGCTCGTCGTCGTCGAGGCGCCCGAGGAGCGCCTTCTCCTCCGCGGTGGCGCCGGGATCGAGCTCGGTGCGGGGCTCCTCGGCGAGGCCGCTCGAGACGACGGAGACGAGTGCCGCGAGGGCGACGAGGCACGGTCCGAGGATGACGCGCAGGTTGCGCATCAGACGCTCCCGCGCGCGAGTCGCTCGAGCTCCATGCCGGTGAGCTGTCGCACGACCGTGTCTGGCTCGGTGACTCCGGGAGCGAATTCGAGGCGATGCGTGAAGATCTGTACCGCGAGCGCGTCGACATCCTCGGCCGTGACGTAGTTTCGGCGTGCGAGGAGCGCGCGAGCTTGCAGGGCGGGGAGCGCGAGGACGAGCGAGCGCGTCGAGGCGCCCTGGAGGATCCGCTCGTCGGCGCGAGTCCGCGACGCGATCCCGACGAGCGTCTGATGGATCTTCTCGTCGACGTAGACCGCTCGGGACATGACAACTCGAGCGTCGAGGATCTCCGAGCGCGTCACCCGCGGGAGCTCTGGCCTGTCGCCTAATCGCTTGAGGTCGCGAAACGAGCGCAGGAGCTCGAGCTCGTGCTGCGGCGCGATGTGGGTCATGCGAATCTTGAAGAGGAACCGGTCGAGCTGGGCGTTCGGGAGCGGGAACGTCCCTGCGACGTCGAGGGGGTTTTGCGTCGCGATGACGAGGAAGAGCTCGTCCAGCGGACGGGTGCGGTTGTCGACCGTGACCTGCTTCTCGGCCATGGCCTCGAGGAGCGCGCTCTGGACCTTCGGGGAGGTGCGGTTGATCTCGTCGGCGAGGACGACGTGAGCAAAGAGCGGCCCTGGACGAAAGAAGAAGCGGTTCGTGTTGGGGTCGAAGATGGTGGTGCCGGTGACGTCCGACGGGAGGAGATCGGGCGTGAACTGGATGCGGCGGATGGTGACGATGGCGTCATCCGGCTCGTCGTCGACGATGCAGTCTCCGAGGGCCTTCGCGAGGGTCGTCTTGCCAGAGCCCGGGAAGTCCTCCAAGAGGACGTGGCCATCGGCGAGCACCGCGACGAGGATCAAGTCGATGACGTCATCGCGCCCTTTCACGGCGGCGCGAAGGCGCTCACGCATGCGCGCGAACACGTTGAACGCACTCTCGAGGTCCGTCACCGGAGGGGATTTCTCACGCGTGACGTGCTTGCTCCGCAGCGGTGCGCCGTCGGCCTCTTCCTCGCGAGGGGCCTCTCGGGCGGGAAGATCGTGAGAGCTCGGCTCGGGGGCGTCGTGCAGGTCGTCGGTCATGGAGAGGTCTTTCACTTGGAGGCGAGGAAGGATGCGGGAGAGAGGCGCATGAGCCACGCGCGGCGTGTCTTCGCGAGCGAGCGTCGCTCGGAGGCGAGCGTGGCGAGGGCCGCGAGCCAGCGGCGTCGGTCGCGCTCGTCACGGCCGTGGTCGGGGCGCGCCGGATCGGCGAACTGATCCGCGACGTGCCAGTCGGTCATCGTCGCGAAGCTCGGGAGCTCTTCGGCGACCCGTCGTCCGAAGGCCTCGCGCGTCTCGCCCTCGCCGCGGACATAGCCAACCTCCGCGAGCCTATCGAGCGCCGCCCGATAGGCGACGCGCGGCAAGGAGCGCCGGGGTACGACGCGAGGGGCGAGGCGGCGCCACGCCTTGATGCCGTAGAGGACGAGGAGCGAGCCCACGAGGAGCGCGACGAGGAGCTTCCGCCACGGAATGTGAAGCTTCACCTTCGGCGCAAGAGGCTTCGCGGTCGTGTCCTCATCCTCCGGCGGCTCGGGCTCGCGGGCCAGCTCCGCGAGCTTTCGTTGGACATCGCGGTCCGAGGGGGGCGGCGGCTTGTCGAGGATCTTCTTCGGCGCGATGTCGAGCACCACCCAGCCTGCGTCTTCGAGGTAGAGTTCGGGCCACGCGTGCGCGTCGCCGCTCTGCACCATGAGGGCCGAGCCTTCGCGTGCCTCGGCGTTCACCGCATAGCCGACGCCGACGCGCGACGGGATGCCGAGGCTGCGCCACAAGTACACGGCGGCGTGCGCGAAGTGGACGCAGTAGCCGGTCTTGTCGCCGAAGAGGAAGTCGGCGGTCGGGTCGGCGACGCCGGAATGGCGGTGGCGCGTCGAGTACGTGAGCTGCTCGTCCATCCACAGCTTCACGGTCAGCGCCTGCAAGAACGGCAGCGCGCGGCGCTTCGGCTCGAGCTTCTCGACGAGCTTCTTGGCGAGCTCCGTGAAGCGTGCGTCGTCCGGCATGCGGGTGTAGTACGAGCGCAGGTCGTCGCTCCACGAGGGGTTTCCGACGCGCGACGATACGAAGGAGCCGTGCGGCGCCTTCTGCGCCAGAGCCTCGAATTTGTAGGCGCGCGCGAAGCGCTTCGGGTTTGGGTTGCGCGCGGGTGCCATCGACACCGGCGTCTCGAGGGCGAAGGGTCGACGGTGCTGATGGACGAGCGTCACGGTGCCGCGGATGCGCTTTCGAGCGCCCTCTGGCGGAGCGTCCGCGATCGCCGTTGGTCGCGCTGGGAACTCGATCGGGACGTCGCGATCGGCGTCCGGGCGCGTCGTGGCGACGAGACGATGATCGCCGAGTTGGCTCCAGGTCTCCTGTCGCAGGTAGAACATTTGGCCTGGCGGCTCGTAGTCGTCCCCGAGCAGCACCACCGCCATCGGCTCGCGGTTCTGCGGGCTGTCGCGAGGCGGCGGATCTTCGAGGTCGGGCGCCTCGGAGGGTGGCGGTGGCGCGTTCTCGCCTTCGCCCTGCCCTTCCCCGCGCGAGGGGTCGTCGGGTGGTCGCTCCCCCGTTGCATCGGTGTCGTGACCCTCGCTCTCGCCGCGCTCCTGCGGACGCTCGCTCGCGTCGCCGCGCTCGTCCTCGCGGCCTTCGTTCACCTCCTGCGGACGGCCTTCGCGCTGGCCCTTCTCGTCGTTGGAGGCGTCGTTCTTCGCGTCGCGCGCATGGCGCCCGTCGCCGTCCTTTGACTTGCCTTCGCTGGTCTCGCCCTTCTCACCCTTCTCGCCTTTGCCGCCGCCCTCGCGCTCATCCTGCCGCTCGCCACGCCCGGTCGTCTGTTTCGAGTCCGCTTCGGGAGCCTGGGGCAGCTGGTTCGGACGGTCGCCGTGCGCGGTGAGCGGCTGGTCACGGTCGCTCGCGCGCGGGAGCTGTGCGAGCCGCTCGAGGTCTGCGTTCATGACGAGCACGAGCGCCAGGATCGGTACGGCGAGGAGCGTGAGCCAGCTGGTGCGACGACCGTGCTCGGCGGCGAGAAGCAGCGCGAACGTCACGAACGCCGCTCCGCCGACCATGAGGAGCACGGTCGCGGGGTCGTGGCCGTGCCGCACCGCCCAGTCCCCGAGCCAGAGAGGGCGGGCGAGCACGCCGCCGCGGTGCGACGCGAAGAGCGCGGCGAACCCGGCTGCGGCGAACGCAACCTCGAGGAACACGAGGCCCGGACGGCGCACCGTGAACGCGCGCAAGGCCGCGAGCGGCGCGACGGTCCAGGCGGTGGCTCGCAGGACGAGCCCGAGCGAGAGCGCGGTCGTCGAGCCGAAGAGCCCCGCGACGAGCTCGAAGCGCGTGACGAGATCCCCGACGAGGGACACGAGCGCAAACCCTACGAGGGGGCCACAGGCAAGCACGGCGCTCCGATACCGCGAGCGTCCGAGGCGCTCGCCAAGCAGCACGCCGACGACGACTCCGAGCACGACGGTCGCACGCCCGAGCCAGCTCGTGAGCTCCCAGGACAGCGCGAGCGACGCGGTCAGCAGGACGAGCAGGCGGAGCGGGTGACGCGCCCAGGCGAGCGGGCTCTGCTCGTTACCTGACGTTGTGTCAGGTCGTGCGCGGGGTGGGCTCACGCGGCTTCTCCGACGCTCGAGGAGCTCCGCGGGAGCTGCTCCGGCAGGTAGGCGTGCCCCGTCCTGCGATCGACGACGACCACGCGCGCGCCCCGCGCCCCGCCGCCGAGCGCCCGCACCACCGCGCGGAGCTCTTCGAGCGGGGTGCCCTGCTCGAGCGAGAGCAGGTCATCGGTGCGCTCGAGCAAGCGGCGCACCTTTGGGCGGACGTCGAAGCCGTCGGTCCCGATGACGAAGTCCACGCGACGACCGTGGTCGCGGACGAGCGCGGACACACGCCCGAGCCACGGACCCGGGCGAGGCGGGACGAACACCACGAGGCGCCCGAGCGCGCCGGCTTCGTCGAGGAATCGTCCGAGGCCGATGCCCGCGTCGCTCTCCGAGACGTCGGCGCTCTCGGCCAGGAGCGCCATCGCCTCCTCCTTCGTCCGAGCGAGCGTCCGCGAGCCGTCGGCACCGATCCGCCAGTCTTCGCCAAAGGCTCCGACATCGAGCGCGATGCGTGCGGCACCCGCGGAGGGCTCGTCCCCGCGCCCGGAGACGAGATACGCGACCGTATGTTCGACCGGGCTGAGTGCGCGCTCGGGGGTCCTCACGATGAGCGCGCGGCTCTTCGCGAACACCTTCCAGAGAACGAAGCGGATCGGATCGCCTGGTGCGTAGCGGCGCGTGTCGAAAGGATCGCCGTCCGCGCGCCCATCGGCGTGGCTCTGGTCGGAGCCCGAGGCGAGGCCGCGGATCACCTGAGGCTGGCGCAGGGCGCCGGTCGACGGGAGGACGCTGAGCGCGCAGGCCTCGACCCGATGAAACACGATGCGAGCGAGGCCGAAGGCGTCACCGATCTCGAAGCGGCGTGACACCCGCGGCACGCTCGCGCGGCGCACCGGGCGCACCTCCTCCTCGAGTCGTCCTCGCGCCCGCCGCTGTCGCACCTGCACCGGGCGCTCGTCCCAGCGCCACATCACGGTGAGGAGCGGGATGAGCGAGGGCGCCGCGAAGCCGAAGCCGCTCGCCGACCAGCGCTCGCACTCGAGCCTTCGGACGGTCGGGGTCGCAGTTCGAGCGAGGGCTCGGCGTACAAACAGCGTGCCCATCAGCGTGACGACAAGCGCGACGCCAACGAGCAGCACCGCGAGCGCGCCGAGGGCGAACAGCACCAAATCGCGATGTCGGTAGCCATAGCGCTGGAGCACGAGGTAGCCGCCCACGAGCACCGCCGCGCCGAGCGGCGTGAGGGGGAAGAGCTCGACGACCGGCACGAGGCGCGCGAGCCAGCGTCGCCATCGGCTCAGCATCCGTCGCTGCGCTCCGGGGGGACGAACGGCGGCGGCTTCACCTGGCTCGTCGGCTTGCGGGTCGGTGCGTCGAAGCAACGCACGCGACGGAAGAGCGTCGGCTCGTTCACGGCGCGGCCACCGTCGTTGTTCACCGACTGGAACTCCTGACGGTCGACCTCCACGGTCCCCGTGAAGTGGTCGGGCCGATAGCCGAAGCCCATCGGCAGCTTCCCGCAGACGAGCTCGTCGAACTTCCACGCCGGCGCGAGGAACGACACCTTCCCGTCGATGAAGGTTCCGGATGATTCGGGCATCGACACGCGCAGGCGGTAGGGAACCGTCGCGCTGCACGCTCCTGGCTCCTGATCGGCCTTGGTGCCGGCCCAGGTCTCGTTGTGGATCGTCCCGACGAGCTCGTTGGCGCTTCCGACCTTGCGACGGATCTCGAGGCGGAAGATGACCCACTGCTTCCACATGTCGTTGTACTGATGGGCCTTCCACTCGCCCTCGATCGGATCCTCGCAGTGCGCGGGTGGAGGGAGGCGGTTGCGCTGCTCCGCGATCGAGCCGCGGCTCGAGCCGGGGCGAAGGAGCAGCGCGAGGACGGTCCCGTACACGACGCCGCGCGAGACGGTGCGCCCCACCCATCCGCTCGGGCGGCTCGCCGATCGACGCGGGCGGAGCGTCGCCGCGCGTGGCCTCGCGGAGGTGGTTTCGGGCGCGTCGTTCACGGCGTCATGGCGGCGGCGCTGTCGCCGCGGGCGGAGAGAATGGCCAACCCGGCGGGATGGGCGGGAGCGGCAGCGGCGGGCTCCCGGGCGGCTGCGGCGGCGAGGGGGCACCGGTCGCTGATGGAGCGGAGGGGAAGCCTGGAATCACAGAGCCCGGGATCGAGGGGAGGCCCGGGATCGAGGGAAGGCCCGGGATCGCGGGAAATCCAGGGATCCCTGGGAAGGTCGGCGAGGGCGACGCCGTGGTCTGTCCTTGGCTGCGTACGAGGTCCCATGGGCCGCGGCTGTCCGACGACATGAAGTCGCCGTAGGTTCCCGAGAGGTCGCCGTTGGCTTGCCGCAAGAACGCCGCCCGCCCGCTGCCTCCGCCGAACCAGCTGCAGTCGAGGCGCGGCCCGTTCGAGGCGCACGTCAGCGAGCCGCCGGCGAAGCTGCAGTTCACGAGCACGCCGTTCTCACCGCAGGTCACCTCGCCGCGGGACGAGGTGTACGTCCCTCCGAAGCCGCTCGCCACGGCCGGGGGGCCAGGCTTCTCTGGCGGGACGGTCGGGATGACCGGTGGCGATGGGATCGGCCCGGTGGGAAGCGGCGCCGGCCTGGCGACGCCGTAGAGATCCGCGAGCGCGGCCTTGTCGTTCGGTGAGAACCCCTCACGCTGACCGATCTGCGTGTTCGGATCGCGCGGCACAATCGTCGGCCTGCCGCTCCTCGAGAAGGCCCCAGCCGAGTAGTGCATGATGCTGCCGTAGTCGTAGGGGCCGATGTCCATCGTGCCCTCGTTCAGCTTGAACTGCGCCTCTTCACCGGGGCTCACCTCGCCCCACACGATGGTGACGTAGTTGTCGCGATCGTTTCGTGTTTGCTCGTGGAAGAACCCTGCCGCGTGGCCGATCTCGTGGACCACGCTGCCTGCGATACCGCAGCCTCCGACCTGAATCGACTGGGGGCCGCCGATGCGGCCCACGTACGAGGAGCACCCTCCGCCGGACTGGGTGAACACGACGTAGTCGCGGTCGCCCGAGGCGCGAGGCCGCATCTTCAGGACCGACTCGGTCGAGACGTGATGAACCGCCCACTCGACGAACTGGCGTTGCGGGGGTCCTACGGTCGCATCGATCTCGTACGGGATCGTCGCGTTCGGCCAGCGGTGCGAGCTCCGCGTGGACGCGACCGCGTAATGTGCGTTGGTCGCGTTGCCGGCAAACCGCGGGAATCCGTAGAGCGTCGGCACGAGGTGCGCTGGCCCGAGGACCATGTCGCCTTCGAGCACCGCCATCCCCCCGACGACGCGGTACTGGACGTCCGACCGTCGCGTCGAGCCCGGCAGGTAGATGCTCGCGGTCGCCTGCTCGGGCGGCGACGCAACCTGCGGCGCGTAGAGCTCCGGTGTCACGACCGCGAGTCCCGGGGCCGTCGGAGCGACCACGTAGTACCCGGGCGTCGGGACGTTCGCGTGCAGGGTCGCGCGGCAACCGAGGCCGCCCAAGACGAGCGCGCTGACGGCGCCCAAGGCCCGAAAGATGGGCGGCTTCATGGAGTCTCCTTGGTCTTCGAGAGGATGTTGACGAGGCGCAGCCGCGTGGTCGGAGCGTCTGCCGGCGCATCCGGCGCCGGGACCGCCTCGAGCTCGAGCTCGTAGACGAAGCCTGGCTCGAACGTGAAGCCCTCGATCGTGCGGTAGAACAGGGACCACTCTTCGGTCGCCGAGGCTCGTGCCCGCAGGCACTCGCGGACGCCCTCGCCTTCGCAGCCCACCCGCTTCGAGTCGATGAACCAGCGACGGCGTTCGGGGCCGGGCTCTGGCGCGTAGCAGGCCGATGCGCTCGCGGAGGCGGATGCGGTGGCGGCTGGCGCGCCTCCGGGGTCGTTCGGCGGGGACGTCGCGGCGGCGCAGGCGGTGCATAAGGCAAGCGCCGAGAGGACCCACGGTCTTGGCATGCGCCGCATGGTAACCGGAAACGCGCGCATGTGCCCGCCGCCGTCGTACCTCGCCGACGATCGAACGACCGCCCCCCCTGTCAGCGGTCTCGACACTCGACGGGGACGCGAAGCGAACCGGCAGGCTCGGGCTGCGTGAACGTCCCGACGGGCAGCGGCGGATTCAAGGCGACGCGATCGTACTGAAAGAGCACATCGTCGCCGGTCATCGGGACCTCGAGCCGGATCGAACGCGGGACGTCGAGCTCGCAGGGACCTCCACTCGGTGGGATCGGTGGCTCGACGCCGTCTTCGTCGACGCGCGCCGGTGCGGTCGAGACGCGCGTGAAGCGCCCGAGCTTCGCCTGATACACGACGCTCCCGCCGTGCATCGTCGTGACGCCTGTGACCCGGACGCGCTGCTTCGACCAATCGAGCGAGAAGTCCTCGTCATACACTTCGAGCAGCACGGTCTGCGCGGCGCCGTGCGCACTCGGGATGTCGACGCGGTAGCGCCCGTCTTCCCACCCGAGGCTCGCCGTCGCGCGCTCGTGAACCAGCAAAGGCGCCTCGCCGCGCAGGAGGTAGACGAGCGCGTGGCCCGGGACGGGCACCTGGACGAGGCGGGCGAGGTTGCAGGCGCTCGCGGGGCCCACGAGAAACTGTTTGTTTGGTAAATCGTTGAGCGCGAACGAGATGCCGTCCGAGGTCAACGTGTAGGGTGTGGCGCCGAACGGGCTCGTGATTTCGACGCGCACGCGCGCCGGGTTGACCGCGATCGCGATGACCTCTCCGCGGATCCGCCCCCGCTCGCCGAAGTGATCCAGCTTGCCGTGAGCCTGAACGCCATTCGCGCAGCCGAAGGTGGCCTTCATCCGCGCAAGCGCATCGTCGGCGGATGGAAAACGAGACGGGGGTGGCGACTTCGAGCACCCCGAGAGGAACCCGAGCACCACCCCCACAGCCGCCGCGCGCGCCCTCATGCCACGGGCATAAGCGCGCGCGCTCGTGGGCTCAAGCCATCGTCACGATCACGACGACCGGAGCGCCTCGAACAGGTCGACGTCCGGCACCGAGACCGGGTGCATGGCGCGGATCACCGCGACACCGTGCTCGTCGCAGAGGCGCGCGATCGTCGAACCGTCGAGCAGCGTTACCGGCAGCGAGCCCTCGGCGTTCGCCTCCTCGCGGGCCCCGGAGAGCACCTGGCCTGCGGTCAGGATCCATCCCATTCGCGCGTTGTCGTAATGGTGGAGGCTGCCCCGCAGCTCGGTCACTCGCTCGCGACCGACGTCACGCCCGTCTTTGCGGACGACGATCGCGATGCGCAGGCCTTCGCCGATGCCGACGCGCCCCGGCAGGCTCCCCGCCGGCACGTGGACCACACCGGTGAGCTGGGTCTCGGCCCCGGACGCACCCGGGAACTTCACGGACCGAAGGTCGCTGACGCCGACCCGCTCGAGGAGGAGGGCGCACAGCTCGACGAACGCATGGCCTGGCAGCTCGGCCGCCTTGGACGCGAACGCCCGACGTGCCGCGTCGCGGTAACGCTCGAGGGCCTGCGTCGCGTCACGCTCGAGGCGCGCGAGCTCGCCGTCGAGGAACCACTCGGCGAGGCCGACGCGCCCGCCGGCAAAGCGGAACCGCGGCCGGAGCCCGGCTGCGAGGCGTCGTGCTCCGTCGGCACGAACCGCCGCGGCGATCTGCGACTGCGCGAGCTGCGGCTCACCCGCGAGCTTGCCCGCGCGCTGCGCGGCCTCGGCGAGGTGCCGCAGCGAGACGGGACCGGACGACCGCTCGAACGAGCCGAGGACGAGAGCGATCGCATCGGCGAGCTCACGACCAGCGAGCTGATCGATCGGCCCTAGGTCGGTCGCGCTGAGGTCGACGACCTGGTGACCGCGGCCCTGCTCCTCGTGGCGACGTCCGCCGCGCTCACCGCGCTCACCGCGCTCACCGCGCTCACCGCGCTCACCGCGCTCACCGCGCTCGCCGCGCTCGCCGCGCTCGCCGCGCTCGCCGCGCTCGCCGTGCTCACCGCGCGACTCACCGGCGGGGACCGGCGTCGCGGTGTAGCCGGGGAGGCCACCGCGCGACTCACCGCGCTCGCCACCGCGCTCGCCACCGCGCTCGCCACTGCGCTCGCCACTGCGCTCGCCACCGCGCTCGT